>NZ_JBDJNE010000009.1:0-173097 GCF_039674265.1 Brucella sp. TWI559
ATCGCTGTCAAACTCAATCTGCCAACTCAAGGGACGAACCAGTCTGCCGCTAGCAGCGTCGCCGCCCTCGTTGTGGCGCCATATAGACCCCACTCAACAAAACTGTCAACGGCAAAACTGTCTTATTTGAAACTTTTTTGACAATTCTCCCCAATTAGCAGGGTTTTCACGATATACGCTTATATATACCCCTCTAACAAAGCCCCTAAGAGATAGCCTGATGGGGTCACAAACCGGCCTCATTATTGAAATAGCCTTCCCGCAAATCAAAAAGCGGCTGGCTGGATGCTGTGGATAACGAAAGCTGGTCCGCTTATCGTTGACTTAAGGCGTTACGGCAGGCAAAACTCAAAATCCCGTTTGAGGGACTTCCATAATTAAGGGAAGACACCATACATCAGATCGCGGTCCCGCTGCTTTCTGGAAAATGATGTTCACGCACCTTCGGGTGCGGCCAGATTTGCAGAAGGGCCAACAAAAGCAGCATGAAAGAATTGGGGCCCAACAATCTGGATCCGGGTGACGAGCCCCCGCTGACGGTAGGCGGACGCCGCCGCCCCCCTGACCGGCGTGAAGTTTCAGCACGTTGGCTTGCAGGCACATTTCTTACAGGCGTTACGTCTTGCATGCTCATTGGTGTGGCTTTGTTTGCCGCCCTAGATGGCCGCGAACAATTGGCAACGCCACCGGAAATTCTCGCGCGCAATGACATGCCCGGCATCGTCAATGATACGAACGTCACCAAAGGCGCCCGCCTCGTCAGCACGATTTCAAAGCAGAAAGCCACAGATCGCCGTCGCTTCGACCTTTCAACGATGCAAAAGGTTGGCGAGCGCGAGGTTATCCGCACAAGACCCTTTGAGCTGGTGCATATGGCTTTGGCCGTTGACCATCCAACAAGTCGCAAGTACCCGGCATTTGATGCGATGTCTATTTTCTCGGAAGGTCCGGCGGCACCGCAACCTACCGATACCGGGCAGATTTACGGTGCAAAAGTTGAAAGTGAAGTCAGCCTGCAAGTTGCCGATTTTCCACTCAACAGCACGACTTTCGACGCATCCAATGATCTGACTGTTGATGAAGTTGAAAAAGTCGTCCGCGACACCGGCGCGCTGCTAACCGACGGTGATGTCCAGGTTGCCTCTTTACACTATGTGGACCCGGCGCGTTTCGGTGGAACCGATTCGTCTTTTGCGCTTAGCCCCGCTCTCGGTGTAAAAATCACCCAGGAAAATGTCAGCGTTGCGCTGCGTGCCGATGATGAAGAAGCCGCCGACGGTTTCTCGGAAGAACTGATTCCTTTCCGCCGGACGATGGACATCAAACAGGCGCTGCAAGATGCGGGTTACACGGGAGAAGACGTCTCTCATATGGCGGATGCGCTTATCAAACTGCTCAATTCGCCGCGCCTTAAAGAAGGTAGCGTCCTGCGTATCGGGACCGAAACACAAAATGGCGAAGACCGCGTTGTCAGAGCGAGTGTTTATCATCGAACCACACATCTGGTGACGGTGTCGCTGAATGATCGTATGCAATATGTGCCGTCCGATCAGCCAGAAGAAACACCGCTGCTCGCGTCTGCGTTCGATGGCGATGCGCCGCCAACCGCCATCCGCGGCAATCTGCCAAGTGCATATGATGGTATCAGCCGCGCAGCCCTTGCCTATGGTATGACCGAAACCATGCGCGAAAACCTCGTCAAAATGCTGGCGAGCGATGTCGATCTTCAGGCTCGCCTTTCGCCGAACGACAAAATCGATGCTTTTTTCTCCTTGCCGGACGACCCGGAAAAACCAGACGGTGATTCCCATCTTCTTTTCGTCGCAGCGACCTTCAGCGGAACGACGCGAAAGTTCTACCGCTATCAGGCACCCGATGGCAGCATCGATTACTTCAATGAAGACGGCAAGAGTGCCAAACAGTTCCTATTGCGCAATCCGGTGCCCAATGGCGTATTCCGCTCTCCTTTTGGAATGCGCCGACATCCGATTCTTGGCTACAGCCGCATGCATACCGGTGTTGATTGGGCAGCACCACGCGGCACGCCGATTATTGCTTCGGGCAATGGTGTTGTTGAAAAGGCTGGATGGACGAATGGCTATGGCAACCAGACTTTGATTCGTCACGCCAATGGTTATGTCAGCAGCTACAGCCATCAAAATGCAATTGCACGTGGCATAAGCGCCGGTCAGCGTGTGCGTCAGGGACAAGTGATTGGCTATGTTGGCTCAACCGGCCTTTCAACCGGTCCACACCTTCATTACGAGCTGATCGTTAATGGAACCAAGGTTGACCCGCTTCGTATTCGTTTGCCAGATAATAAAGCGCTTAAAGGACCGGAACTGGAAGCCTTTAAGCAAGAGCGCGATCGTATCGATACACTGTTAAATACAGATGATGCAGGCACCAAACTTGCATCCAGCGGTTCGGCAAAGAGCTGATTCTTCAAACAAGCGAGCTTAAAAACGCAAAACGAAAGCATATTGTTATGAATATGCTTTCGTTGCCTGTCACACGGTTTTTGGAAAAGATGCGCGTTAGAACAAAGGATTAGAGCGCCGATCTGATCCAATCAGAAGCAAAATGCGCTCTAATCGGTGAATTCAACCGTTACGCCCGGTTTCACAAGCTTCGCCAGCTCTTCCGCATCCCAATTGGTCAAACGCACACAGCCATGGCTGGATGTTTTGCCGATGCGCGAGGGTTCAGGCGTTCCGTGAATACCATATGTTGGCTTTGACAGTGCAATCCACACTGTGCCGACCGGACCGTTTGGACCCGGCGGAATGGTCAGAACCTTGTCATTGTTACCCTGCTTGAAGTTAAGCTTCGGATTATATGTATAGTTCGGATTGATCGCGATGCGCTGGACTTGCACGATACCCGATGGTGACGGCGTATCAGACGAGCCAATTGTTGACGGATAGGCAACGACTAGTTTGCCGTTCTCGTCATAGCCGCGCACTTGCTTCCGCGCCTTGTCGGCAATGATTCGTGCAACCTTCGATCGAACAGCTTTGCCAAGGTTCGGAACCTTTACGACAGAACCCGGCTGATTGAAGTTCACACCCGGATTGATCTCCTTGAGATAGGCTTCATCAATGTGAAACTTCTCACCGAGCATTTCAGTCACGGATGTATAGGCCATCGCCGGAAGCTGTGCTTTATGGGCATAATCATCGGGAATGGATGCAACATACTGGCGGCCAACATCTTCGTTGGTAATCGTATAGTCGGTGAAAGCCGGGCCGCCGGTGGCTTCAAGCTCGGCATTGATTGCAGCCTCATCACTCGGATTGAGAAATTTACCCGTCATTTCGCTATAGGCGGCGGCAGCCTTGTCCACATTGCTGCCAGAGCGACCATCAATCACACCGGGGGATGCACCTGCGCGATCAAGCAACACCTGATAGGCCGCAATCTTCTGCTTTGCGCCCTGCCCTTTCGGCATTTCGATGGCTGGCGTCATATCATCGACATGCGGAACAGCCTGCGGCTGCGTCCCTGGCTGTTGATAACCGGGATCGCGATTGATGCTGGCTGTTGGCGATTCGGTGTCCGGATATTCGGTGCCTGCCGGCGGCAATTCCGAGCGCTGGACCTGACCGTCCCGGTTATAATCATAACCGGGCGCGGCGGGCGCTTCTGGATAATAATTCGGATCTTCAGGCACATTGCCAAAGCCGTCATAGGGCGCGCCACCGCCCACAGGACCATCGGACCAGCCCTCATTCTGTTGGCGACCACTTGCATAGCGCCCGGAATCGCGCGGGTCTTCGATATGCAAAACACGTCCGCGACGATCAACCGTTACCTGCCGACCATATTCATCAGTATAAACGCGCACGCCCCTGTCGCGTCCGCGATCGTGCCCCCAATCAAAGAGCTGCGCGAGCTGCGTTGGCTGCGAAACATGAATTGCCGCATCACTTGTTTGCGCAAAGGCTGAACCGCCTACAGCAAGAATGCCGGTAAAAATACTTGCAAACCCGAACAATCCGAAGCGAAGCATGCGTAAGAGATGCGACATACAAGAAACCCTGAATTACCTTGAGACAAGGAATGCAACTATATGGTTAACAATTAATTACCCAATAACAGCAAATGCCAGATGAACTGGACATGAAGATGGCCTGAACATCCTGTTCAAAAAGAAAAAAGCGCCGCACTCAAACGAGTGCGGCGCCGTTTGCGACATAGTTTAAGACTTAGGCCTTTTCGTCTTCCTGCACCGGTTCACCTTCACCCATCACACGGATAGGACGAAAGTTGAGTCGGTCCGAGCCAGGCAAAATCTTGACGATCGAACCGTCAAGAATATCGCCAACCAGAATTCGTTCGGCCAACGGGTCCTGAACTTCTTTCTGAATAACCCGCTTCAACGGACGCGCACCATAAGCCGGATCGTATCCTTTGTTTGCCAACCACTCGCGCGCATCATCTTCGAGTTCCAAAGTAATCTTGCGATCATGCAACAGAGCCTGCAAACGCTTGAGCTGGATATCGACAATCGATCCCATATCGTCACGACGCAGCCTGTGGAACAGGATAATTTCATCGACGCGGTTGAGGAACTCTGGACGGAACGACGCCCTTACAACACCCATCACCTCATCACGCACAGTTTCAACATCATCGTTCTCGCCAAGATTGACGAGATATTCAGCGCCAAGGTTCGAGGTCATGATAATGACAGTATTGCGGAAATCGACCGTGCGGCCCTGACCATCGGTCAGACGACCATCATCGAGAACCTGAAGCAACACGTTGAACACATCCGGGTGCGCCTTTTCGATCTCGTCGAACAGGATCACCTGATAGGGTCTGCGCCGTACAGCTTCCGTCAGAACGCCGCCTTCCTCATAGCCGACATAGCCGGGAGGGGCACCGATCAGTCGGCTTACGGAGTGCTTCTCCATGAATTCCGACATATCAATGCGCACCATTGCCGTGTCGTCCTGAAACAGGAACGAAGCCAGCGCCTTGGTCAGCTCGGTCTTGCCCACACCCGTTGGTCCAAGGAAGATGAACGAGCCGATTGGCCTGTTTGGATCCTGAAGGCCTGCGCGCGCACGACGGACGGCCTTGGAAACAGCCTGAACAGCCTCGCCCTGTCCAACGACCCGCTTTGCGAGTTCGTCTTCCATACGCAAAAGCTTTTCGCGTTCACCTTCCAGCATCCGCTCAACCGGAATGCCGGTCCAGCGCCCAACAACCTGCGCAACATGTTCAGGTGTTACGGTTTCCTCAAGGAGGGAGCCCTTATTTTCGATGCTTTCAGAATCGGCAAGCTGCTTCTCAAGCTGAGGGATTGTTCCATAAGCCAGCTCGCCAGCCTTCTGGAATTCACCGCTGCGCTGTGCAATCGCCAAAGCATTGCGTGCTTCTTCCAACTGACGCTTCAAATCAGCAGCAAGGCCAAGCTTCTGCTTTTCAGCCTGCCACTTTGCCGTCAGCTCCGCTGATTCCTCTTCCAGATCGGACAGCTCTTTTTCAAGACGCTGTAAACGATCTTTGGAAGCCGTATCCGTTTCGACCTTCAGCGCTTCGCGCTCGATTTTGAGCTGCATGGCGCGACGATCAATTTCGTCGAGTTCTTCCGGCTTTGAATCCACCTGCATACGCAGACGCGATGCGGCTTCATCGACAAGGTCAATTGCCTTATCCGGCAGGAAACGGTCGGTGATATAACGGTTTGAAAGCGTTGCAGCCGCAACAAGTGCCGAGTCAGAAACACGGACCTTATGGTGCTGCTCATATTTCTCCTTCAAACCACGAAGGATCGAAATCGTGTCCTCAACTGTCGGCTCATCGACAAATACCGGCTGGAAACGACGCGCAAGTGCTGCGTCCTTTTCAACATATTTGCGATATTCCTCAAGCGTGGTCGCACCCACACAGTGCAACTCACCGCGCGCCAATGCGGGCTTGAGCAGATTGGATGCATCCATCGCACCATCGGACTTTCCGGCACCAACCAGCGTATGCATTTCATCGATGAAAAGAATGATCTCACCGGCAGCCGTCTGCACCTCCGAAAGCACAGCCTTCAGACGCTCTTCAAATTCACCGCGATATTTCGCACCGGCAATCAGCGCACCCATATCGAGCGCCATCAGTTGCTTGTCTTTGAGCGATTCTGGCACATCGCCATTCACAATGCGCAGCGCCAGGCCCTCGGCAATCGCTGTCTTACCAACGCCTGGCTCACCGATCAGCACCGGATTGTTCTTGGTGCGGCGCGACAGTACCTGAATCGTGCGGCGAATTTCTTCATCGCGGCCGATAACCGGATCAAGCTTGCCTGCACGCGCATCTTCCGTCAGATCGCGCGCATATTTCTTCAACGCATCGTAATTGCTTTCAGCGGAAGCAGAATCGGCTGTGCGGCCTTTACGCATATCATTAATAACCTTGTTGAGCGCGGTCGGTGTCACACCGGCAGCAGCAAGAATTTCAGACGTTTTTGCAGACTTCTCAATAGCAAGCGCAGTCAACAGGCGTTCAACCGTGACAAAGCTGTCACCCGCCTTGGTCGCAAGCTCTTCGGCAAGGGTGAAAACCTTCGCCAATGGTTGCGCAAGATAAAGCTGATCATTACCACCGCTTACTTTCGGCAATTTTTCGAGTGCTGTCTGCAAGCCCATGCGCACATCGGCGATACGACCGCCAGCACGCTCAATCAGCGACGCGACCAGCCCTTCATCGTCATCAACGAGGACTTTGAGAAGATGCTCAGGTGTAAACTGCTGATTGCTGGAAGAAAGGGCAAATGTCTGGGCAGACTGGATAAAGCCCCGAACCCGTTCGGTATATTTCTCAATATTCATAATGTCTCCTTTTCCCTCCGACCCGTATCGGCATCGGAAGACTTCTGGTGACGGAGCCCCCTTATCAGCTGGCTCCTTATCCAAGAAGGAATATGGGAGTATGGAACGATTTCGGCAAGCCCGGAAAGCGCCTTAAAATGCAAATAAAAATGGCGCGGAAAACCGCGCCATTTTTTAAAATCTATCGTCTTGCGAGTTCAGCAATTACGCATCGGAATCCGCAGGTTCAGCAACTTCATCCTTGGGAACACGACGCGGGCGACCGGGGCGCCGCGTGACGCGGGCTGGCGCTTCTTCTTTAACCGAAGCCTCAACCGCTGCTTCAACCGCAGGCGCCGACTTTTCAACAGCCGGTGCTACTTCTTCCGCAACTTTGGCAGGCCGTTCAGCACGCACTGGCTTTTGAGCGGCGGGCTTTTCAGCAACCGGCTCAACAACAGGCGTCGGAGCTGGCTGTTCATCGGCTAGCGCCGCAACAGCGGCCTCGATGACAGGCTGTTCGGAAGTTTCGCCTGCATTGAAGCGTTCGCGCTGAGGGCGGCGACCGCGACCGAGACGGCGCTGATCCCGTCCATCGCGACCATCACGGGGCTGCGAACGATTGTCAGGGCGGTTGTCCGCGCGGCCTTCGCTGCTCTCTTCACCATAAACAACTTCAGCTGGCGTGCCTTCAATCACCGGCTGCGGCCCGGAACCATTGACTGGCTGTGGCGCTGGCGCTGCTGGGGCATAGCCGCTTTCATCTTCATCACCACCGTCATTGTCGAAGTTTTCTTCGCGCTGATACGGAATGTTCTGCTGCGCCATGGCAGCCATGATGATGCGATTGTAATGTTCTGCGTGCTGAAGGTAATTTTCAGCCATGACCCGATCACCGGACGCCTGTGCGTCACGGGCCAAAGTCGTATATTTTTCTGCAATATGTTGAGCATTGCCGCGGATTTTTACATCCGGTCCATTGCTTTCATAATTACGCGACAGAGGATTGGGGCCCTTGCGGTTGTTGTTGTTGTTATTATTGTTATTTCCCCGTCCGCGCATGCGCCTGTTCTGCTGTGCTGGCCTCATCGTCTTCTCTTTTCAGATTAAAGGGCGTCAAATTCCCGCGGCTTAAAGCCACCGGCTTCGCATTATCGAGCCATGGAGGAAGCACACCCTAAAACTTCCCACACATCGAATTGTTCAGAGTTCCGCACCGTCCACAAAGGACAACGCGAACTTTTTGGCTTGGTATTTGCAAGACCTCCCGAAAAGAAAACCCTTCGGAACTATTTTTGAAAGTCGAGCATTTCCGTACAAACCATCCCTTGAGAAAAACCTCATAGGAGCATGACCCTAATTCGTCATGGAGTATTTCCGCCACCGCCCTCAAGCGGGCAAAACCATTCTGGCTGTATACGGTGGCTGGAAACTAACCGGCTTCGCCGCAAATTCCAAGCGCTTTTTTGAGGTCGTCGCGTGTTTTTTTACTTATGACACATCAAACACTTGCAATTCCAAATACCGGTAATCATGTTTCGTGGATACTTGGTTAAGCCTGTGTGGCGATTGAACAGTTTCAAGGCATGACGCGTCAGCATCTTAGCGCCTTGGCATAATGTCTTCATGCATGAAAACCATGGCCCTTCTGTGGCCACCCAAATCGCTTGCAGAATTGATCAAATGGAAATTGGCGCTTTCAAAAATGGCGCCGACATCGTCAAACTGGCCCACGCCAATTTCGACGGCAACAATACCACCTTTATGTAGGTATGCACGAGCCTCAAGTGCAAGGGCGCGATAGAAATCAAGCCCGTCCGCCCCACCATCAAGGGCTGCCATCGGATCATGCTCGCGCACATCAGCTGAGAGAGCAGCAATCTCTTCATGCGGAATATAGGGCGGGTTTGAAACAATGAGATGAAACTTTCCGCTGACATTCGCAAACCAGTCGCTTTTCAATGCCGCAAATCTCTCACTCACCCCATTGGCTGCCGCATTGATCCGCGCCATGGCCAGCGCACCATCAGCCACATCAAGCCCGATCGCATTGAGCTTCTCAAATTTATGCAGGAGTGAAATCGCAATTGCGCCCGTTCCTGTCCCCATATCAAGCATCAGCGCCCGACCATATAGCGCAATCAGCTTTTCAATATAGGGCGAAACAAGCTCGACAAGCGCCTCCGTATCCGGGCGTGGTTCGAGTGTTTCGGGCGAAAGCCTGAACGGCAAACCATAGAACTCACGCATACCGATAATGCGGTGCACAGGCTCCCCTTCGGCGCGGCGCTCAAGCGCATCGTTTAATTTCGCGACCTGTTCCTCATCCATCATCTTTTCCGGTGACACAATCATATCAAGCCGTGTCGCGCCGGTTGTCCATTCAAGCAGCAACTGCGCATCAAGATCAGGCGTATTAACACCCGCACCCCGCAATCGTGCGCGGGCTTGCGCCATCAGATGATCAAGACGTTCACCACTCACGCGTTTTCGCCCATTTCCATCAACAGCGCCGTCTGATGGTCTGAAATCAGCGCGTCGACCAGTTCATCAAGTTCCCCCATCATCACCCGGTCAAGCTTATAAAGCGTGAGGTTGATGCGATGATCGGTCACGCGCCCCTGTGGGAAGTTATAGGTGCGGATACGCTCGGAACGGTCGCCCGACCCCACCTGGCTGCGGCGTGATTCTGAGCGTTCTGACTCAGCCTTTTGCCGCTCCATATCATAAAGACGCGCGCGCAGGATCTGCATGGCACGGGCGCGGTTCTGGTGCTGCGATTTTTCGGCCTGCACCACCATGATGCCTGTTGGAATATGCGTGATGCGCACTGCCGAGTCAGTCGTGTTGACGTGCTGACCACCCGCACCCGAAGCGCGCATTGTATCAATGCGGATATCTTCGTTGCGAATTTCGATATCAATGTCTTCGGCTTCTGGAAGCACGGCAACCGTTGCCGCAGACGTATGGATACGCCCACCCGCTTCGGTTTCCGGCACACGTTGCACGCGGTGCACACCGGATTCGAACTTCAGCTTGGAAAACACGCCCTTGCCCGAAACAGTGGCAATAATTTCCTTGTAACCACCGGCATCGCCCTCGCTTGACGAAACAAGCTCAACGCGCCAGCCTTTTTCGGAAGCAAAACGCTCATACATGCGAAAGAGGTCGCCAGCAAACAGCGCCGCTTCAAGTCCACCCGTACCGGCACGGATTTCAAGGATCGCATTCTTTTCATCGGCAGCGTCTTTGGGCAGAAGCAGAATCTGGACTTCCTGTTCAAGACCTTCAATGCGCTTTTCAACGTCTGGCAATTCTTCCACTGCCAATGCGCGCATTTCGGCATCGGTTGAGGCATCATCGCGCATAGCAGTCAGATCACGGGCTTCATTACGCGCATCGGTCAGCTCCCGGATTTTTCCGACGACCTCCTGAAGCTCGGAATATTCTGAAGCAAGCTTCACATAGGTTTCCGAATCCGGATTGTTCGCCATCTGGCTTTCAATCATCGAGAACCGCTTCAAAAGCTGGTCCATCCGGTCCTGTGGCAATGCGATCATTGGTATATCCTGAAAACTTTAATAGCAGCGCGAATAAGCAGTATTAAGGGCCGCGCACAAGGCGCGACACCCAAACATTTCATGCAATTTTCTACGCTATAGCGGAATATCGTTGTCTTCGGCAAACTGAAGCAGCAACTCACGCAGCGAATGTGCACCATTTGGCTTGTCGAGCTTCTCATTAAGCAAAGCATTGAGCTTGCCCGCGTCAAGCGCTCCCAGCATTGCCTTAACCGGACCAATACTTGCCGCTGACATCGAAATCGAGCGGAAACCAAGGCCAATCAGCGCCATCGCCGTCAGCGGACGTCCGGCCATTTCACCGCACAGTGTCACCGGCTTTCCATGCCGTTTGCCTGCATCAACAATGTGACGCAATGTGCGCAGGAACGCAGGCGACAACTGATCAAAACGACCCGAAATCAGCGAGTTCCCGCGATCGACAGCCATCAGAAACTGGAACAGGTCGTTGGAACCGACAGACACAAAGTCCACAATCGACATCAACTCATCAAGCTGCCACAAAAGCGCAGGCACTTCGATCATCGCACCAAGCTTGAGATTAAGCGGCAGCGTGTGTGCAAAGCGTGACAGATGGCGCACTTCACGATCGATAATCTCGCGTGCAGCCTTCACTTCCGACACTTCCGTCACCATCGGCAACATAAGTTTCAGCTCACGGCCACCGGCCGCTTTCAGAAGTGCGCGCAACTGGGTGCGCAGCAGGCCCGGACGATCCAGCGTCAGGCGGATCGCGCGCCAGCCAAGAGCTGGATTTTCTTCCTGACCGGTTGCGCGGAAATAAGGAAGAACCTTGTCACCACCAATATCGAGTGTGCGGAAGGTTACAGGCTTGCTGCCCGCAGCCTCAATCACAGAGCGATAAAGACGTTCCTGCTGTTCTGCACGCGGGAAGGTCGATGCCACCATGAACTGAAGCTCGGTGCGGAACAACCCAATGCCGGCAGCGCCCGATGCCGAAAGCTGCGGCAGATCAACCAGAAGACCCGCATTCATCAAAAGCGAAATCTCAACGCCATCCTGCGTCAGCGCTGGCTTGTCGCGCAATTCGCGATAATGCGCCTGACGACGCGCACGGAAGCGGACTTTTTCGGCATAAGCCAATTCCACATCCGCCTGTGGACGCAGATGCACAATGCCCTCATCACCATCAACGATAGCCGCATCATTGTTTTCCGCCATGGAAACAGCGCCCTTGGCCTGACCGACCACGGGAATGCCCATCGCCCGCGCAACAATCACCACATGGCTGGTCGCGGCACCATCTTCGAGCACCACGCCACGCAAACGCTCGCGCGGATAGTCAAGCAGTTCGGCAGCGCCCATGGTGCGCGCAACGATAATGGCATCCTTTGCCAGTGATTCGGCGATAGTCTTGACATCGCGCCCCATCAGCTGACGCAGCAGGCGGTTTGCCAGATCATCAAAATCGGACAGACGTTCGCGCATATAAGGATCGGTCAGATGCACCATGCGCGCACGCGTGTCGCTCTGCACCTTCTCGACCGCGGCTTCCGCCGTCAGACCATTGTGAATGGCTTCTTCCAGACGCCGCACCCAGCCGCGATCATGCGCAAACATGCGATAGGCTTCGAGCACTTCACGATGCTCGCCTTCCACAGCCACATCGCGGCGCGAAAGCATATCATCGATGGAAATGCGCAATGAGCCAACAGCTTCTTCCAGCCGGGCCAGTTCAGCCTGGCTGTCTTCATTAAACAGGTTGGTGACAACGATACGCGGCTCATGCAGCACGACATGACCAAGCCCGATACCGTCATTGAGCGCATTGCCCGTCACGCTCATCGGACGGCCAAGATCCAGTTCGATACCGGGGCGGGCAAGACGCAGACCATCGCCGGTCGCGATAATCTCGGCCAGAACCATTGCTGTCGTTTCAAGTGCCTCAACCTCATCCTCACGATAAGCGCGCTTGGTCTGATTCTGGACAACAAGAACGCCCAAAGTGCGGCCAGCACGAAGCACAGGCACACCAAGGAACGAATTATAGGCTTCTTCGCCGGTTTCAGGCAGATAGGCAAAGGCAGGATGGCTCTGCGCATCGGTCAGGTTTAACGGGCGCGCGCTGGCGGCAATCGTGCCGACAAGTCCCTGCCCCAGACGCAGCTGTGCAAGGTGAACAGATTGAGGATTAAGACCTTCAGTCGCATAAAGCTCAAGCACGCCATCGGCGCGCAGAATATAGAAAGAGCAAACTTCCGCGACCATATTTTGCGCGATTTCACGGACGATCCGGTCAAGGCGTTCCTGCGGCTCAAGTGATTCCGCCATCAATTCGCGCAACCGCTTCAGCAGCACGCGGGGACCAGTTGTCAGATCACGCATGATCGTCGGAGGCTCCTCATTTGGTACAGGCCCCGCCTCACGCAAAGCCAGTTCCCATTACCCGCCTGCGAAGCGTTACGCCGAATCCTTTGTGAGCATTTTTGACACCTACGTCTAGTCCAATCGTTCGAAAATATGAGAAGTCGTACAATAAGCCAATGCCGCACGCTATTTCTAGCGAGCGGCATTGTTTCAAAACGAACCAGATAAAGCCGGCTAATTACTTATCAAGACCATAGACGCCATGCAGCGTGCGGACTGCGAGTTCGGCATAAGGACCATCAATCAGGATCGAGATTTTGATCTCAGACGTGGTGATCGCGCGGATATTGATGCCCTTTTCAGCCAGGGCCTTAAAAGCAGTCGCTGCAACACCGGCATGGCTGCGCATACCGATACCGATTACCGAAATCTTGGCAAGACCGGTTTCCGACTGGATATGATCCGAGCCGATTTCTGCCTTCACTTTATCAAGAACGCGCAGTGCCTTATCAATATCGCCGGTCGGAATCGTAAACGTCATATCGGTTTTCGAACCGTCTTCCGACACATTCTGTACGATCATATCGACATTGATGTGCTCTTCGGCGAGAGGCCCAAAAATCGCTGCCGAGATACCGGGCCGGTCGGCCACACGCCGGAGCGAAATCTGAGCTTCATCCTTCGCATAAGCGATACCTGTGACGACCTGCTGTTCCACGATTTCTTCCTCGTCGCAAATGAGCGTTCCGGGCGGGTTGATCGGATCATCCATGCCCGGTGCATTGGGGTCCGTAAAACTGGAGCGCACGAAGGTGCGAACTTTATGTACCATGGCAAGCTCAACCGAGCGCACCTGAAGAACCTTGGCACCCAGCGAAGCCATTTCCAGCATTTCTTCAAATGTAATGCGGGAAAGGCGCTTTGCCTTCGGTTCAATGCGTGGATCGGTCGTATAAACACCATCGACATCGGTATAGATGTCGCAACGATCGGCCTTTACACCAGCCGCAATCGCGACAGCAGACGTATCCGAACCGCCACGGCCCAGTGTTGCGATGCGGTTATCAGGACCAATGCCCTGGAAACCGGCAACAACGGCAACCTGTCCCATTTCCATGCGACGGATAATTTCAGAGCCGTCGATTTCTTGAATACGGGCTGCACCATGCGCATTGTCTGTCTGGATCGGAATCTGCCAGCCCTGCCACGAACGCGCGTCAACACCAATGGACTGCAACGCAATGGCCAGAAGGCCGCTTGTCACCTGCTCGCCGGAAGCAACAATGGCATCATATTCACGTGCATCGTAAAAAGGCGAGGTGCCACCGGCAACCTTGGGCATGTTCTGCACCCAGCTGACCAGTTCGTTCGTTTTGCCCGACATGGCTGAGACGACAACAGCCACCTGGTTGCCGGCATCGACTTCACGTTTGACGTGGCGCGCCACATTGGAGATGCGTTCCAGATCAGCCACAGAAGTGCCGCCGAATTTCATCACGATGCGCGCCATTTAAGGTTACGTCCCGTCTTTTGCAAAATTACACTTTAGCCTGCCGAAACATTATTTTCTTGCGACAGACAAACCGGGGGTCACATAGCTAAAATGTCGCGCTTCCGCAAGGGTGGGATTCCCGTGAAACAATAATGAAGGCTTTGGAATCAGGAATTTGATTTGATCCTTGACTTTAAAGCGCTACCTTGAGAGCAGAACGGCACATTGCCTTCGCAGGAGATTGACATGACCGAGACTGCCCGCACCACGATTGATGCTTCTGAAATCGAGCATTTTTCGCGCATTGCCGCCGAGTGGTGGAACCCGCAGGGCAAATTTCGTCCACTGCATAAATTCAATCCGACACGCCTTGCCTATATCAAGGAAAAGGTCTGCGAAAAATTCAAGCTTGATGCCAATAGTCCGCGCCCGTTTGAAGGCCTGCGCTTTCTTGATATTGGCTGCGGTGGTGGCCTGTTGTGCGAACCGATGGCGCGCCTTGGTGCAACGGTCATCGGTGCGGATGCATCCGAAACCAATATTGAAGTTGCAAAAATTCACGCGGCCCAAAGCGGCGTTGAAGTCGACTATCGCGCAACCACTGCCGAAGCTCTGGCCGAAGCGGGCGAGAAGTTCGATGTCGTGCTCAACATGGAAGTGGTCGAACACGTCTCTGATGTCGATCTTTTCATGTCTGCGACCAGCGAAATGGTAAAGCCGGGTGGGTTGATGTTTGTTGCCACCATCAACCGCACGTTCAAAGCCTATGGTCTGGCAATCATCGGTGCGGAATATGTGCTGCGCTGGCTTCCGCGCGGCACGCATCAATATGAAAAGCTGGTGCGTCCAGAAGAACTCGAAGCAGCTCTTTGCAAAGCGGGCCTCAATCTGATCGACAAGCTGGGCGTAACCTATAACCCACTTGCCGATAGCTGGAACCGTTCACGCGATACCGATGTGAACTACATGGTTCTTGCGGAACGGCCCGCATGAAACATGTCGCAGAAAAGTGGGAACCGGTTTTCTGATAACGACATGTTTGTACAAAAGAAACAAAGCGCATCGCGCTTTAATCAACGCTTCTGAGCTTTTGTCGTCAGTGCCACACCAAAGGCGATGACGACAGCACCTATCCATGTGAGCAACGGATAGTTTTCGCCCAGAAACAGCGTGCCGGAAATCAGCCCAAGCGCTGCGGCCACATAGCCGATCTGGCTGAGATAAACCGGCCCGCCGACCGCCTGTAAGCGAAAAAACAAAGCAAACATGCCTGCTGCCGCAACCCCTTGCGCCACAGCAGTGAGCGGCGCAAGCGCCAGTGTCTCAATCGGAAAATCGCCGTTAAACAACAACATACCAATCAACAGCATCACAGCCGCGGCCAGATGACTGCCTGAAGCAAGCTCCGTCGGATCAGCATTTTTCGGCCAGTCAAGCGTGCGATAGACATTTCCCATCGCCAGAAACACCGGAATGAGAAGCGCTAATCCAATCCAGAGCGGATCGGCAGGCTTGCCGATTTCGCCACGCGTCATTGCCACCATAATGGCACCGATAAAGCCCACGATAATCCCTGCAATGCCGAGCGCATTGGGGCGACGAAGGCCAAAGCCCATCGAGATCAGAAGCGTGATCACCGGCGACAGCGTGTACATGATGCCGGTAAATCCGGCTCCAAGTCGCGGAATCGCCGACAGGATCAGCAGATTAGGAGCCGCATAGGAAATCGCAGCCGTACAAATGTAATAGCGCAACCTGTGGCCGGAAATGCCGACCCGCTTTTTGCTCAAAAGCAAAGCCACAAGCAGAATAACTCCGGCACTGGCTGAAAACAAAAATGTCCAGATTGTCGGCGGAACCCCCGCTTCAGCGGCGATTTTTCCAAGAGGCAAAATAAGCCCCAGAAGCGTGCCTGTGGCAAGCAGCAAGAAAGGCGCGGAATCCATCAGTTTCATGCGCCATATCCTCTCACGCAATCAAAGTCTTTAAGTATCAGTTTTTATCTTCCGGGAAGACAGGCAATGGCATCACATCGACGCCATCTTCAATGAGAGAATGAACGTCTTCTTTGGACGCTTCTCCGTAAATGCCCCGCGCTTCGGTTTCACCAAAGTGGATTTTACGCGCTTCTTCCGCAAATTTATCGCCAACATAATCCGCATTTTCGCGAACCTTGCGGCTCAACGCGCGCATTTGTTCAAGCGCCTGCTTCTGCGCCTCACCGAGGGCAATCGCCACCTGCTCTTTTGAGCGGCTGGTGGAGACGGCAGGCGCCATCAGCGATTTTCGAATTTCAGGCGAATTGCAGACAGGGCAAGAGACGAGTTTGCGCTCCGACTGCCGATCGAAGTCGGCATTGTCACGAAACCAGCCTTCAAATTCATGGCCGTGATCGCAATGAAGCGAAAAGCGGATCATGGATTATACGTCCTCTTTCTCTTGAACAACCTTCACAGAAAACTCACGTGCATTCTTGAGGTTCGGAACCTTGGCGCGTGCGGCGGCACTCTCGCTCACATCAATATCGGCAACAATGACACCCGGCTCATCATGCGCCGCTTCTGCCAAGACCTTGCCCCAAGGGGAAACGATCAGCGAATGCCCATAGGTCTCGCGACCATCCTCATGCACACCACCTTGCGCAGCCGAAATCAGGAACGCGCCATTTTCAATCGCACGCGCACGCTGCAAAACATGCCAGTGCGCTTCACCGGTCTGACGCGTGAATGCAGCAGGCCCGGTAATCACATTGGCGCCTGCCAGCGCCTGCGCACGAAACAGTTGCGGAAAACGGATATCATAGCACACCGCCATGCCAACATGAGCAAAAGGCAGTTCGGCAATCACCGTTTCCTTGCCCGGCTCATAGGTTGCTGATTCGCGCCAGCTTTCGCCGTTGTCGAGATCAACATCGAACATATGCACCTTGTCATAGGTTGCGATCTTCTCACCCGATGGCGCAAAGATGCCGCCACGATTGGCAATCTTGCCGTCACCGGCGGCAATCGCCGTCGAACCAATATGCAGATAAATGCCGTACTTCTTTGCAAGTTCTGACGCGGCCTTAAAGACCAGATCTTCCTTTTCATCGCGCAGACTTGCAAAAAGCGCTGCACGATCACGCATCAGCGCGCCGGTCATTTCCGGGGTCTGCACATAGTGAGCACCCTTTGCCGCAGCATCGGAAACCAGTTTTTCCATCGCCTCGACATTGCGGGCCACATCCGTGCCCGAACGCATCTGAACCGCAGCAGCGCGAAAAGTGCTCATAAGTGTCTCCCCCTTCATAATCTTAATTCAGTTCGCCAGTCGCAAGCAGACCATCAAGCTTGCCTGCATTATCGAGAGCAAACAGATCATCGCAACCGCCCACATGCACCGAACCGACAAAAATCTGCGGGAAGGTATTGCGGCCCGAACGCTGCTGCATTTCCGCACGCAGTTCAGGTGTAGCGCCTGCATTAATTTCGCTAAACGCAACGCCCTTGTTCTTCAAAAGACCGACTGCACGCGTGCAATATGGGCAGCCAGGGCGGGTATAGATGGTGACATCAGTCATGTAAAACTCCATTCGTTGGCCTCTATATAATGGCAAAACAACGATCTGGAAGCCCCTGATGCGTTCACGAATCCGGTAGAACCCGGCTGAATGTCAGCACATCCACGCTTTTTGCGCCACCGCGCAAGAGCGCACGTGTTGCAGCTTTCGCCGTTGATCCTGTCGTATAAACATCATCGATCAACAAGACCCTCCGTCCGCGCACATGAATATCGTGCTCCTTTGGCACGCGGAAAGCACCGTCGACATTGCGCTTTCGCTCTTTCAAACCAAGCCCGATCTGCTGATTTGTCTGACGAATACGCCTTATGGCCTGTGGTTCATAAGGCTTGCCACTGAGTTGCGCCAAGCTGCGCGCCAGCTCTGCCGACTGGTTAAACCGCCGCGACCAGAAACGCCATTTGTGCAACGGCACCGGCAAAATGACATCGCACTCATCCAGCAATTCCCGTCCGGCACGCTGCATCCAGCGTGCCATCCATGATGCTAAATCCGTGCGGTCATGAAACTTAAGCGAGACAGCCATGCGCTGCGCAGCCCCTCTGTGAAGCACCGCAGAGCGCAGACGCCGAAACGGCGGCGGATTGGCGATTGCTTCCGCGCTCATGAAATTCTCGCCAAAATCATGATTAAACGGAATGCCAAGCACCGGGCAGTAAGGCTTTTCGATAAACCGCAGCTGTGACCAGCACTCAGGGCAAAGCGTTCCGGGTTCGGAAACCTCTATGCGGCAACCGATACAGCTTGCTGGAAACAGAATATCCGCAGAACGGCGCAAACCAACACGCACCGCGTTAAACGCCGTCGTTTTCAGCCTCAACACCAAGCTTTGATGCGACCTGTCGTCATCAACCATTGCATTCGCCCCCGTTCGAATGCATCTACGCCCTTATCCATATTACCGACGCATATCCGAAAGAGAAGACGGAATCGCAATGGCAGCCCCCTCATCCGCTCAATCGTCAGAAAATGCGATTTTTGATCGCGACCTCCAGCTGGCGTTCCGCCGCCGCGCTTTCAGGCATGCTGTGAAGGGTGCAGACTTTTTGTTGCGCAGAGTGGCTGACGATCTGGAAGACCGGCTTGCTGCTGTCGAGCGCCACTTCTCCGTTGCCATTGATCTTGCCGGTCACAACGGTCTTGCAGCAGGCGCTCTTGCTCATTCAGGCAAAGCAGACATGATTTTACGCATCGAACGCGATGCAGCTTTTCTCTCCGGTCCTTTTCCGGCCATTGTCGCCGATGAAGAAGCCCTGCCACTGAAACCCCAAAGTGCCGATCTGATTGTTTCACTGCTGTCGCTGCATTCAACCAATGATACGCCGGGCGCCATGATACAAATCGCCCGCGCGTTGAAACCGGATGGCCTGTTTCTTGCTGCACTCAGCGGCAATGGAACATTGGGCGAATTGCGGGAAAGCCTTTTGCAGGCGGAAATTGAACTGACGGGTGGCGCAAGTCCGCGCATATTCCCTTTTGCAGATGTGCGTGATGTCGGCGGTCTTTTGCAACGCGCAGGTTTTGCGCTGCCGGTAACAGACGTGGATAATGTGACGGTCCGCTATGACAGCATTTTCAACCTGATGGCCGATCTGCGCGCCATGGGCATGCAGAATGTGTTGCGCGATCGCTCGCGCAAACCAGTCTCGAAAAAACTGTTCCTGCGTGCAGCAGAAATTTATGCCGAGCGGTTCAGCGATCCCGATGGGCGTATTCGTGCAACCTTCTCGACAGTCTGGCTGTCAGGCTGGGCACCACATGAATCGCAGCAAAAGCCATTAAAGCCCGGCTCTGCCAAGGCTTCACTGGCCGATGCATTAAAGAATGTGGAATGAATCTTTCAGCAGTCGCCACTATGCGTGCCATCTGGATCAATCACGCAGATTGGGCGAACGGGTGCCTTGCGGGCGACGTAAGTGTCACGCTTGACTGATCCGGTCATGGTGCGATCGACACCGGCAGGCAGTACTGATTGCGATGCAACCTTGTTTGCCTGATCGTCTAAAACCGGAACAATAATCAACGCCAACGCGACCGCAGCCGACCCAAACAGCAAGACAACGCGTAAAATGCTGCCGCCCGCTTTTGAGAGTGGGCCCGGCTTATATTCGTTATGATCTGCACTAAAATAATTGTTGTCAAAACTCATGACATAAACTCCGAGGCACTTGTTTTAAACAATGCCGCAGCGGAGTGAATCATCGATTAACGCAGAAGGTTAACGTCAACGATTTGTCAGCTATTTTGAAGCTTTCCACAGGCTCAAAGCAGATCAATCAAAAACGGGATCAGCGGCTCATCGGCTGGCGGCATCGGATAATCGCGCATATCCTTCGGACGCACCCATTTCAGGGCTTGTCCTTCCAGCCCTTGCGCAACACCTTCAAAGCGACGGCAGACATAAAGCGGCATCAGAAGATGAAAATCATCATATGTGTGGCTGGCAAAGGTCAGCGGCGCCAGACAGGCCACCTTGGTCGTCACGCCAATTTCTTCTTCGAGTTCACGGATCAGCGTTTCTTCCGGCGTTTCACCAGCTTCGACCTTGCCTCCGGGAAACTCCCAGAGACCTGCCAGAGACTTGCCTTGCGGGCGCTGCGCGAGAAGCACACGCCCATCAGCATCCACAAGCGCGCAGGCGGCCACCAGCACGATGCGCCGGGCTTTTATCTCGCTCATTTCTCATTGCTCTCCCGATAAGCGTAACGATAGGCTTCCTGAAAGCCAAAGCGCTCGTAAAGCGCCAGTCCGGCAACATTATCCGCCTCAATCTGAAGCCAGGCTTTTTGGGCACCGAGTTGCTTTGCCCATTTGAGCGTCGCGCCGATGATAGCGCGACCATGACCGGCGCGGCGTGCATCCGGCAAAGTCCCAACATCGAACAGCCCCGCCATGACACCATCCTGCACGCAAAGCACATTGGAGACCGCCCGTCCGTCCTCTTCGAGAATAAACATACCCTTGTTGGGGCGAATGCCATCCAGCAGCTCGCAGAAACCCGGACGAAGTTCAGCGGGGCGCCCGTGAATGATGAGCGAAGCCTCGACGAAGCGGCCAATATCTTTGAGCGGAATCTGATCGCGCTCCTGCGAGAGATCAATATCATCCAGATTGGAAGTCATGACGATGGTTTCATCGCGACGCTCCCATCCCAGACCTTCAAGATAATCTTCAAGCTCGACAGGTGCGAGTGGCGAAAGCCTGAAACACGGCACCCGTCCGTAAACGCGAAAACGCTGCGATGCCTGTTCGATACGCGCCGGAATATCGCGCGTATCACCCGGATCAAGCGGATTAACCGAATTGAGCCGCTTTGAAGGATGTGCAGCCGTCATGCGTATCGCCCACGTTCCGTCATAATGAACGGACGTGGCAGGCCATGCGCGAAAGCCAACGGCCTCCAGCTGGCGAACGATAGCAAGATTTGACATATTCAAACTCTCTCCAAGCTTAGCTGCGATAGTCGCCGTTGATCGCCACATATTCCTTGGTCAGATCGCAGGTCCAGACGGTCGCCTTGCCCTTCCCGATCCCCAGATCGACGCGAATGAGAATATCCTCGCCCTGCATATAAGCAGACGTTGCCTCTTCCGAATAAGCCGGATCGCGTTCGCCCTGATGCGCCACGCGAATATCGCCAAACCAGATCGCCAGCAGATCGCGATCAGCCGGTTCACCCGCTTTACCAACAGCCATGACCACACGGCCCCAATTGGCATCTTCACCGGCAACCGCCGTTTTGACCAAGGGTGAATTGGCAATTGAAAGCGCGATTTTCTTCGCAGAAGCGGCGGACTTTGCACCGCTCACTTCAATTTCGATCATCTTGCGCGCACCTTCGCCATCACGCACGACCTGAAGTGCCAGCGACTTCAAAACGCGCGCCAGCGCCTTTTTGAAATCACCCAGACGCTTGTCGGAAGCATCGGTAATTTCGGGTGCACCGCGTTCTGCAGCCGATCCTGTTGCAAACAGCATCAGCGTATCAGAAGTGGATGTATCACTATCAACTGTTACCGCATTGAACGTCGAACCAACGCCCTTGGAAAGCAGGCTCTGCAAGACATCCGCCTTGATCGGTGCATCGGTAACGACAAAAGAAAGCATGGTTGCCATGTCAGGTGCGATCATGCCCGCACCCTTGGCAATGCCATTGATCGTCACCGGAACCTGGCCGAGCAGCACCGTTTCGGTCGCCACTTTCGGATAAGTATCGGTTGTCATGATGGCCTTGGCGGCTTCTGTCCAGAGATCGTCGCTGGCAGATTTTGCCATGTCACCCAGAAGACCCGAGAACTTCGACGCATCCAGCGGCTCGCCGATCACACCGGTGGAGGCAAGAAACACATCTGTCGTCTTGCATCCAACAGCCTTGGCGGCAGCCTCTGCGGTTGCTTGCGTGGCCGCCCGACCTTTGAGACCTGTGAAGGCATTGGCATTGCCTGAATTGACCACAACCGCACGCGCCTTGCCATGCACCAGGTTCTGGCGGCAGAAATCAACCGGTGCAGACGGGCAGAGCGAACGGGTGAAAACACCGGCTGCCTCCGCAGGCTTGTCAAAGACCATCAGCATGACATCCGTGCGGCCCTTATATTTGATACCGGCTGCAGCCGTCGCGATGCGGACGCCGTGAATAACAGGCATGGATGGATAATGTTTGGGGGCGAGCGGTGATACGGACGCAGACATGATTGCCTCTGAACAGATGCGATTTGATTCTGTCGCATTGGAAAGGTTTGCAGCACAAAATCAAGCTTTAACTAACGTTCAACAAAAAACGCCCCGGACTTCCGGGGCGCTTTGTGAATTCATAATTTACTGCTGTGGTTGAGCGGCATCAGGCGAATCGCCTTTATCCGCCGCTTCCTGAGCGGCGGCCGCTTCCTTCATCGCTTTATCGACGGCAGGATCCTTATATTCGATCTTCAAGCCATCGCGCAGCTTCTTGACGGCCTCGACATAACGCTCACGCATGATGATCGAACGAATCTGGTCGGAAACCTGATCAAATGCCGGCGGCTGCTTGGTGCGGCGATCTTCAAGCTGAATGACGTGGAAGCCAAACTGCGTCTGCACCGGCTCCTTGGTGTATTCACCCGGCTTGAGGGCAAAAGCGGCCTTTTCAAATTCCGGAACCATCTGGCCTTCGGAGAAATAACCAAGATCACCACCATTGGCGGCAGTGCCATCGGTGGAGTTTTCTTTGGCGAGATCTTCAAACTTCGCACCACCTTCAAGCTTCTTGATGATGGCTTCCGCTTCTTCCTTGGTCTTGACGAGAATGTGACGAGCACGCACTTCAGTCTGTGGAGGAATGGCCGCGATTTCCTTGTCGTAACGCGCACGAACATCGGCATCGGAAATCTTGTCGACAATCGCATCCTTGAAATATTCATTGTGCAGAGCACGTTCACGCAGGAATTCCATGCGCTTCTTGAAATCCTCGCTCTGATCGAGCTTTTCTTTCACGGCTTCTCCAGCCATCGCCTTGATGTCGATGAGCGCTGCAAGAGCGGCCAGACGGCGCTGCTCGGCTGGAAGACGTGCAAACTGCGGATCAAGATCCCCTGCAGCCTGATCAACGTCACCGACAGTAATGTCCTTACCGCCGACGGTGGCCAGAACCTTTGCCGGATCTTCGGAAGCAGCCGCAGACTGTGCTGCCTCTGCGGGTTTCGCTGCATCCTGTGCAAAGACAGCCGAACTGGAAAAACCAGCGAGTGCAACCGAGGTTGCAAGAACGGCAAGTGCCTTGCGATAAGGGGCTTTGAGAATGGCTTTCATATGAGATTCTCTCCTTCGAGACCACCTAACGGCCCCATTAATGCGGCAGAATTTGGCCCTGAAACACACTTATTAGTGAGAAAAGACAGGTTTTCCGTCTTATCGAGCAACATTGACATCGCTCGAAGCCCCTCTTATCTGTCCTTCGTCTTGTCGTCCAGTAAGCGACCGGGCGAATTGCGCTAAAACGCGCCGTTTCTGGCAGCGTTGACAGCGTAGTTTTCTTGCATTTGTTTCAATACGCGTGAATAAAGCATTCGACAAAGCATTATCAGCAAAAGTGCGCAGCGGTTTTGCGTTCGAAAATGCGACAAAACAAAGAGTTAGAGCCTTTCGCGAATTTCGGTGAAATCGAGAGAGGCCATGACGCCGGAAGCGCTTCCGGCTGAACGGACAGGAAAGGACCAGGAATGGTCAGCTTTGGCGGCCTCGCCCGCAAGATATTCGGTTCATCCAACGACCGCCATGTGAAATCATTGCGCGTTCGTGCGGAACAGATTACTGCGCTTGAGAAGAATTACGAAGCCCTAACCGACGAACAGCTACAGGCGAAGACTGCGGAATTCCGTGCAGAACTCGCTCAGGGCAAAAAGCTGGATGCACTGCTTCCCGACGCTTTTGCAACGGCGCGTGAAGCGGCCAAGCGTGTGCTCGGTATGCGCCCGTTCGATGTCCAGCTGATCGGCGGCATGGTTCTGCACGAACGCGGTATCGCCGAAATGCGCACCGGTGAAGGCAAGACGCTGATGGCAACGCTGCCTGTCTACCTCAACGCTCTTGAAGGCAAGGGCGTGCATGTGGTGACAGTCAATGATTACCTTGCCAGCCGCGATGCCGAAACCATGGGAAAGCTTTATAACTTCCTGGGGCTGACCGTCGGTGTCATCAAGCACGGCCTCGATGACAATGAGCGTCAGGCTGCTTACGCCTGTGACATCACCTACGCCACCAACAACGAACTCGGTTTCGATTATCTGCGCGATAATATGAAATATGAGCGTGGCCAGATGGTGCAGCGCGGTCACAACTACGCCATCGTCGACGAAGTGGATTCGATCCTCATCGACGAAGCACGCACCCCGCTGATTATTTCCGGCCCGCTGGAGGATCGTTCAGACTTTTACAATCTCATCGACACATTCATTCCGGCACTTGAGCCGGAAGATTTTGAAATCGATGAAAAACAGAAGACCGCAATCTTCACCGAAGTCGGAACTGAAAAGGTTGAGCAGCTTCTGGAAGCTGCTGGCCATCTCAAAGGCGAAAGCCTCTACGACATCGAAAATGTTTCGGTTGTTCATCACCTCAACAATGCCCTTCGCGCGCACAAGCTGTTCCAGCGTGACAAGGACTATATCGTCCGCAATGATGAAATCATCATCATTGACGAATTCACCGGCCGCATGATGCCGGGCCGCCGCTTCTCGGAAGGTCTGCATCAGGCACTGGAAGCCAAGGAACATGTGACCATCCAGCCTGAAAATCAGACGCTGGCTTCGATCACCTTCCAGAACTACTTCCGCATGTATACCAAGCTCTCCGGCATGACCGGTACGGCTGCCACGGAAGCGGAAGAGTTCGGCAATATTTACAGTCTCGACGTTCTTGAAATTCCGACCAACCTGCCGGTCAAGCGCATTGATGAAGACGACGAAGTCTATCGCACCGTCGAAGAGAAATACAAAGCCATCGTGCGTGACATTCGCGCCTCCCACGAAAAAGGCCAGCCTGTTCTTGTCGGCACGACTTCGATTGAAAAGTCGGAACTTCTGGCTGAGCGCCTGCGCAAAGACGGCATCAAAGACTTCCAGGTTCTCAACGCCCGTTACCATGAGCAGGAAGCTTTCATCATTGCACAGGCCGGTGTTCCGGGTGCAATTACGATTGCCACCAATATGGCTGGTCGCGGTACGGATATTCAGCTTGGCGGCAATCTTGAAATGCGCGTGCAGCGCGAGCTTTCAGATGTACCGGAAGGTCCCGAACGCACTGCCAAAATTGCCGAACTCAAGGCCGATATTGCAAGGCTGAAGGAAAAGGCACTGGCTGCAGGCGGCCTGTATGTTCTTGCCACAGAACGCCATGAAAGCCGCCGCATCGATAACCAGCTGCGCGGTCGTTCCGGCCGTCAGGGCGATCCGGGCCGTTCAAAATTCTTCCTGTCGCTTCAGGATGATTTGATGCGTATCTTCGGCTCCGACCGTATGGACGGCATGCTGCAGAAGCTGGGTCTCAAGGAAGACGAAGCGATCGTGCATCCATGGATCAACAAGGCGCTTGAAAAGGCGCAGACCAAGGTGGAAGCGCGGAACTTCGAAATCCGCAAGAACCTGCTCAAATACGATGACG
The DNA here is from genome assembly GCF_039674265.1 of Brucella sp. TWI559. Taxonomy (NCBI): domain Bacteria; kingdom Pseudomonadati; phylum Pseudomonadota; class Alphaproteobacteria; order Hyphomicrobiales; family Brucellaceae; genus Brucella; species Brucella sp. TWI559. The sequence continues at coordinate 25,906 of NZ_JBDJNE010000009.1, forward strand.
TGATGAATGATCAGCGTAAGGTAATCTTCGAGCAGCGCCTTGAAATCATGGACGACGAAGACCTGACCGATACCGTTGCGGAGATGCGTCACGAAGTGATCGAAGATATGGTCGCGCTTCGGATCCCGAAAGATGCTTACGCTGAAAAATGGGATATTGCCGGCCTCAAGGACGACATTCTCACCAAGTTGAACCTCGCTCTTCCTGTGGACGAATGGGCCAAGGAAGAAGGTATCGCCGAAGAAGAGTTTGAAGCCCGGATCAAGGAAGCCGCGGACAAGGCCGCAGCCGAGAAGGCAGAACGCTTCGGCCCGCAGATCATGACATACATCGAAAAGTCAGTGATCATGCAGTCACTCGATAACCTCTGGCGCGAACATCTGGTCAATCTCGACCATTTACGTTCGGTCGTTGGTTTCCGTGGCTATGCACAGCGCGATCCGCTGAACGAGTACAAGACGGAAGGCTTCGAACTGTTTCAGGCCCTGCTTGCAAACCTGCGTGAAGTGGTCATTACCCAGCTGATGCGCGTCGAAATCGTGCGCGAAGCCCCACCAGAGCCCGAGCTTCCGCCAATGACTGGCGTCCACATCGATGGAACCACCGGCGAGAATGATTTTGATGAGAATTCATGGGCCGAACATCAGCAGGATGAGCGTATCATTCCCGCCAGTGAACGCGATCCCGCCGATCCAAGGACCTGGGGCAAGATCAGCCGCAACGAAGCCTGCCCGTGCGGCTCTGGCAAGAAATACAAGCATTGCCACGGCGCGTTTGACTAAGCCACGCCCGAAACATGCTCCTTAAAACCAAAACCCGGCGCACAATCGCCGGGTTTTTATTATAAGCATCATGGTAGTCCGCCTTGTTAATTAGAAATTGCGAAATCACCGATATATTCACGAAGTAATTACCATTTCAAAATTTTGGCTTCACTTTCACACAGGAGGCCTTTTCTTTTTACCTTTATAAAGAACTGGCATCTAATGTTCAGCCATCGCAGGCCGAAAAATACGGGATGCGGTAAAACGGTGATCCTTCAGAAGATCACCGGAAAGAATGGGCCTGAAATAAAGGTCGCAACAAACAGGGTTGGCAACAAGTGCGTTTATCTGCCGCGAATGCAGCAAGCCGGAATTTATCTGGCAGGATCGCAACGAAACATCGTTCTGTGACAGGGCGGGTCGATCGTGTTTTGCTGTTTCCAAGGACGTCGATGCGCGCTCAGCGTTTATCGCTGCTGGCGGTGTTCATGCGCTTTGCAATGGCAGCAAATGCCCGCAGCAATACCTCTGAGGAGAGTTTGTAATGGCAGCAAAACCTTTGCTCGAGGAATCCGCAGGTGGACACACCGCACGCATTATTTCGCAACTCTCTGAAACACTGCCTGCCAGGGATGCGACCAAACGGCTGGAGGAAAGCCTTAGCAGCCGCGCCATTCCGCGCAAGCTCGCAATCTATGGCGCATCCGCAGGCTTTGAACTGCGCGACGAGCTTGATCATCTGAGCAACCGAACAATAGAGCCGAACATCTTCTTTAATGCACGCTTTCTCGCGCCCGCTATGCCGCGCCTTGAAGATCGCGAAGTGCGCTTCATGGTTATGCGTGACGAAAATGACGTGCGCAGCCGCCTGCGTTTCGTCATGCCTTATACGATTGAGCGCCCCGGCTTTCCCCTGTCATCGCCCGTTATTCGCGCATGGGCCACACCATTTGGCCCTCAGGGCACTCCGCTAATCGATCATGACGATCCTTTGGGCGTTCTTGAAGATCTGTTCGATATTCTGGCCCGCGATCATATCAAAATGCCGGAAGTGCTTGTACTGCCAGAAATGCGCGCTGACGGCCCGGTTGCAAAACTGATCCGTTCCGTGGCTGTCGGACGGCAATTGCCGATTGTCTCCATTGAGCGAAAAGAGCGGCCATTCCTTAAGAGCGATCTTGATGGTGAGACCTATGTCAAGCAAGCCATTGGCCCGCATCATCGCCGCGAATATGCCCGGCTGTGGCGTCGTCTTGCCGAGAAAGGCGAACTCGCCTATCGCATCGCAAGAAAGCCTGACGAAGTGCGCCACACATTCGAGCATTTTCTGACGCTTGAAGCGAGCGGCTGGAAAGGGCGGCGCGGCACGGCCATGGCGGTCGACCGTTTCCGCGCGGCTTTCGCACGTGAGGCGGTCAACAATCTGGCCGAGCGCGATTGCGTGCGCATCCACACACTTGAATTCAATGGTCGCGTGATTGCGATCCTGATCGTCTTCACGGTTTCAGGCGAAGCATGGACCTGGAAAACGGCCTTTGATGAAACGCTTCAAGCCTATTCGCCCGGCATGCTGCTGATGATTGAAGTGGTGAAAAACCATCTCGAAGACCCCAACATCACACGCACCGATTCCTGTGCGGTGCCCGACCACCCGGTTATGTCGCGCTTGTTTGAGGAGCGTGAAACCATTGAAACGCTTGTTGTCGGACTTCATCCGGGCGCAGACAAGCATGTTCGTCAGGCGGCGGCGCAAATTCATCTTTATCAGCGCACGCGCAATCTCACCCGGATTATTCGAAATAGAATCCGCAATTTTACCGATCGGAAATAAAAGTCACATTTACTTGAGAAATCAAAAAGCTGTGCTATCATTTGTTTCAGGAGAGCGCCTGTAAACTATTTTGGCAGGTGAAATTGAGGGTATAAATTGATTGGCTCCGGGTTTTACTCGAAAGCAATCAAGTAAAAATATAAACACGCCCCTCTTTCGCTGCTTCACAAAAACCAAAGCGCCTCCTGTGGGAAGGAGATGCGCTATGTTGGAATATCTTTCATACCTGAAAACACTTGACCTCATCGTGTTGGGCCTCATTGCATGTCTGGTCTGCTGGAATATTGTCGAGCACAATATCCGCCGCTAGAGCATGTCGCGAAAAAGTGGGAACCGCCTTCGCGGAGAAATCCGTCCGCCGGTCTGATTTCTATTCGCGCTACGATCCGAGAATGGCATGCGTGAAAACAAACAGATAGAGCATTTCCAATAGTTTAATCAAAACAGGAAATGCTTTAAGCGAAGGAAGCAATTTACACCTTCGAGCGCGTGATGATATGTGTGAAACAGTTTTTAAACACGCTGCGCGATCAAACAGACAATCAGAACGCCGATCTGTTTCAACCGGACTGACGAGCGATCAGGAGACTGTGGACTGCGCGTCGTGAAAAACCTGAAACTATAATCAGTCAACCGCCCGACGGCGATTGACGTTGTTTCGTTTAGCCGGTATATCCCTCCCCGCTGTCCGTTTTTGGACCATATCAAACTGCTTAAGCAGTCACGTGCGGGTGTGGTGGAACTGGTAGACGCGCCGGACTCAAAATCCGGTTCCGAAAGGAGTGTCGGTTCGATTCCGACCACCCGCACCATATCAATCAAACTGCTTCAAGCGCCTGAGCAAGATCAGCGATCAAGTCGTCCGGGTGTTCAATACCAATCGACAGTCTTATGGTTGTTTCCAATACACCGATGCGTTCACGCACATCCACCGGAACACCGGAATGCGTCATTGCCGCCGGATGGCTAGCCAGCGATTCCGTTCCGCCGAGGCTAACGGCCAGCTTCAATATTTCCAGTGCATTGAGGAAGCGAAATGCTGCCGCTTGACCGCCTTTGATATCAAAGGAGAAAGTCGAACCCGCTCCGGTGCATTGGCGCTTGAACAATTGCCCAGCCGCCGAATTTTCATCCTCAAAAGGCAGATAATGCAGTTTTTCGACCCTGGGGTGCCCCCGCAGGAAATCCGCAACCGCGCGTGCGTTGTTGTTCGCACGTTCCATACGAATACCAAGTGTTTCGAGCGATCGCCCCAGCATCCAGCACGAATGCGGATCAAGCTGTGTGCCAATGGCGCCACGCAGCGCTTTCACCTGTTTGACAACCGCCTTCGCGCCAAGAACGGCACCGGCAATCAGATCGGAATGGCCACCGACATATTTCGTCAGCGAATAGAGTGACAGGTCTGCACCGTGATCAAGCGGCTTCTGAAAAACCGGGCCAAGCAATGTGTTATCGCACACGATCACAGGGCGGTGGCCATTCTGCTTGGCGGCGATCTTTTCTGCAACGCGCCGGATCGCAGCAATATCGACAAGGCTGTTGGTTGGATTGGCAGGCGTTTCAATCAGAATAACCGACACGCGCCCCTTCTGTACCGCCCTATCGGTTGCCTCTTGGATAGAAGTCTCGTGGACACCGTCAGCAAAGGCCACAGCCTCAACACCGAAATTATGGAATGTCTTGGCAAGCAGCGTTTCTGTGCCGCCATAAAGCGGCTGCGAATGCAGAATCACATCACCGGGCCGAGTGAATGCAAAGAGGGTCGTGGCAATCGCCGACATACCGGAGGAAAACAGCGCACCGCTTTCCGTGCCTTCATAAACAGCCAGGCGATCTTCTACGATCTCGCTGTTAGGATGGTTGAAACGCGAATAAACGAGCCCCGCCCCAACGCCAGCGGGAGGCTCTTTGCGCCCGGAAACAAAATCAAAAAAGTCGCGCCCATCTTCAGCGCTTTTGAACACAAAGGTCGATGTCAGAAAAACAGGCGGTTTGACAGCTCCCTCGGATAGCTCGGGATCGTAACCATAATTAAGCATCTGTGTTTCGGGATGAAGCAGATGATTGCCAATGCTGGTCTTCGATGGACGCGGCGCGGTCATGATAATCTCCTGAAAAACTTCTCCTGCCCTTAGAGGCCAGAGAAGTCTAACAGAGATATGGGGCAATCTTCTTGCGTTGTTAGTCTCTTATGCGACTGTGAGCGAACATTGTCCTGTGTTTAGCATTTTGCAGATTGCGTGATTTATTTGACCACAAGCACAGGTACAGAGCTTAAAGAGAGGATTTCAGCAGCCTGACTGCCAAGAAGCAGCTTATTGACACCACGGCGGCCATGCGATGCGATAACGATCAGGTCACTGCCTGTCTGCTTGGCGGCTTCAATGATGCCCTGCGCTGGCGACTGATTCTCAATGTGTAAAGTTTCGGCATGAACGCCTGCGGCTTCCGCCTTGGCTTTGGCTTTCAAGAGCAATTCTGTCGCCGCTTTGGTGATTGCCTCACGATATTCCTGAAAAGCAGCAGGGCTTGAGGCCCATTCTGCAGCAACCACGATCCCATAGGATGGCAGAAGCTCGGTCACAGAAACGAGCAGCACTTTCGAGCCAAACTTCTTGGCCAGCGCCACGCCCTGTTCAATGCCCTTATCGGCAAGTTCAGACCCATCGGTTGCAATCAGAATTGTCTTATACACGGCCCATGCCTCCAGTTTGCGATCACGACCCGATCATGTGCGCTCGTCGCAAAAAGAACATTGATGCGGATCAATCAGACGCCAAAAGCTTACAGACATAAGAGGCTGATCGAAAGAGCACGCGATCTGTTTTCACTTGAGCATTGCGCGATTTTCCAACAAATGATCATGCGCTTTAACGGCACGCAACAGCCTGGAATCTTCTTCTAGCAAAGAGAAATTTTTAGAATATAATTCCATTATTATCCAATCAGAAGCATGGAAGCAGCTATGCTTTTGCGCCATTTCCTCATAAACTTCGCCCTCAACAGAAGGAGATTATTCCATGAGCAAGCCACTTGGCGGAAAAAACGGTGAACCCGCAGGGCGCGGTCGCATCTATAATTCCATTCTCGATACAATCGGCGACACACCGCTCGTGCGCATCGACAAATTCGCCAAGGAAAACGGCGTTGAAGCCAATCTGCTGGTAAAGCTGGAATTCTTCAATCCGCTGGCAAGCGTCAAGGACCGCATCGGTCTGGCACTGATCGAAGCGCTTGAGGCACAGGGCAAGGCCGTTCCGGGAAAAACTGTTTTTGTCGAGCCGACATCCGGCAACACCGGTATCGCGCTGGCCTTTGCAGCCGCAGCAAAGGGTTACCGCCTTGTGCTGACCATGCCTGAAACCATGTCGGTTGAACGCCGCAAGTTGCTCAAGCTTTTGGGTGCTGAACTCGTTTTGACCGAGGGTGCAAAAGGCATGAAAGGCGCGATCACAAAGGCTGAAGAAATTGCTGAAGGCAATCCAAATGCGATCATTCCACAGCAGTTTGAAAACCCGGCAAATCCAGAAATTCATCGCCTCACGACGGCTGAGGAAATCTGGAACGACACCAATGGCGAAGCCGATATTCTGATCTCAGGCATCGGCACCGGCGGCACGATCACCGGCGTTGGCCAGGTCATCAAGGCGCGCAAACCGTCTTTCAAAGTGGTTGCTGTCGAGCCAAAAGACTCGCCCATTCTTTCCGGCGGAACACCCGGCCCGCATAAAATTCAGGGCATCGGTGCCGGCTTTGCACCAAAGACCCTCGACACAAGCATCTATGACGAAATTGTTACCGTCTCCAACGAAGATTCCTTTGCCAACGCCCGTCTGATTGCACGTCTTGAAGGCATTCCGGTCGGCATTTCTTCAGGTGCCGCCCTCACCGCTGCCATCGAAATTGGCAAACGTCCTGAAAACAAGGGCAAGAACATCGTCATCATCATTCCATCCTTCGCAGAACGCTATCTTTCAACGGCACTGTTTGAAGGCTTGGAATAAGCAAAAGCGCTAAACAAAAAGCCAGAGTGGTCACCCACTCTGGCTTTTCTGTTGCCTGAAACCAGAACAAAATTCTGGAACTAGAGCATTTCCATCAAAAGTGCGAACCGGTTTTTCGATTCTAATTGACCGTGCGTGCCGCGCAAGCCGGGCCAGGTCCGCGCATATAATGGCGCTCTGGCCTGTAGCTTGGTGCGACGAATTCACGGATGACATTAACGCTGTCACGTAGCTGAACGATAATGTTCATCGTCTTCACCTCATCACGAATTTGCTGCTCGAAAAATAATGCCCGATATTGAAACGTTTAAGCTCTGTTGAATGCTTTTCGCTTCCGAACATCTTAATGAAAACTTTAACCATTAAAGATGAATAACTCCTGAAGCGTCGTGGTTAAGGTTAAGTTAACAGTAAGGATATTCAAGTTTTCCACAGGCGTGGGAAATTAGACACAACTAAAAAAGCCGGTATCGAAATACCGGCTTTGGAGAAAACAAAGACTTGATCAGCGGGTCGGAACGGGATGCTCTCCGCGATAATCATAAAAGCCACGACCCGTTTTGCGGCCCAGCCATCCCGCTTCGACATATTTGACCAGAAGGGGACATGGGCGGTATTTCGAATCTGACAGGCCGTCATGCAGCACCTGCATAATCGAAAGACAGGTATCAAGCCCGATGAAATCGGCAAGCTGCAAAGGTCCCATCGGATGATTGGCACCAAGCTTCATGGCCGTATCAATGGCTTCCACACTGCCAACACCCTCATAAAGCGTGTAGATCGCCTCATTAATCATCGGCAACAAAATACGATTAACGATGAAGGCCGGAAAATCTTCTGCCACCGTGACGGTCTTGCCAAGCGCCGTCACAAAGTCCTTTGACTTGCGGAATGTATCTTCCTCGGTCGCAATACCGCGCACCAGTTCAACCAGCTTCATCAGCGGCACCGGATTCATGAAATGAATGCCGATGAAACGCTCCGGGCGATCCGTGGTAGATGCAAGGCGCGTGATGGAGATTGATGACGTATTGGTCGCAACGATCGCTTCCGGGTTCAGCACCGGGCAAAGCTGCGCAAAAATCTTGCGCTTGACGGTTTCATCTTCTGTTGCGGCTTCAATGGCCAGATCGACGCCCGCCAGATCCTGCATGGAATTGGCGGCACGGATCAGCTTCATCGCATCAGCGCGCTGCTGTTCTTCGAGCTTTCCCGACGAGACCTGCCGCGCCATGTTGCCGTTGATGGTGGCAATGCCCTTTTCGAGCCTGTCCGCAGCCGCATCATGCAGCAGCACGTCGTAACCTGCCAATGCGCAGACATGTGCAATACCGCTGCCCATCTGCCCCGCGCCAACAATACCGACTGTCTTGATTGCCACAGTACCAACTCCTTCATGCCAAGCATTCACGCTTATAAAAACGCTCACCTACCAAGACAGCTATAGGCAGAAAATGCAAGACAATCACATTCGCCGCCCCACTCGCCATTGTCGCAGGACCAGAGCATTTCCAGCAAAAATGCATAAGTTTTGTTGCGTAAGATAATGCGATAAAAACGACTCGGAGCGTTTCGCGTGGGTCCATCAAAACGCGAAACGCTCTTAGAAGAAGAAAGCGGCAGGTCATCCCTGCCGCCTTTTAAATCAAAGCGCTTTTTCAAGCTCTGGCAGGATCGTGAAGAGATCACCGACGAGGCCATAATCGGCCACCTGGAAGATCGGTGCTTCTTCATCCTTGTTGATCGCGACGATCACGCGGCTGTCTTTCATGCCCGCCAGATGCTGGATCGCGCCGGAAATACCAACCGCAATGTAAAGCTCAGGCGCAACCACCTTACCCGTCTGGCCAACCTGCCAGTCGTTTGGTGCATAACCCGCATCAACTGCTGCACGGCTGGCACCAACCGCTGCGCCAAGCTTGTCAGCAACCGGCAGGATCACTTCCTCGAACTTTTCCGACGACCCAAGCGCACGACCACCCGAGATGATGATCTTGGCGGAAGTCAGTTCTGGACGATCACCGCCCGAAAGCGCATTTTCAACAAAGCGCGACAGACCCGGATCGCTCGCTGCATTCACGCTCTCAACCGCAGCCGAACCACCTTCGCCGGTAGCCGAGAACGAAGCCGTGCGCACGGTGATCACCTTCTTGGCATCAGTCGACTGCACGGTCTGGACCGCATTGCCGGCATAGATCGGACGCTTGAAGGTGTCGCTTGAGACAACTTCCATGATTTCAGACAACTGCATCACATCAAGAAGGGCTGCCACGCGCGGCAGAATATTCTTGGCCGATGTGGTGGCTGGTGCAATGATCGTGTCGTAATTGCCAGCGAGTTCAACGATGAGCGCTGCCACTGGCTCTGCCAGCTGGTTTTCCAGCGCATCGCCTTCAGCAAGCAGAACCTTGCGCACGCCGGAAAGCTTGGCAGCTGCATCAGCCGCAGCTTTTGCGCCCTTGCCTGCAACGAGCACATCGACGTCGCCGCCGATCTGTGCCGCGGCCGTCAGAGCCTTTGCCGTCTGATCAGAAAGGCTTGCATTGTCGTGTTCGGCAATAAGAAGAATAGCCATGTGTTTGTCCTTTCCGATTTCTTACAGAACGCCGTCAGCTTTGAGCTTCTCAACCAGTTCAGAAACCGAACCAACCTTGATGCCAGCCTTACGGCCACCGGGTTCTTCGGTCTTCAAAACCTTAAGACGCGGTGCAATATCGGCGCCAAAATCAGCCGGTGACTTTTCCTCGAGCGGCTTCTTCTTGGCCTTCATGATGTTTGGCAGCGAAGCATAGCGCGGCTGGTTCAGACGAAGATCAACGGTCACAATCGCAGGCAGTTTCACATCAATGGTCTGAAGACCGCCATCGACTTCGCGTGTTATCTTGGCAGAACCATCGCCCAGTTCAACCTTGGACGCAAAGGTTGCCTGGCTCCAGTTAAGCAGCGCTGAAAGCATCTGGCCGGTCTGGTTGGCATCATCGTCAATCGCCTGCTTGCCGAGAAACACGAGGTCTGGCTGTTCAGCTTCAACAACCCCCTTCAAAACCTTGGCCACGCCAAGCGGCTCGACGGTTTCTTCAACCTTAACCAGAATGCCGCGATCAGCACCCATGGCAAGAGCCGTGCGGATGGTTTCCTGCGCCTGTGCCGGACCAATCGAGACCACAACGATTTCCGAGACCTTGCCCGCTTCTTTCAGGCGCAGCGCTTCTTCAACTGCAATCTCGTCAAACGGGTTCATCGACATCTTGACATTGGCAAGCTCAACGCCAGAGCCATCACCCTTGACCCGGATCTTTACGTTGTAATCTACAACCCGCTTTACTGCGACAAGGACTTTCATCCGCGATTACCTCTTCAATGACTTTTGCGGCGCGACTATGCCGCCATGAATCTCTGCCCACATGTCAGAATCCGACATGAAAACGCTGCTGACACAAACGCCGTGAAACCGGCACCTCCCCGCAGCGTCAGGAACCGGACCGAAACCTAAAGACGGTTGACGTGCACGTCAATCACGGATGGGCGGCAATATCGATTTAAATGAATTTATTGTTACAGGTAGTCATTCCGTTTTCGCACTAACCCCGATCGCATCTGGTCCCAGTGATGCTTTCCACCATGTTTCGTCCTGCACGATCAGAGGCATCCCAACTTCATAGCGTTTACAACCCCAATCTTGTGGGTTAGGAGAACCCCGTAAACATCCGGTCGCAGCCTACCCGGTCAAAACAAGGACTCAAACGATGAAAACACTCGTCATCTGCTCCGGCGGATTGGACTCTGTTTCGCTTAGCTATAAAATTGCGGCGGAACATCAGCTCACTGGCCTGATCTCTTTTGATTATGGCCAGCGGCACAAAAAAGAACTCGACTTTGCGGCCTCTTGTGCAAAGCGGCTCAATGTCCCTCATCAGATCATCGATATTCGCCCGATTGGTTCAAGCCTCACCGGTTCGGCCCTAACCGACGATGTTGATGTTCCTGACGGCCATTATGCCGAAGAAACAATGAAAATCACGGTCGTTCCCAACCGCAATGCCATTATGCTGGCAATTGCCTTTGGTGTGGCGGCAGCACAAAAAGCTGAAGCCGTGGCGCTTGCCGTTCACGGCGGCGATCACTTCATCTATCCCGATTGCCGCCCCGGCTTTATCAATGCTTTCCAGACCATGCAGGATCATGCGCTGGAAGGCTATGCCGATGTCAGGCTGCTCGCACCCTATGTGCAAAAGACAAAAAGCGACATCGTCGTGGATGGTGCGAAATACAAAACACCATTTGAGGCAACATGGTCCTGCTACAAAGGCGGTGCGCATCATTGCGGACGCTGCGGCACATGCGTGGAACGCCGCGAGGCCTTTCATCTGGCCGGGATCCAAGATCCAACGCTCTACGAAGATGCTGATTTCTGGCGTGCCGCCATCGAAAGAGGGGGTGCCTGATGTTTCGCATCACCAAGGAATTTCATTTCTCCGCCTCGCATCAGTTAACCGAACTGCCAGCCGATCATCAGTGTGCGCGGCTGCACGGGCACAATTACATCGTGGAAGTCGAGCTTTCCGCTTCGGTTCTCGATGAACACGGTTTTGTGCGTGATTATCACGAGTTGGCACCGCTCAAGCGCTATATTGATGATGAGCTCGATCACCGCCATCTCAATGATGTGCTTGGCCATAATCGCGTGACGGCGGAAGTGCTGGCATGTCATCTCTTTGAATGGTGCAAGAGCCGCTGGCAGGAAGTGACGGCGGTGCGGGTCAGCGAAACGCCAAAAACATGGGCTGAGTATCGGCCCGGACATCAGCCATGAAGATCGAACCCGAAATTCGCATCAGCGAGATTTTCGGCCCAACCATTCAGGGCGAAGGCGTATTAAGCGGCGAGCCGACTGTTTTTGTGCGCACGGGCGGCTGCGACTATCGCTGCGCATGGTGTGACAGTCTGCACGCTGTTGACAGCCGCTTTCGTCATGACTGGAAGCCAATGAGCGTCGATGCAATCTGGCATGAAGTGACGGCACTTTCTGGAAAAAGGCCCATAACAGTGTCACTTTCAGGTGGCAATCCAGCCATCCAGCCTCTTGGACCACTGATCGATCATGGTCACGCGCAAGCCTATCGTTTTGCGCTGGAAACTCAGGGATCGGTGGCGAAAGACTGGTTTGCGAAGCTCGACACGCTGGTTTTAAGCCCAAAGCCGCCATCAAGCGGCATGGTAACGGATTGGGATGCGCTTGCCGCCTGCATTGATGCGGCAGGATCAAAGCCGAAAACAGTCCTCAAATTCGTGGTTTTCGACGATGCAGACTATGCCTTTGCAAAGGCCGCATCAGCGCGGCACCCGCATTTGGTTGTCTACCTTCAGCCGGGCAACCACACACCGCCGCCGCCCGAAAATGACAATGCCCGCATTGACATGGACGGCATCATGAACCGCATGGAATGGCTGGTCGACAAGGTAATGGCCGACCGCTGGTTTGAGGCGCATGTGCTGCCCCAGCTTCATGTGCTGATCTGGGGCAATAAGCGCGGGGTTTGAACTACCTGTTTTGTCCAGGCACCCACAACACATCCTTCGCGCCGTTTTCATTGACGGCGCGGGCAGCGACAAACAGGAAATCAGAGAGGCGGTTGATATATTGCAACGCCTCTTTCGAAACCACTTCGCCTTCGGTCTTTGCAAGCGCCACCATCAGACGCTCAGCGCGGCGTGAAACAGTACGTGCCAGATGCAGCGCTGCCGACGCTGCCGAACCGCCCGGCAGAATAAACGAGCGCAGTGGTGGAATATCGACATTCAGATAATCAATATCGGATTCCAGCCTTTTAACCTGTTGCTCAACAATACGCAGCGGTTCATAGCTTAGAGGCTGCCCATCATCCGGCGTTGAAAGGTCGGCACCAAGATCGAACAGGTCATTCTGGATACGCGCAAGCATCACATCAATATGCGTATAATCCACGCTCGTGGTATGAATGCGCACAAGGCCGATACAGGCATTGGTTTCATCAACCGTGCCATAGGATTCAACGCGCAAATCCGATTTGAGCCGCCGCGGTCCGCTCGTCAGACCTGTGGTGCCATCATCCCCCGTGCGGGTATAAATCTTGTTGAGCCTGACCATCTTATTGTCCACCCGTATGGCGTGCGAAATAGACCGCTGCAACGATCAACACAATCGCGACAAACTGCAAAAGCACGCGCAACTGCATCATCCTGTTTGAAAAATTACCGTCGCCACCGCGCATCATATTGCGCAAGCCGATAATGAGCACAATCGCCACGGCAAACATCGCCACCAGAGCCGCGCCCTTGAACAGAACGTCCATTTACTTTCCTCCCATAATCCGCCGTCTTTTTTGGTCAAGACTGGTCGGACAGCATTTTATAGAGCCAGCGCGATGGTAGCAGGCGTCGTGCCAGAATACCCAGTTTCGCCGGTCGTGTAACGGCGTAATGCGGACGCGGGTTGTGCGCTTCCAAGGCATGCACAAGTACCGCGTAAACCGCTTCCGGGCCAAGCTTGTTTTTAGATTTTGTACCACCACCTTCAAGCTTTGCCATCTGGCGTTGGTATAATTCGCGATGCACGGAATGCTCAAGATCGATATTGGCCCGCGCATGTAAGGCTGCATTATAGGTAAATTGCGACGCAATCGGCCCGGGTTCAATCATAGACACCGCAATGCCTGAACCTTCGAGTTCCATGCGTTGCGCGAGCATCAACCCTTCGAGCGCAAATTTCGACGCCACATAAGCGCCACGCCATTTCATCGGCACAAGACCTAAGATCGATGAGCAATGCACGATACGGCCATGGCCCTGCGCGCGCATGGTGGGAATGATGCGGCGTGTGAGATCATGCCAGCCAAAGAAATTGGCTTCAAATTGCGCGCGCAAAGCATCCACCGGCAAATCTTCAACGGCGCCCGGTTGCGCATAGGCGCCATTGTTGAAAAGCGCATCCAGCTTTCCATCGGTTGCACGCAAAACTTGCTTGACCAGCGCTTCAATCGACTGTGGTTGCGTATAATCAAGATAGAAAGCCTCAATGCCTTTGGCTTTCAACGCTGCAATATCCGCATCTTTACGCGCCGTGGCCAATACGCGCCAGTTGGCCCTATGCAAAGCCTCTGCACAATAAGCCCCAATCCCCGAAGAACACCCGGTTATCAGGATATTGCGCTTTGCATTTTGTGGAGCCATTGCTTTCTTCCTACAGTAGGATTTTGGCCAGAGTGCTTGATTCGCAAAAGGTTTAAAACAGTCCGCCCCTTGCATTTCCCAATTCGATACTAGATTGAAGGCCTTGAAATCCAATAAATGAGCCAAAGAGAGACAAATCTGCGGATGCGAAAAATACGACGTTTTCTCCGTCAGATCACCTTCGATGTTTACGGGCATTTCAGCAGCGACGATGGTTGGGCCTTTGCCTCTCATATAGCCCTGTCAGGACTGATGGCGCTGTTTCCGTTTTTGATCTTTGCAACCACACTCGCCGGTTTTCTTGGCACCAAAGAATTTGCCAACAATGCGGTGCACGTCATTTTTGATATGTGGCCTTCCAATATCGCCGCTCCCATCGCCAATGAAGTGATGAATGTTCTGACCGTTCAGCGCAGCGGACTTCTGACGCTGAGTGTGATCGCCGCCGCTTATTTTGCCTCCAATGGTGTGGAAGCGCTGCGCATGTCGCTGAACCGTGCCTATCGTGTCAGCGACCAGCGCTCGATCATTTTCTGCCGCTTGCAAAGCTTAGGTTTTGTGCTGATCGGTACAATCAGCCTGATGGCGATCAGCTTTCTGCTGGTTCTGGCGCCGCTTGCCGTGCGGCTGGCAGAACAATGGTTTCCGGACATCGCACCTTTCACCGGAACAATCGCCATATGGCGCTATACGATTACTGTCATCGTTCTCGTCTTGGCGCTGTTCATCGTGCATATCTGGCTGCCAGCCGGAAAACGCCGCTTGAGCGACATTCTGCCGGGCATCGGCATCACGCTGATTGCATGGCTTGCTGCCGCAACGGCCTTTGCAAAATATCTCGAAACATTTGCCAATTACGTCACCACCTATGCAGGCCTCGCCTCGATCATGGTGGCAATCGTATTTCTCTATATGCTATCGGCAATCTTCATCATTGGCGCAGAAATCAACGCGGCCATCATGATTTTCCGCAAGCGCGAACAACAGCCCGGACTTATCGACGCAAAGTAGTCAGCGCCACGCCAAAGGTTGTCACAACCATGCCCGCAATCTGAATAGGTCCCAGCGTTTCGCCAAAAATCAGATAAGCCATGATCGCAGCGGTTCCAGGCACCAGATAGAAAAGCGATGCAACTTTCGACATCGCGCCTTCGCGGATCATCACCAGAAGTGCCAGAATTGCGCCGATGGAAATCGCCAATGTCAGCCAGACCAGCGCAAAGATAAGCTGCGGCGACCAGACCATCACGCGTGTTTCAAAGGCAAAAGCACAAATCGCTGTCAAAGCGGCAGCAGCAATATACTGCACCGCCGTCCCAGTCTTCAAATCCGCCGCCGTACCAAAGCGTTTCTGCCAAACCGTTCCGGTGCTGATCGCCAGAACCGCCACAAATGCTGCTGCCAGGCTTTGCGGGTCGACGCCGCTGTGGCCAGAAAATTTCGGCCCCACCACCATTGCAACACCAACAAAACCGATCAGCAACCCCAGCCATTGCCGACCGCTTGCGCGCTCCCCCAAAAGAAGTGCTGCAATCAGTGTGGTCAGCATGGGCTGAAGCCCCGCAACAAGGCCCGACATGCCAGCCGGCAATCCGTGATGCACAGCCCAGAAAAGCGCTGAAAGATAAACGCCATGGATCAGACACCCGGCAATGGCTGCATTGATCAGCCCCCTGCCCTTCGGCCAAACGCTATGACTTGCCAAAGCCCAGAGGATCATGATGAGCGCTGCAATGGAAAAGCGCACCGCCATGAAGCTGAACGGTTCCGCATAGGGCATGGAAAGCCCGGCCCCAATAAAGCCAGTGGCCCAGAGCAGCACAAACATGATCGGGAAAAAGCGGGTGGCCATGATGCAGACTTTCTTGTTTTGCCTGCAATAGTCTTCCTCATGCGATTCCGCTATCGCATAAATCTCAATGCTGCGATCAATTTGCCAAATGCCGCAGTTCTGCCTATGAAACAGCATGGACGCTGAAAACAACACAATCCGCATTTTTGTTGATGCCGACGCCTGCCCGGTGAAGGCGGAAATCTATCGCGTGGCCGAACGCCATGGCCTGCCTGTTGTGCTGGTTGCCAACAGCTATATCGCCATCCCACGCGATGCAGAACGCGTTGAACGTGTCATCGTCTCGGACAAGCTTGATGCGGCAGATGATTGGATTGCAGAAAATTCCCGTCCCGGCATTGTCGTCATCACGGCGGATATTCCGCTCGTAAGCCGGTCCATTGAAAAGGGCGCATCGGTTATCGCACCCAATGGCAAAGTGCACACGGCAAGCACGATTGGCAACACGCTTGCAACGCGCAATCTGATGGATTCACTGCGTTCTGCCGGGGAAGTTACACGCGGGCCAGCCCCCTTTTCACCCAAAGACCGCTCGGCATTCCTGTCGGCGCTTGAACTGGCCATTGTCCAGTTGAAACGCGCCGGTTTCGTATCAGCTTGAGCGCATCGAAGCGGTCGCTACCCCTGCGCCAATCAGCATAGTGCCGCCGGCACGGTTGAAAATACGCAAGGCACGCTCATTGGCGAAGAAACGTCGCGCACGTGTGGCAATCAGCGCATAAGCAAAAGCATTGAGAAATGCCAGCGCGAGGAACGTGCTTTCAAAGACCAGCATCTGCGTCATGAAATCACGATGCGGGCTTAAAAACTGCGGCAGGAAAGCCACGAAAAACGTAATGCTTTTCGGATTGAGCGCCGTTACCAGCCAAGCATGAAGCAGCATTTTGACCGGCTTCACCTGATCATGCCGCGCCTTGGCATTCATCGCGCCGCCGGATCGAAACAACTTTATGCCCAGCCAGATAAGATAGGCAGCCCCCATCCATTTAACCGCAGTAAAAACGGTTGCTGAAGCGGCAAGAAGTGCACCAACCCCCAGCATGGAAAGCGTCATGGCGGTGAAATCACCAAGCGCCACACCAATGGCCATCGGAAGGGCGGCCTTCCAGCCCTGCCCCAGCGCATAGGACACCACCAGCAAAACCGTCGGTCCCGGAATAATCAACATAACGATTGATGCGGCAGAGAATGCCAGCCAGACTTCCATGCTCATCGGCAATGTCCCCCTTTATGAGCATAAGGAAGCCACCAAACGTGAAACTTGTCTATCTAAAGTTTTTGTGCCGCTTCGATCAGCTTGATTGCATCCGGGCTATCCCACGGAGCTGGGCCGTTCATTGAAGCAATCTGACAGCCGTCTTTATCGACCAGCAATGTCACAGGAAGACCGAAAGCGAGATTTTTGCGCTTTAATTCATTGAAGCTCGACATGCTGGCATCGCGATTAAGGCTCAAGCTCTTCACGCCAATCTCTTCGAGAAACTTTTTCGGTTTCTCGTCCGATCCGGTATCAATGTTGATCGCGACGACATCAAAATCGCCTCCGCCCTTTTGAGCCTGAAGATGATCAAGCTCGGGCATTTCTTCGCGGCACGGCGCGCACCATGTCGCCCAGAGATTAACAAGCAGCGTCTTACCCTTGTAATCGCCAAGTGTCATCTGCTTGCCGTCAGGGCCGGTAAAAGCGATATGGGCAACAGAAATAGGCTTTTCAGCAGCCCGCATCGCAGCAACACTACCCGTCGCCGCTGCATCAAGAGCTTTCAGACTATCGGCCTTCAACGCACATTGTGCGGAAGCCTCATCACTTTGAACGTAAACTTTGCTGACGGGTGCATTGCCAGAAGGCCGTTCCATCACGTATACCGCGCCTATACCGGCGATGACACCGGCAAGTGCTGCAAGAAGGACGATCTTCCGGTTTCCTGACTTTGCCTTATCGTTGTCTTTTGCCATCTCGCGTCACTTTCCCTTAGTCTTGCATCCGAGGCATACGAGCATGAGCGAACAAAAATCAAGCAATCAGATGTGGGGCGGCCGTTTTGCCTCAGGACCCGATGCGATCATGGAAGAGATCAATGCATCGATTGGCTTCGACCGCAAGCTCTATGCGCAGGATATTCAGGGCTCGCTCGCCCATGCTGCCATGCTTGCAAAGACTGGCATCATTGCGGCAGACGATCATAAAAAGATCGAAGAGGGCCTGAAAACCATCCTCAAGGAAATTGAAGAGGGTAAATTCACCTTCTCGCGCAAGCTCGAAGACATTCATATGAATATCGAAGCGCGCCTTGCCGACCTCATCGGTCCATCCGCCGGACGCCTGCACACCGCCCGCTCGCGCAACGATCAGGTGGCTGTCGATTTCCGCCTTTGGGTCAAGCAGGAGATGCAGAAAACAGCGATTGCACTCAAAGGCCTGATCGAAGCATTTCTGGAGCGCGCAGAAGAGCATGCTGCAACCGTCATGCCGGGCTTCACGCATTTGCAGACGGCACAGCCTGTCACTTTCGGTCATCATTGCATGGCCTATGTGGAAATGTTTGGCCGCGATCTGTCGCGCGTGCGCGATGCGATTGAACGTATGGACGAATCGCCTCTGGGTGCCGCAGCCCTTGCAGGCACCGGCTTCCCGATTGATCGTCACATGACGGCGCAGGCACTTGGTTTCCGCGAACCAACCCGCAACTCGCTTGATAGCGTTTCTGACCGCGACTATGCGCTCGAATTCCTGTCGCTTGCCGCCATCTGTGCGGGGCACCTGTCGCGTCTCGCTGAAGAAATCGTCATCTGGTCAACGCCGCAATTCAATTTCGTGCGCCTGTCTGATGCTTTCTCGACCGGCTCATCGATCATGCCACAGAAGAAGAACCCGGACGCTGCCGAACTGGTGCGCGCCAAAACGGGCCGCATCAATGGCTCGCTGGTAGCCCTTCTTACCATCATGAAAGGTCTGCCGCTCGCCTATTCAAAAGATATGCAGGAAGACAAGGAACAGGTTTTCGACGCTGCCGAAAATCTGGAACTCGCCATCGCTGCCATGTCTGGCATGGTGCGTGACCTGACCGTCAATGTCGCTTCCATGAAAAAAGCAGCCGGTTCCGGCTATTCCACCGCAACGGATCTCGCTGACTGGCTGGTGCGTGAATTGGGCCTTCCATTCCGCGATGCGCACCATGTGACGGGCCGCGCCGTGGCTCTGGCTGAAAGCAAGCAGATTGACCTCGCAGAACTCACGCTCGCAGATCTTCAGTCGATCAATCCGGGCATTACCGATGCGATTTTCGGCTATCTGACGGTCGAGCAGTCGGTCGAAAGCCGCCAGTCATTCGGTGGCACTGCACCACAACAGGTGCGAAACCAGATTTCTTACTGGAAAAATCGCATCGCAAAGGCATAAGCTAACGATCGTGGTGAAATCGCTCCTGAAGGAGTGATTTCACTTTCAAGCATTTTGGGTTAGACCAGCCCCATAGGACAAATTCCGGGAACCAAAGCTGATGACAGGCCGCTCCGCCATTTCTTCCGTGCTTCTGATCGCAGCCCTTGCTGCCACTCTTGCCGCTTGCGGACGAAAAGGCCCGCTTGAGCCGCCGCCTGCGCAGATGATCACCAATGAACAGGGGCGCACGGTAGAGAAACCGAAGGAAGACAAGCCCTTCATCCTCGACAAAATCCTGTAATCCCCCATTCGGATTGTTTCCCGTGAATCATTTTGAATATCGCAACGGCGTTCTTCACGCCGAAAATGTAAGCCTGCCCGACATCGCAAAAGAAGTTGGCACGCCGTTCTATGTCTATTCGCGTGCCACGATTGAGCGCCATTTCCGCGTCTTCAGCGAAGCCTTTGCCGATATGGAAACGCTGGTCACTTACGCGCTGAAGGCCAATTCCAATCTGGCCGTGCTGAAAACGCTCGCCAAGCTTGGCGCAGGCGCCGACACGGTTTCGGAAGGCGAAATCCGCCGCGCTTTGGCTGCCGGTATTCCGGCGAACAAAATCGTGTTTTCCGGCGTTGGCAAAACCCCGCATGAAATGGATTTCGCGCTTCAAGCAGGCATTTACTGCTTTAATGTCGAATCCGAACCCGAGCTGGAAATTCTTTCGGCGCGCGCGCTCAAGGCTGGCAAGGTTGCATCCGTTTCGCTTCGCATCAATCCCGATGTTGATGCCAAGACCCATGCCAAAATCTCAACCGGAAAATCCGAAAACAAGTTCGGCATTCCCCGTGTGAAAGCCCGTCAGGCCTATGCACGAGCTGCAAGTCTTCCGGGTATCGATGTTGTCGGTATCGACATGCATATCGGCAGCCAGATCATTGATCTTGAGCCATTCGACAACGCATTTGCGCTGATGGCGCAGCTGGTTGAGGAATTGCGCGCTGATGGTCACAATATCCGCCACGTCGATGTTGGCGGGGGCTTGGGCATTCCCTATCGCACCGACAACAACCCGCCGCCGCTGCCCGCAGCCTATGCGGAAATCGTCGCAAAGCACATCAAGCCGCTGGGCCTTAAAACCGTATTTGAACCGGGGCGTCTGATCGTCGGCAATGCCGGTCTTCTGATAACAGAAGTCATTTTCGTAAAAGAAGGCGACGCCAAGAATTTTATCATTGTTGATGCGGCAATGAACGATCTCATTCGCCCGACCCTTTACGAAGCTTTCCACGACATCAAGCCAGTCATGGAAGCCAAGGATAGTACCCCACGCATCCGCGCTGATTTTGTCGGCCCTGTGTGTGAAACCGGCGATTATCTCGGCCTTGACCGCGAAGTGGCAAAGCCTGCTC
Source organism: Brucella sp. TWI559 (assembly GCF_039674265.1). Lineage (NCBI taxonomy): Bacteria > Pseudomonadati > Pseudomonadota > Alphaproteobacteria > Hyphomicrobiales > Brucellaceae > Brucella > Brucella sp. TWI559. The sequence goes on from NZ_JBDJNE010000009.1 coordinate 46,361, forward strand.
CGGGCGATCTGATTGCCGTCTGCACGACAGGTGCTTATGGCGCGGTTCTGTCGAGTACCTATAACAGCCGCCTTCTGATCCCCGAAGTGCTGGTTGATGGCGACCGCTATCACGTCATTCGCCCACGCCGGACCTATGAAGAGCTGCTTGCGCTCGATTCCGTGCCGGACTGGTTATAAATTAAAGCGAAAGCCTCGTCTTTGCCATGATGCGTGTTATTCTATGAACAACCCATAGGCGTTACACGCATCAGAAAGCCACGATGACAAAACAGAGAAAAGACAGCAAAGACTTGCCAGCCCGCAAGCGCGATGCGTTTTTCCGCCTGTTTTCCGGTGAAGGCGCTGCCCTGCGCCGCCTTCGCCTGCAAAATTTTCTGACAATCAGTTTCGAGCGCCTATGGCCACTCGTTCTGCCGCTGATTCTGCTGATTGCGCTTTTTGCAAGCTTAAGCTGGCTTGGGCTTTTTGCACTCATGCCGCGCTGGCTGCATCTGGGTGTGCTTGGGTTCTTTGCCTTTGCAGCACTGGTTGCGCTCTGTCTGCCGTTCCGCTTTCGCCTGCCTGATGAAAATACCATCACCGCACGCATTGAAGATGTAAATGGCCTGATCCACGAGCCGTTGGCCGTGCAGACCAGCCAAATGGCGACCGGCAGCAAGGACCCTTTTGCCATCGCTCTCTGGCAGGAACATAAGCGCCGCATGGCTGAGCGGCTGAAAAATCTGCAATCAGGTGTTCCCCGCCCGCGCATTCCAGAACGCGATCCTTTTGCGCTGCGTGCCATCGTGGCGCTGCTGTTTGTGACCGCCTCTGCCTATAGTCTTAGCCCGAACAGCGGTCGTATTGCGGATGCATTTCATATTCGCGCCGGTGGCACCACAGCCGTTGCGCGCATTGATGCATGGGTAACGCCACCGCAATATACGGACCGCGCGCCGGTTTTCCTCAGCACCACGACAGATGCGGCAGCCACCGCCAAACCCATCACCGTACCGCAGGGCAGCATCGTCAATATCCGGGTCATCGGTGGCCGTTCTGAACGGCTGACCACGACCGATTCGACCGGCCATCGCAGTGACATTCAGCCCGTTGCCGCCAAAGAAGGCGAAAACCAGCAGGACCTTGTCGATGGCAGCCGTAACTTCCGTTACGATCTGCAACAGGATCAGACGCTGATGCTGTCCGGCACTGATGCGCACTGGAGTTTTTCCGTCACGCCCGACAATCCGCCAACCATCCATTTTACCAAAGAGCCGAGCCATGCGCTGAACGGCACATTGCAGCTCAGCTATGAAATTACCGACGATTACGGTGCGGCAAAAGCCTATGGCGAAATTGTACCCCTTAATATCGACCACGAAGACGAGGAAACGGTTCCTCTTTACGACGCCCCTGATCTGCCGCTTGCATTGCCGCGCCGTGGAACAAAAGAAGCGACAACATCCAAGGACCTGACCCAGCATCCATGGGCCGGTCAAAAGGTAGCGCTCACGCTGGTTGTGACCGATGCTGGCGGCAAGAGTGCGCGCAGCGAAACCAAGATCATCACCCTGCCCGAACGCCCCTTTGCCAATCCACTGGCCAAGGCCGTTGCCGAGCAGCGACGCATTCTCGCCCTTGACGCCACGCAGCGCGACCATGTGCGCGATATGCTTTCAGCACTCATGATCCGCCCGGAAGAGACGATAAAGGACAAAGCCCATTACCTTGGTCTCGTCACCATCCGCACGCGGCTCAAGCTCGCAACCAGCGACGATTCCTTGCGTGATACGGCTGATTATATGTGGCAGGTGGCGCTTGGCATCGAAGACGGCAATTTGTCCGCAGCAGAACGCCGCCTGCGTCAGGCACAGGAAGCATTGCGCAGCGCACTACAAAATGGCGCCTCACAGGAACAGATAGAAAAGCTGACTGCGGAACTGCGCAAGGCAATGCAGGATTTTCTGCGTGAATTCGCCCAGCGTCAGCAACAGAACCCCAATGCCCGTAATCAGCCAATAGACCCGAATGCCCGTATGCTGACCGACAAAGATTTACAGCGCATGATGGACCAGATTGAAAATCTGGCGCGTCAGGGTTCGCGAGATCAGGCTGAACAGCTTCTGTCGCAGCTGCAAGACCTGATGAACAATCTTCAGATGGGTCAACAGGGGCAACCGGGCCAGCAGGGACAAGGTCAGGGCCAGGCCAATCAGATGCAGCAGCAGATGAACAAGCTGGGCGATCTGATGCGCCGCCAGCAGCAGATGATGAACGAGACCTTCAAACTCGATCAGCAGATGCAGCAGCAGCAATATGGCAATGGTGAAGGTGAATTCTGGGATGATCAGCTTCCCGGCGATAACGGCTCTATGGGAAGAGGCGAGTCACAACAAGGTGGGCAGCCAAGCGATATACCGACAGATCTCGCTGAAGCCATGCGCAAGCTGCAACAGCAGCAACAGGCCCTTCAAGACGAACTCAAAACGTTCAACAAGGACCTCAAGGGCATGGGCATTGATCCCAATCAGGATCTTTCTGATGCGGACAAATCAATGGGCAATGCTGCCGATGCACTGGGCCGCAACGAAGGCTCGGAAGCAGGTGATCAGCAAGGCAGCGCGCTCGAAGCCCTGCGTCGCGGCGGCCGTGATATGATGAAACAAATGCAACAGGCCATGGGACAGAATGGTCAGGGCCAAAGTGGTCAAAATGGCCGTGATCCGCTTGGTCGTCAACAAGGCAGCAATGGTTTGTCCGACGGTGATGGCGTCAAGATTCCGGGCGAAATCGATATTCAGCGCGCACGCGAAATTCTTGACGAAATCCGCCGCAAGCTTGGCAACGCGCTGACGCCACAGATGGAGAAGGAATATCTCCAGCGGCTGTTGCAGTTCGATTGATACCAAAACAGCAGCTCGAAATTTGGTACTATTCCTTCACATGCCCGACATAAGGCAGTTGGCGGAAGGAATGTCCAACATCCATGCCATAGCCGACAACGAAATAGTCGGGGCATTCGAAAGCAACAAAATCGGCATTAAGATCGACCTTGCGGCGCACGCTCTTATCAAGCAGCACAGCAATGCTGACGCTGCGCGCACCACGTTCAATCATCAGTTCCCGCACGAATTTGAGCGTCTTGCCTGATTCGAGAATGTCATCAATCAGCAGCACATCGCGATCTTTTACATCGCTGTCTATATCGCGCAGCAAACGCACTTCCGTGCTGGTCGTGCCCTTGCCATAGCTGGAAACAGTGATGAATTCGACATCCGGTTCAACCCCTGCATCGTGCATGGCGCGAATAAGATCGGCTGCGAAGATAAAGGATCCCTTGAGGATCGAAATCGTCAGAAGATTGTGAAAATCGCGCTTGGCAATTTCCTTTGCAAGCGCGAGATTGCGCGCAGCAATTTCCTCCGGGCTGAAAAGCACGTCAATGGTTTTGCCGCCGACCTGAGGCATCTGCTGCGTCTCCTGATTTTTAAGCATAAAATTGCTTTGAAAGGCACGCTCTATACCATGCTTTCGCACAATTGCACCATTTGCCATTTGCCATTTGATTGATTTGATATAGCGTGAATCCCATGCACACAGACATCATCGAACTGCGCTCTTTTTACGATACGACGCTGGGTCATCTGACTGAGCGCTCCATCCGCATGGCGCTGGCAGCGCTCTGGGGACGTGTGCCGGGAGAGCGCCTTGTCGGCCTTGGCTATAGTCTGCCTTATCTCGACCGTTTCAGCGCGGACACCGAACGCAGCTTTGCTTTCATGCCAGCGGGTCAGGGCGCAATTGCATGGCCAAACCCGGAAAAATCGGCGACCGCGCTGGTTTTTGATGAAGAGCTGCCTTTGCCGGATTCCTCCATTGATCGCATCTTGATGGTTCATGCGCTGGAATATTCGGAAAATGCCGCTGAATCGCTCAAAGAAATGTGGCGCGTGCTCGCCCCCAATGGCAGGCTGGTGATCGTTGTTCCCAACCGGCGCGGCGTATGGGCACGTCTGGACCGCACCCCATTTGGCAGCGGTCGGCCTTACAGCCGCACCCAGCTTATAACCTTGCTGCGTGAAGCCAATTTCAGCGTCAACACGATCAGCAATGCGTTGCATTTTCCACCTGTCAAACGCCGCTGGATGATGCGCCCATGCATGGCGGTTGAAGGATTGGGACGCAAGTTCTGGCCGCTTTTTGCAGGCGTCCTGGTCGTAGAGGCACAAAAGCGGCTTTATCAAGGGCTGCCTGTTGCACAACGTTCATCGCGCCGCGTCTTTGTGCCGGTTCTGGCGCCACAGGGAACACCGGTCAGTGGCATGAGAAAAACCCCGACGCAAGAACCCCAAAAATAGCGTTGCACGCTTTGACAGCAAGGTTTTTCTCGACTTGAACGCTGCGGCGGTTTATGCCCGCTGCGTAACCTTAACATCAGTCCTTTTGGCGGAGCCAAAATCATGACCAATATGCAAAACCTCTCCCGTCCCCAGCCTAAAGCCGGTCTGCTCGACATTGCAGCCTATGTGCCAGGCAAGGAACATGTTGAAGGCGTAGCAAAGGTCTATAAGCTCTCCTCCAACGAGACCCCGATCGGTCCCAGCCCTCATGCGGTTGACGCCTATCGATATTGGGCCGATCATCTGGCGATATATCCCGACGGACAGGCACTTGTGCTGCGCGAAGCCATTGCTGAATCGCAGGGCCTGAACATCGGCAATATCATGTGTGGCAATGGCTCAGATGAGTTGCTCGGCCTTCTCTGCCAGACCTATCTGGCACCGGGTGATGAAGCCATCATCACCCAGCATGGCTTTGCCGTTTATAAAATCCAGACGCTTGGCGCAGGCGCAACGCCTGTGACGGTGAAAGAAAAAGACGAGCGTCTTGATGTCGATGCGATCCTCGCTGGCGTTACAGAACACACAAAAATGGTCTTCATCGCCAATCCTGCCAACCCGACCGGCACCTATCTGCCGTTTGAGGAAGTGCGCCGCCTGCATGCCGGCCTGCCGAAACATGTCGTGCTGGTTCTTGATGGAGCCTATGCCGAATATGTGCGCCGCAACGATTATGAATCCGGCCTTGAACTGGTATCGTCAAACGAAAACGTCGTCATGACGCGCACCTTTTCGAAGATTCACGGCCTGCCGGGCCTGCGGATTGGCTGGATGTATGCGCCCTTGCACATCATTGATGCGGTCAATCGTATCCGTGGCCCCTTCAACATGAATTCGGCAGCCATTGCTGCGGGTGCAGCAGCAATCCGCGATCGCGCTCATGTGGAAAAATCGGCCGAATTCAACGAAAAATGGCGGTCATGGCTGGTTGAAGAATTCACAAAGCTTGGTCTTCGTGTCACCCCGTCAGTGACCAACTTTCTGCTGGTCCATTTCCCGGACGATGCCGAACATTCGGCAGACAAGGCAGATGCGTATCTTTCGAAGCGCGGTTACATCCTGCGACGCGTTGGCAGCTACGGCTTCCCCAATGCATTGCGCATGAGCATCGGCACGGAAGAGGCCAATCGCGGCGTTATCGCCGCTCTCACTGAGTTTTTAAAATAGAGCAATGTCTACAACCCATTTTGAGAAAATCGCGCTTATTGGCATCGGCCTTATTGGCTCGTCGCTGGCGCGCATCATCCGTCGTGAGGGACTGGCCAATCATATCGCCATTGCCACACGCAGTGCCGAAACACTCAAACGCGCCGAGGAGCTAAACCTCGGCGACAGCTACTTTACTGACAGTGCGGCAGCCGTCAAAGACGCTGATCTTGTGATCATCTCGGTGCCGGTAGGGTCGTCCGGCACCGTTGCAAAACAGATTTCAGCACATCTGAAGCCCGGTGCCATTGTCACCGACGTCGGCTCGACAAAGGCATCGGTAATTGCGCAGATGCAGCCGGAATTGCCCGGCAACGTCCACTTCATTCCGGGCCACCCGCTGGCCGGAACGGAATATTCGGGGCCCGATGCGGGTTTTGCAGAGCTGTTCACCAATCGCTGGTGCATTCTCACGCCCCTGCCTGACACGGACCAAACGGCCATCGATAAGCTTTCCGCCTTCTGGACGGCCTGCGGCTCGCGCCTTGACCAGATGGACCCGCAGCACCACGATCTGGTGCTGGCCATCGTCTCGCACCTGCCGCATATCATCGCCTATAACATCGTTGGCACAGCCAGCGATCTGGAACAGGTCACAAAATCGGAAGTCATCAAATATTCAGCTTCCGGTTTCCGTGATTTCACACGTCTGGCGTCATCCGATCCGACCATGTGGCGCGATGTCTGCCTGCATAACAAGGATGCAATCCTTGAAATGCTGGCGCGCTTTTCGGAAGATCTTGCATCGCTGCAACGCTCAATCCGCTGGGGCGATGGCGACGCACTCTTCGACCTCTTCACGCGCACGCGTGCTATTCGTCGCAGCATCATCGATGCAGGTCAGGAAGTCGACGCACCAAACTTCGGCCGTCAGGCAGCGAACCCGCCAAAAGGCTAAGGCTACAGACTGGGCAACCGGCCAAGCGGAATAAATCCGGCACTGGCTTTTCCCTTGCGAACTGCAATCTCGATAACGGGATTGCCGTTTTCGTCTTTCGGCATGGCAGAAAGAGCAAACAGAACAGTCGCGATATTGCCGCCCTGCTCCGGGAAAACCGTCTGTCCAGCCTGCGCAAAGGATTGGGGATTGATCATCGTAACCTTAAGGTCCGCATCAATCTCCCCTTCCATATCGATCGAAAACGGTCCTGAAACCGAAAGCATGGCACCATTGGGCATCGATAAGAATGCCTGATTGATCAAGCCGCTATGGCCGCGCATGCGCTCATTGAACGGCGACGGGCTGGGAGCCAGGAATGTTGCGGCATTGGCAACTTCCATATCGACCAGACCATCAATTTCGGGGCTTTTGGCATTGCCAATAACGGATGGCTCAAGCTTCAGCGCCGCAAAACGTCCATTGATCTTAAGCTGGTCATCTTCGCTGCTCATGCGGAAATTCATCTGCTCAAGCTTGCTGATCTGTTCCGTTTTCGTGGTTTCGGTTCGCAAGCCGACCTGAACATCGCGCGCATTCAACTCGATCTCGGTCGGGAAGGGTCGTTCAAGACGCGTGTTGGAGGTGAATGTATTCCAGTTGACTTCAAGCGGCTTGATACCGGGAAACTCGACAAAGGCCGGACCAGTTAGTGCATTGCTGAGCGAATACGGCGCATAGACCGGTGAACCGGACGTAAAGCGACCGGCACGCAATGACATGCCTTCAGAGGGCTTCTGCCATGAGACGCTGGAGCAAATCACATTCACGCGCAATGGATAGCCGCCCATATGCAGATCTTCGCACTGCACGCCGACACCCTGCGAAGCAAGCTTGGCCATATCGGCCTTGGCGCGCGCTTCAATCTTGCCTGCCACATAGAACCAGCCTGCCGTATAGGCAGCAACCAGCACAAGGACGATAACCGCAATCGTGATTGGGCGCTTTCTGGATTTCTTGTATTCAATTCCAGCATGCACCATCGAAAAAGCCCCGTTTCATCATAAGTATCAGACGTATCGGAACACGTCACCAATACGCATAAACGATTATATCTGTTTCTGTTCCCGCCAAGTGGTGTTCATATTATGGCAGGAATGAGTCATGCAAAGTTTCGCCGAATAAAAAAGAGTTATATCCTGAGAATCCCGATAAAAACTCGCCATAATAGAACATATATTGATGTCCATCATGACAATGCAGACCGACGAACAACGAATGAACGATTTCTGGGTATTTGGTTACGGCTCATTGATGTGGAGGCCGGGCTTTGCGCATGTCGAAACCATGCGTGCACGCCTGCATGGTTATCGTCGCAGCCTGTGCATCTATTCACACGTCCATCGCGGAACACCAGACCATCCCGGCCTTGTGCTGGGACTGGATGCAGGAGGGTCGTGCCTTGGCATCGCTTTCCGTGTTCCGGGCGATATGACGGAGGAAGTTATGGTCTATTTGCGCGAACGCGAAATGTCGAACAACGTTTATCATGAAAAATGGCTTGGCCTGCGCCTTGCTGATGGTCGCGACGTGAAAGCCGTAACCTATGTTGCAGACCGCCGTCATACCCAATATGCGGGATCACTCACAGCGCAGGATGCGGCAGCAATCGTCGCCACGGCGCGTGGCGAATCCGGCGCCAATGTCGATTATGTTGCAAACACGCTCGAACACCTGCGCAATATGCGTGTACGCGATCCGGCGCTGGAGCATGTGACAGACCTTGTGCGCCAAAACATTGAAAACCATAAGCGTGATGAGCGCTGATTGTTATTTTCTACGACAAGTTCAGATTTCGAAGGAGCAAGCCATAGTCCCGGACTGAAAATTTGAACTGAACGATGCCTCAACCCTTGTTCTCGCCCAATGCAACCGCTACATCTCGGCAGGCTTTCAAGGAGACTATTTTTATGATCGCATTTTTTCGCACCATTGATTTGGCGCTCGATATCTACACGTGGATCATCATCGCAAGCGCCGTTTTCTCATGGCTCTATGCGTTCAACGTGGTCAATTCTTCCAATCGGTTTGTCGCATCCATCGGTGAATTTCTTTACAAAGTCACCGAACCGGTTCTGCGCCCAATCCGCAATATCCTGCCCAATCTCGGTGGCATCGATATTTCACCGGTCGTGCTTTTGCTGATTATCTTCTTCATCCGCCAGTTTATGTGGACGACGCTACTTCCGGCCCTTCTGTAAGAGGCCGACAACGTACCCAGCCAACAAAAACGCCCGGACTTTCATCCGGGCGTTTTTGTTTAAAACATATAAGAGAGATTACTTGCCCTTGGCGCGTTCAATCGCTTCAACGATGAACTTGCGCGCGTAATCTTCATCACCCCAGTCACCGATCTTCACCCACTTGCCAGGTTCCAGATCCTTATAGTGCTCGAAGAAATGCGCGATCTGCTTGAGCGTGATTTCCGGAAGATCGGAGTAATCATGCACCTTTGCATAACGCTGCGTGAGGTTTGGCGAAGGAACGGCAATAATCTTCTCGTCCTTGCCGGAATTGTCTTCCATGACCAGAACGCCGATTGGGCGAACATTGATCACGCAACCAGGGATCAAGGGACGGGTATTGCAAACCAGAACGTCGATCGGGTCGCCATCTTCCGAAAGCGTGTGCGGCACGAAGCCGTAATTGCCCGGATAGGTCATAGGCGTATAGAGGAAACGGTCCACAATCAGGGCGCCAGCCTTCTTGTCCATCTCGTACTTGATCGGCTGTCCGCCGACCGGCACTTCGATGATCACGTTGACGTCTTCTGGCGGATTGTTGCCGATGGAGATAGCATCAATATTCATGATGGGTCCTTTCGTGTCGCGCTCTGATAACGGGTTTCATGATTGCGTGCAAGAAAAACGAAAGTTCAACAAAACGCGGCGAATTGTCATTCTCGTCAGACGAAACAGAGCGGATGGGGATGATTGGGTTGTTGTGAGGATTATTCACCAAGCTCTTTAAGCCGCTGAACGGCTGTCGGTGGCATCGGCGGAGCATTTGCGTCACGGCTTGCTGCGACCAGAAGGTCATCGCAGGCGTTTTCCGTCGTCTCGATCAATCGACGCAGGAATTCTTCTTTCTCAAGCCCTGCCGGGATCAGCGGCAGGACGCGACAACGAATGGTTCCCGGAAAACGCAGGAATTTACGGCGCGGCCAATAAAGCCCGGCATTATGCGCAATCGGCAGAACCGGAAGGTTGAGCGCTTCATAAAGATGCACAATGCCGTATTTGTATTGCGGCGGCGCACCGGGCGAGCGACGCGTCCCTTCAGGATAGATAAGAATCTGGCGGCCCTCAGCGATCGCCTTCTGAGCCCCCTTGGTGATGGAATGCAGCGCTTTCACGCGTGATCCGCGGTCAACGGGGATCATCTCCATCTTGGCAACATACCAGCCAAACAGCGGTATGCGCATAAGCTCACGCTTGAGAATGAGCACCGGATCGTCAAGCTGCGGCAGAAAAGCATACGTATCCCACGCCGACTGATGCTTGGGCGCTACAATATAAGCACCGTGCGGAATATTCTCGAGGCCTTCGATGACATAATCGGTGCCAGCGATATATTTCTGCAGCCACAGATTGACCCGTGCCCAAAGTTTGGGAACGATCCACGCCTTCTTGCGTGGGAGCAAAAAATAAAACGGCGTATAAAGGATCATCTGCAGCAAAGTGCAGATGTAAAACGCCAGATTGAATAAGACGGAGCGCAGATAGAGAAGCATCGTATCGGCGAGAACCTTTAGAGCATGTCCAGCAAAAGTGCGTAGCGGTTTTGCAGAGGAGAATGCGTAAAAACAAAAAGCTTTCCCATGAAAGCTGCGGAAACCGATATATCAGGAAGTTTTGGAATTTCCATCAGGAAATCCCGCGACACAATGTTCAATTCTGTATCAGCCAAAGAGCCTATCCAAGATCTTCGCTCCACCCACACGCATGGCTGCTCCGAGATATTTCACATATTCAATGAACAGAACCCGCAGCGTGTCGCCCTCGGCAACCCAGCTATGGGGGCGACTTTCGGTATTGACGACCGGATAAGGAACAAATTCCACATCCTGCATACGATAGGACATTTCAAGAATGCTGCGCGGGATATGGTAATTATTAGTGACCACGATGACGCGATGATAATTGTTGTTGCGAATCCAGCGCTCGCTCTGCGTTGCATTGCCCACCGTGTTGAGTGCGGACCGGTCGAGATCAACACAGCAATCAAACAGGCTCTGGTCGAATTGCGTGGCACGCTGCAAGGATTTTTCAGTGGTCGATGGATGCACGCCGCTGATCAGCAAGCGCTTGCCCTGCTTTTCTTCGAGAAGATCAAGCGCTGCCTTTATGCGTGACTGACCACCTGTCAAAACCACAATGGCATCAGCCGATTCTGCTATCACCGGCGATTGCATGCTGGTGACTTTCTCACTGAAGGCAACAAAGCCGATCAGGAAGGCAACAAGAGCCAGAAAAAGAACAATGGAAACCGGCTGAAGTCGTCGAAATACACGCATCAGGACTGACCACAAAAATTTACCCACCACAGGCGCAAGAGCCGGTGGTGCATCCGTTGTATGGCTGCGGCGCCACACCACAACACCCGTTGCCGAATCACGGGCAACAGCGCCGGAATGGCTTTTCGCGTCTCTGGCTGCCTCTGCATCTGTACTTTCTGGATACCCTGCCAATGCCGTCTTCTGAAAGTCGCGTGTATTTCGCTTGTTATCATAACCATCATTGCGGCGATAACTCGGAAACTTACCGGAAATTCGCATCTTCCGGCCGCTACTGGCAAAAAAGACAGTCATTCGGCACGCACCCCCGGACCGTCCATCGTGGCAAGCTGACGAACAACCGTCAAACGACTGGTCAGCATGGTCAGCACACTCACCAGAAGGATGATCGCACCCACGCCAATATAGCCATCGCGGCCAATGGCGAAATTGCCAAACATCGCCGCTGCCTGATCACCGGCAGGTGTCGCTATCTGCCGGGATGCCCACCATGAAAACACAAGGAAAACCAGCATCGCGGCCATTCCGCCAAACAGCGCGCCTTTCAGGGCTGTGCGGAAAAAATGCCATTCAAACTCACGCGCAACGAATTTCGATTCGGCACCGATGAAATGCAGAACTTCGATAATATGCCCATTGCCGGACATGGCACCGCGGGTTGCAAAGATAACCGTCAGCACTGTCGCCGCAATCACCAGCGACAACACACCGGTTCCGATCAGCACTGTGGTGTTGGCCATCAAAACCAGCCTGTCGACCCATGTGCGATGATCGTCAAAACTCGCACTTGGAATGGCGCGGGTGATTTCCGCCCGCATGGTTTCAAAATCCGGTGGTGAATTTTCGTCAATCGTCACGACAACCAGACGCGGCACTGGCAATTCATCGATATTGAGTCCGCTGCCAAGCCAGGGCTCAAGCAGACGCGCCGTCGCATCCTTGTCGATGATACCTGTGCTTTTCACCCCGGCAAAACCGCGTGCGATGGTGCTTGCATCCTGAAGCGCCTTTTCCATATCAAGACCATCGACTGGGCGGATCTGAATGGTCGCCTCCCGCGCAATCTGGCTTTGCCATTGCGCAGCCGACGCGCGCACCAGCGTGACACCGCCAAGGGTGAGACAGGCAAGGAAGGTCATGATCGCAATCACCGCAACGAGCGCCGTGCCAGTTACGCTTCCATCGGGCACAATGGGGCTTGGCCCCTGACGCTTTCTGCGTTTACCGATGCGCACCAGCAGCATATCCTTGAGATCCTCAAAGCGTATGCGCACATCATCCATCATTTTGCGGAAAGCATTTGGGCGGTTTCTGCCAGCATCAGTCATAAATATCGAGCCGCCCATGTTCGAGAATCATGCGCCGCGCATTGACCTGTTCCATCAGGGAAAGATCATGCGTTGCGATGATGACCGCAGTTCCGGAGCGGTTAAGCTCGGTGAAAAGCCGCAACAAACGCTTGGCGAGCGGCGGATCAACATTGCCGGTCGGCTCATCCGCCAGCAGCAGTTCCGGCTGATCAATCAGCGCGCGTGCAATCGCTGCACGCTGTTTTTCACCACCCGAAAGAACAGGCGGCAGCACGTTCATCCGGTCACCAAGCCCGACCCAGTGCAGAAGTTCTTCCACCTCATGACGATAGGTCGCTTCCTCCTTGCCGCGCACACGCAACGGCAGCGCAACATTCTCATAGGTTGTCATATGGTCGAGAAGACGGAAATCCTGAAATACAATACCGATGCGTCGACGAAGAAGAGGCACCTGCTTATGATCAAGACGCGCAACATCCTTGCCAAAAATATTGATAAGCCCGCGCGTTGGTTTCAGCGCCATGAACAGCAGGCGCAGCAAAGAGGTCTTGCCGGCACCCGAAGGTCCGGTCAGAAACTGGAAGGAACGCGGCGGAATATGGAAACTGACATCCTTGAGGATCTCTGGCCCCATGCCATATCTCAGGCCGACATTCTCGAAACGTATCACCGCTGTGCTTCTCTAAATTGTCCGCATACTGATAAGGCTGCGGATGAAATCGATATCAGAATGACCTTTAACCTCCATGGTTAATGTGAGGTTAATTTGAAGTGAATTCGGGCAGAATCATCTATAAAAATTGCGCGCGCATTGTGTTTTTATAATGCAGAACATTCAGGCAAATATGCGGACAGGCGCAACAGAACATGATGCGCCAAAGCCTGCATCGGCTTTAAGCACATCCCAACGCGTCAAATCTGCAAAAAGACTTATTCCCAGCAGCCGAGATGGCGACCTTTAAGATTATGGGCATCGATGTCCGTTGCAAGACGAGCATCTTCGCGCAGAAGGACCATGGCCGTTCGCTGCTTGAGATCGATCCGCTGCCAACCGGCACATTCTGTCGGCATGGCAGGCCTGCTGTCGATCCGAACGGTTTCAGACCATGCCGAGGCGGCACAACCTGACACAACCGCACCCAGGGCAATAACCATCACGGATTGCAGAATCAATCTGCATGTTCGTGCCTCAGATTGAATATTCAAGGCTGGCAACTCCCTCTAATGCCCACGAAACACCCGCTTTGCAAAATACATTTTCATCGCAATCAGCTGCATGAAAATCACTTATAGCGTGTGTGCACGTACCCCCGCAATATGCAACACACGCGATCACAGCGATTTAAATTAAGGCCGTAAAATGGCCAATTTAAGGGCTGTTCAGGGCTATTTTTCACGATTTACGCTATTAACAGCGATTTCTAATATAAATGAAATTCAGTCCATAACTTACTATCGCCCCTTCAATATAAACGGATGCTAATAAACTATAATAAAAACATAACACATTTTATGTACCAAAAAACTTGGATATATATTTATAGATATGAATCACATTGGCATTTATCACTGCAACAACACAGGGGCTTCCATGTTGAACAAACTGTCTGCGGAATTTTTTGGAACGTTCTGGCTCGTCTTCGGCGGTTGCGGCAGCGCAATCTTCGCGGCAGCCTATCCCGAACTCGGCATTGGCTTTGCGGGCGTCGCTCTTGCATTCGGTCTCACGGTGCTGACAATGGCTTATGCTGTGGGGGGCATTTCCGGCGGCCACTTCAATCCGGCCGTATCGCTCGGCCTTATGGTCGCAGGGCGCTTTCCGGCCAAAGACCTCATCCCATACTGGATCGCACAGATTTTGGGCGGCGTGGTTGCGGCAACCATTCTCTACCTGATCGCAACCGGCAAAAGCGGTTTCACGGTCGGTGGCTTTGCATCCAATGGTTATGGCGAACTTTCGCCCGGCGGCTACAGCCTCACATCGGCACTGATTGCCGAGACCGTTTTGACGGCATTTTTCCTGATCGTCATTCTGGGTTCGACGTCTTCATCAGCCCCATCGGGATTTGCGCCGATTGCCATCGGTCTGTCTTTGACGCTGATCCATCTTGTGTCGATCCCAATCAGCAATACGTCGGTTAATCCGGCCCGTTCGTCAGCCGCAGCGCTGTTTGCTGAAACCGGCGCAATCAATCAGCTCTGGCTGTTCTGGGTCGCACCGCTGATTGGCGCAGCCATCGGTGCAATCATCTGGAAAGGCCTGCTCGGCAAGGACTGATCAGTCCCCTGACAAATCTGTCCCGAAAACCAGCCTCTTCGGGACAGATATCAGAGCAGTTACGGCAAATGCGCAAAGTGCGGAGCAATCCGCGCACGAAAACGTTGTATCAGGCCTGAGGCGCAGCTTTGTTTCCAGCCTGAACCTGCGCTTCAATCTGGTCGCGATCCTCGGCCTTGATGCCGATAAGCTCCGCCACACGCCACATCACATCCACCTCAACTTCGCTGGCAACACCATCCGCATAGACGATGTTCCACATCAGCGCGATGAAATCGAGACGCGCCTGATAGTCGAGATGGCGTTTGAGAACAGAGGTGAAATCCGACAGGCTGATTGATTCCTGATCGGCTTCTTCGGCAGCACGAATGAGCCGTTTGAGTGCATCGCCTTTCAAGCCATATTTCTGCGAAAGCATGGTCGAAAGCTTGGCGCGCTCCACTTCACGCGCATCCCCATCCGCATCCATGATGTGAAACATCAGTGCAGCGGCAGCCAGTCTTGGATCATCCTCGGAAAATTTCTCGCCGCGCTCTCGCAAACCATTGCCCGGCAACTCTTTTAAAAAATCCAGCAGACGATCGAACATTCACCCTCACTACAGGAACAGTTTCGACAAAATAGCGCATCCCGAAAAACGCGAAACGCTCTTTAGAAGCATTGAAACTAGCGAGATGGTTACAAGGCACAAGACGTCAAAGCGCCTTGGCTGCGTTTCAGCAGCGCAAGGCGGTACAAGCGTGGTGTTTAAGCAACAATATTGGGGTCAGAAGAGGCGCAAACCATTGTTCTGGCTCTTCTGAGCGGCCTTGTTTTCATCCACACCGGGATCGTCAACAACAATATGACCGGGGCGTTTCTTGCTGTCATCTTCGATGTCGGGGTCAACAACATCCAGAACGGCTGGCTTCTCAACCTGCTTAATTTCAGGCTTAACCGGCTCCGGCTTTATCTTGACCGGTTCCGCATCCGGCACAACAACTTCCGCCTCAACCACATCTTCGAATTTCGGCTTTAGCGCATGTTTCTCAACCGGAACGATTGCCTTGCTTTCTGGGCTGCTGTCAGCAACAGCCTCAGCGATTTCCGGCTTTTCCACTTCAATCACCGGCGAAAGCTGCTCGACTGGCACTTTCCATTCAAAGCTATTCAGGCGACCTGTGAGCGGAGACACCGGTGACCATTGCTCAGACACATAGCCGTCTGCCGTCCACGCCGGATCACGCGGCGCTTTAACCGCCTGCGCAAGCCACTGCCGCACCTTGCCCTGATCGCCCGTTTCAGCCTCTTCAATATCTGCAAGCAACAGATAAGCGCTTTCGCGCGGCGCGCCGCGCAAGACCTGTTCGGCATTCTCACGCGCCAAGCGATACTCACCCGCCTCATAGGCGGCACGTGCCAGCGCAAGGCTGCCCTCCGCGTTGTTGGAGCGTAGCGCCACCAGATGCTTTGCCCGTTTCAGGCGATCCTGAACCGTGTCGCCGGCCCGGCCATAAACATAAGTCGAAGCAATATCGGGATGCGGCGAACGCTTCCATGCCGCTTCGAGAATTTTAGAGCCCTTGCGCACTTCGCCATCGGCAAACAGCGCACGCGCTGCAGCAACTGCCGCAGGCACCAGATCAGGAGCCAGCTTGTTGGCTTCAAGTGCATTCGCCTTGGCTTGCGCATGGTCGACATCGATACTCGCCATGGCCTTTGCCGTGAGAAGCGCTGCACGCTCCTTTTTCACCACGTCTTTTCCATGCGCCAATGCCTGTTTGCGCGCATCAACGAGCTTCAAGGCACCATCCCAATCGCCATCCGAGCAAAGCTGCCCCATGACAGCAGACGATGCCCACTCAAGCTGCGGCGCTTCTTTGACGGCTTCCGCCGCATAATGACGAGCGGCCTCACGCGCACCGACACGTTGCGCTTCGATATAAAGGCCCCGCAAGCCCAAAAGCCTGGTTTCCGGGTCCTCAATCATCGCTTCAAAGCCCTTGCGGGCGTCATCCGTGCGCCCTTCCAGCATGGCCGTCTGGGCTTCAAGAAGCTTGATCAGCGGTTCCTGATCGGAATTGAGAAGCTTCGCTGCTTGCTTCGTCATGCGGCGCGCAGCTTCCGCATCCCCGGCACCAGCGGCGATCAGCCCGGTCGAAAGCGACTGATAACCCCGATCACGGGTGCGCGCACGAAAATGCCGGCGCAGTGTGTAGGGTGACTGGATAATGCTTTTGATCAGCCACCAAAGGATTAAAATTGCAGCAACAAGTGCCACAACACCGGCAGCAGCGGTAATCAGCGGCACATTGTAATGATTGCCTGCAAAGGTGACATCAAGTTCGCCGGGACGATCCGCAAGCCACGAAAAGCCAAATCCCAGAACAACAACGATAGCGAAGTAAAGAATCACACGCAGCATGGACGCCTCCCTAATTTGGCGCCGGAGCGTCTGTTGCGGTCTTTGGCTTGAGGCTTTCGCTCACAAGACGCTGGATGAGCGCGTCGGCATCACGCCGTGCCTTCATCTGGCCTGCAAATTCTTCCGAAACAGCCTTGGCATCGGCAGGCAACTGCTCCCATTCCGAAACCGCACGCTCAAGATCACCAGCCTGTAGTGCTGCTTCCATACGCGCCGTTATCGGCCCGACACCTGTTCCGCTGACATTACCGGCAACAGGGCGCACACTGACAAGCCCTTTGGCGCTGGCAACCAGCTGATCCCAGATCCCCGCATCGGCAGGCAGCTTGTTTTCCGTGGCGATGATCGTGTTGGCAACAGGCCCAAACCATGCATTGAGATCGGCAATCGTCGGCACGCCTTTGTCGGCAAAAGCCGCCAAATCTTCAACGGATGTGCCCTGCGGAGCAACCGATGTAAAGGTATCAAGCTCGGCCCTGAACGATCCGCCGCGATCAATCGCTGTCTTCAACGCATTGGCTGCAATCAATACCGATGCATCGGGTTGGCGTGCGCTTTCACTCACTTTGTCCTGAAGCGATACAAGCTTTTGTTCAAGGTTCGAAATCGTGCCGCTATTGCCGGAAACGCCCGCCGCGGCCTGATCGGCTTGATTCTTCGCGTGACTGAGCTGCTGCTCAAGCGATGCAAGCCGTTCGGTCAAAGCTGAAACATCGGCGGAAACCGCCGTGCTCTCGCCTGCCTTTGGCAAGGCCGCAATCTGCTGCTGAACCTCCGTCAGGCTTCCGGCAACGGCTTCCGCCTTGATCTCAGCCGCTTCGACATTCTTCTGCAAATCGGCAAGCTGAGTTTTGCTTGCAGCATCGAGCGGCGCAGGCACTGGATTGCTGCGCAAATCTGCAATCTGCTGCTCAATATGCGCAAGCTGCTCTGCCGTCACACGCGCGCCCGGCGAAGGTACGACATTGCCCCATTGCAATCCGAGCAATCCGGCCAGCGCAATCACACCACCCGCAACACTCGCCAGAAGATAGGCACCGGTCGATCCGGATTTCTTTTCATTCACAGGCGGCACCGATGCGCCAGAACGGGGCATATCTTTCGATACGTCCGGCTTAACACCTGCGGTAAAGGGCGGCTTTTCCACTTGGGGCCCTGTTTTTGAGGCTTCTGGTTTTGGAGCGCTGCCAGGCTTGGCATCGGCTTTCTGAGAAAAATCCCCGACAGGTTCGGCCTTGGGTGTCGCTTGAGCCGTCTTGTCTTCATCGACGCGTTTAACATCTGACGGATCAAGATTGATCGTCACAGGCTTGGTTGCCGGTTTGGAATGTCGCGGAGTGCCGGATTTCGCCATGGGTCCTCTCGTATTCGCCTATCAGGTGCTTCAGAGCTTATCAGATAAAATCGTCAGATGAAGGAAGGTTGCCCGGAAAAGAGTCAAAGTTTGGAAAACAAACGAAAAATACCACGCTCATCCGGATGATCGGCAACAAGCCGCCTCGCCTGCCATTCCTCTGGCAGCATACGGCCAACACGTTCAGAAATACAGAAAAACCGGGTTTCAGCATCCAACTGCGCATGAAATTGCAACTGACATTTCTGCATTATTTCCACAAAACGCTGTGCAGCAACTGCGGAGTAGAGCAGCACCGCGACAAATGGACCGTCCTTGAAAAGCGCACTGATTTCATTGGCTGAATAATCAATTGCCTCAATATCATAGACATCACAGAGCTCCATATTGAGCCCGGCCTCTGAAACCCTGTCCTCAAATATGGACTGGCGCACACGACCGGCAAGATAAAGAAGTCTGGCACTTTTCGGCAGGCGCCCGGCAAGCGTTGCAGCCAGATGCACCGCATCACCACCGCCTTCGATCACAGTCTGAAAGCCCGCGTCCTGCGCTGCCCTTGCTGTGCCTTCGCCCACCGCAAACAAGGGCAATGCCTTCAACGATTCAAGATATTCGGTGGGAACATGCCGAAAGGCATTGGCGCTCGTCACTGCCAGCGCATCGAAAGCCTCATTCTTGATTGAAAATTCAAGCGCGATGGTCCGGCTTACAGGCAGCAAAACCGGCGAAAAGCCAAGATCAGCAAGCTTTGCCGCCGTCACTGACGCCGACGGTTCCGGCCGTGTGATCAAAACACGACCGCCGGTCACTGCGTTTCGCTTTTGCGCCAATGTTACTCCCAGCCCTCGAAAAACTGTGGGCCTGCTTGCGCACGCACACGCTTGGCGGCATCTGAGCCAAGCTCGGCTGCGTCCGAAGCCAAACCTTCTGCCGTGACCTCATGCGCGGCACGGCCATCCGGTGTCAGGATCAAGCCACGGAACGAGACCTTATCCCCCTCAACACGTGCAAGACCGGCAATCGGCGTACGGCATGAGCCATCAAGTGTTGCCAGAAAGGCGCGTTCACAGGCCAGCGCCACATGTGTGTCGTGATGCGCCAAAGGCTTTAGCAGCGCGTCGATCTTCTCATCACCAATGCGGCTTTCAATGCCAATTGCCCCCTGTCCCGGTGCTGGCAGGAAGATTAAAGGGTCCAACAGATCAGTGATCACGTCGGCGAGATCAAGACGCTTCAAACCGGCACAGGCCAGGAATGTGCCGTCCACTTCGCCCTCTTCAAGCTTACGCAGACGTGTCTGGACATTGCCGCGAAACATCACCACCTGAAGGTCAGGACGCAGGCGTTTGATCATTGCCTGGCGGCGCAGCGACGACGAGCCGACGACAGCGCCCCGCGGCAGATCGAGAAACCGTTTTGAGGTGCGGCCAACAAAAGCATCGCGCGGATCTTCGCGCTCAAGAAATGTGGAAAGATGAAGACCTTCCGGCAGAACAGTCGGCATGTCCTTGGTGGAATGCACAGCCAGATCAATGCGACCCTCTTTGAGTGCGGCTTCGATCTCTTCGGTAAAAAGCCCCTTGCCGCCCACCTGCGACAGCGGACGATCCTGAATACGATCCCCCGCAGTGGACATCGGCACGATTTCGATGGCATCTTCATCAAGACCATGCGCGGCGATCAGACGCGAGCGCGTTTCATAAGCCTGCGCAAGCGCAAGCTTGCTGCCTCTGGTGCCAATCTTCAAGGATGCTGTTTGCATATCGCGCCGTCCATGATACCGGGTTTCTCAAATATTTTAAGTAAGATTACGAGATAGACAGGGTCTAACCGCAAATGCGCATTCTTGGAATAGAGACAAGTTGCGACGAAACAGCCGCCGCCATCGTTGAACGGGACGATAGCGGCAAAGGGCATATTTTGTCCAATGTCGTGCTCAGCCAGATCGCCGAACATGAACCTTATGGTGGCGTGGTGCCCGAAATCGCTGCGCGCGCCCATGTCGAGGCGCTCGACCGGCTGGTCGAACGCGCGCTCAAAGACGCCAATCTCAAGCTTGATGAAGTGGACGCAATCGCTGCGACTGCCGGTCCCGGCCTGATCGGCGGGCTGATTGTCGGCCTGATGACCGCCAAGGCCATAGCCATGGCTGCAAACAAGCCGTTTTATGCGGTCAATCATCTGGAAGGCCATGCGCTGACTGCGCGACTGACGGATGATCTTCCATTTCCTTATCTGCTGCTGCTGGTGTCCGGTGGTCACACGCAGATGGTTCTGGTGCGCGGCCTTGGTGATTATGAACGCCTTGGCACGACCATCGACGATGCACTGGGCGAGGCTTTCGACAAAACTGCCAAGCTGCTCGGCCTGCCCTATCCCGGCGGACCGGCTGTTGAACGCATGGCGTTACAGGGCGACCCCAAGCGTTTTGCGCTGCCAAGACCGCTCAAAGGCGAAGCCCGGCTCGACTTCTCGTTTTCCGGACTCAAAACCGCTGTGCGCCAGACGGCAACAGAACTTAGCCCCTTGTCCGATCAGGATGTTTCAGACATCTGCGCCTCGTTTCAGGATGCGGTTGCCGACACATTGTCGGATCGGGTGAAGCGGTCGCTGGAGCGTTTTAAGCTGGAGTTCCCGGATTGCGAAACACCATCGCTGATCGTGGCGGGCGGCGTTGCGGCCAACAAGACCTTGCGCACCTCGCTTGAAAAGCTTTGCGCAAAGCACGGTTTCAGTTTCATTGCCCCCCCACTCAATCTCTGTACCGACAATGCGGCGATGATCGCCTGGGCAGGTGCTGAGCGTGCTGCAACCAAAGGCCCTGATTCGCTCAATCTCGCGCCACGCTCACGCTGGCCGCTGGATGAAAAATCAGCACCCATGTTCGGCACCGGACGCCGCGGAGCAAAGGCATGAGTAAGCGCGCAAAAATTGCCGTTCTGGGCGGTGGCGCATGGGGCACGGCATTGGCAAGCATGGCAGCCACAGGCAACCATGACACATGGCTTTATGCCCGTGATGCCAAAACCGTTGACCATATAAACACCCAGCGCCGCAACCCTGCTTATCTTGGCGAGATCGAACTGCCGCACGGTATTCGCGCCAGCACGGATGCGCAGGCTGTGCTTGAAAATGCCGATGCAATCCTCGCCGTCATTCCGGCACAGTCCATGCGCAAAGGTCTTCTGGACTTGAGCCGTCTCATTCCGCAATCGGCGCCCGTCATTTTATGCGCCAAGGGCATTGAGCGCGACACCGGCCGGCTGATGTCAGAAGTGGTGGCCGACGTTCTGCCCGATCATCAAATCGCAGCCCTTTCCGGCCCAAGCTTTGCCACCGATGTGGCGCGCGGCCTGCCAACGGCTGTAACCATTGCCTGCGAAAATGCCGCCATTGCCGATCAATTGGCAGCAACGCTCTCCGGC
The DNA here is from genome assembly GCF_039674265.1 of Brucella sp. TWI559. NCBI lineage: Bacteria > Pseudomonadati > Pseudomonadota > Alphaproteobacteria > Hyphomicrobiales > Brucellaceae > Brucella > Brucella sp. TWI559. The sequence continues at coordinate 68,172 of NZ_JBDJNE010000009.1, forward strand.
CCCGCATTCCGCTGTTATTCGACCACCGATCTCAAGGGCGTTGAGATCGGTGGCGCACTGAAAAATGTGCTGGCTCTCGCAGCAGGGGCCGCCATCGGGCGTGGCTATGGTGCGAGTGCTCAGGCAGCACTTGTCACACGCGGCTTTGCCGAACTGCGCCGTGTAGCACTTGCCATGGGCGCAAAGCCTGAAACCATCATGGGCCTCTCCGGCCTTGGCGATCTGATGCTGACCTGTTCGTCATCGCAGTCACGCAATTATTCTTACGGACTGGCTTTGGGACGTAGCGAAGACCTCACCAACCGCCCCCTGGCGGAAGGTGTTGCAACAGCTCCCATCGCAGCCGAACTTTGCAGAAAATATAGTGTTCCAGCCCCGATCATCACGGCGGTTGCAGCCCTTCTTGCAGGAAAAACAACGATTGATGAAGCTGTGACGGCTCTTCTTAACCGACCACTCAAGACCGAGGATTAAACATGCTTTTTGCTCTTCTGTGCAACGACAAGCCTGACCATCTGCAAGTACGCCTTGATACGCGCCCGGCGCATCTCGACTATCTCAAGGGCCTTGGTGATACGCTGAAGTTCGCAGGTCCTTTCCTCGGCGAAGACGGCAAGCCAAATGGCAGCCTCGTCGTGGTTGAAGCAGCCTCAAAGGCAGAAGCCGAAAAGATCGGCGCCAATGACCCTTACGCACTGGCCGGTCTTTTTGCTGATGTGAGCGTGCGCCCGTGGAACTGGGCCATCAACAATCCTGCAAACGCTTGAAGGTAGAATAATGGCTTACTGGCTGTTCAAGTCCGAACCCTTCAAATGGTCATGGGAAATGCAGAAAGCCCGTGGTGAACAAGGCGAGCAGTGGGACGGTGTGCGCAACTATCTCGCACGCAACAACATGCGCGCCATGAAGCTCGGCGACAAAGGCTTTTTTTATCATTCCAACGAAGGTCTGGAAGTGGTCGGCATTGTCGAAGTCTGCGCCCTTTCACATCCTGACAGCACCACGGACGATCCGCGCTGGGATTGTGTGGATATCAAGGCCGTGCGCGACATGCCAAAACCTGTCACGCTCAAGGATGTAAAAGCCAATCCAAAGCTCGAAAAAATGGCGCTCGTCACCTCCATGCGTCTTTCGGTGCAACCAGTGACAGAAGACGAGTGGATTGAAGTCTGCCGTATGGGTGGACTGGATGCCAAAGACATCTGATGCTTGATCCGGCACAAAAAAGCACGCGCGATTTCATACTGGCCAATACCGGCCTGCAAGCGCCACCGCATGTGCCGGAAATCAGCCTCTATCTGGCCGATGAAGCCCACGACCTCTGGCATAAAACCGAGGAAGAACTGGCAACCATCGGCCTGCCGCCGCCCTTCTGGGCTTTTGCTTGGGCAGGCGGTCAGGGTGTTGCACGCTATATTCTCGATCATCCGAAGGCAGTTGCAGGCAAAACCGTGCTGGATTTCGCATCCGGCTCGGGTCTCGTCGCCATTAGCGCGATGAAGGCGGGCGCAAAAAGCGTTACCGCATCCGATATTGACCCCTTTGCGCTACCGGCAATCGAAATCAACGCGGCTGCAAACAGCGTTGCCATTACCCCGACACTCACCGACCTGATCGATCAGGATCATGGCTGGGAGGTCGTGCTTGCGGGCGATGTGTTCTATGAAAAGCCACTCGCAGATCGTCTGATTCCGTGGTTTTCAAAGCTTGCTGCACGTGGTGCCCGCATCATCGTCGGCGATCCGGGCCGCGCCTATCTTCCCAAACAGCGGCTTGAGCAGCTTGCCGTCTATACGGTGCCTGTCACACGCGCTCTTGAAGATGCAGAGGTCAAGCGCACAACCGTCTGGACATTCTTATAGCGCTTGTCGATGTTCCCAAAACCGGTTCCCACTTTTGGGCGACAAGCTTTTATTTAGGCAAACCTCTTCGCGCCAGCCACACACAGCACCACCACACCAGCGGTCATCACCATTCCCATGCTCACCGGCTCACCCGCGATGGATGCAGCGAGCATCAGCCCGAAAAATGGCTGCAACAATTGCAGCTGGCCGACAGCCGCAGCACCGCCCTGCGCAAGCCCGCGATACCAGAAGAAAAAGCCGATCAGCATTGAAAATAACGTAACATAGGCAAGTCCGCCCCATGCCATTGCACCGATATGCCCCCATGTTTGAGGACGCATCAGAATACTGAGCGGCAGCATGATCGGCAACGAGAAGACCAGCGCCCAGCAGATCACCTGCCAGCCGCCGAGCCTGCGTGAAAGGCTTGCGCCTTCGGCATATCCCAGTCCGCAAACGATGATTGCGCCGAGCATCAGCATATCGCCCAGCAATGTTGACTGACTGCCCTGACCGTAAGCATAGGATGCGACGATGACACCGCCAGCAACTGAAAACAGCCAGAACAAAGGACGCGGTCTCTCACCGCCGCGCAGCACCGCAAACAAAGCCGTCGAAAGCGGCAGCAGGCCGATAAAGACAATCGCATGGGCTGAGGTCATATGTTGCAGCGCAAGACCGGTCAAAAGCGGGAAGCCCACCACCACACCGAGCGCCACAACAAGCAGGGAAACAATGTCTTGAGAGCGCGGAAATGGCGCACGAAAGGCAAGCAACAGCACAAGGCCAATAAGGCCCGCCATCGATGCTCGCGCCATCGTCAAAAAAGTCGGGTCGATATCGATCACCGCCAGCCGTGTGGCCGGCAGTGACCCGCTGAAAATGAGAACCCCCAGAAAACCGTTAATCCAACCCGCTGTTTTGCTCATTGCGTCTTTTCGACCTTCATCAAACTTGTTAGGTGATTTTCCATATGTGCATCCCATGCGGCCAATTGATCAGAGACAATTTGCAGACAATTCTGCTAAACTGTACCGATACAAAGGATGATACAGATGATTTCAAAGGGCCTTTTGCGCAGTCTTGAAGCCGTTGAGGCCGCCTATCTTGGCGGACACAGCGATGAAAAAGCCGCATCTGAAAAAATGCCGCTCGTCGAAAAGGTCATGACCATCATTCGCGACCGCATCGCCGCGATGAGCCTTGCTCCCGGTGCCCGTCTGCCATCCATTCGCCGGCTGGCGGACACGATGAACGTCTCAAAATCAACCGTGGTCGAAGCCTATGACCGTCTGGTTGCGGAAGGCATTATTCAATCGCGCCGCGGTGCGGGTTTTTATGTTTCTGAGCGCGCGCGCCAACCCTTCACCATAACCGCAACAATGCCATACAAGGACAGGCAGATTGATCCTTTCTGGGTCATGCGGCAATCGCTTGAAGCGCACAGCGAGACTTACAAGCCGGGTTGCGGCTGGCTACCCGATGAATGGTTGCCACTCGAAGGCATCCGCAGGGCCATGCGCGCCATCGCCCGCGATGAAAATAGCAATCTTGTCACCTATGGTGAACCGCTCGGCTTTCGCCCTTTGCGAAACCATCTTGCCCGCAAGCTGTCCGAACAAGGGATCGATATGTCAGGCGGCGATATATTGCTGACCGATTCCGGCACCCATGCCATCGACCTTATCTGCCGCTTTCTGCTGCAACCAGGCGACACCGTGCTCGTGGATGATCCCTGCTATTTCAATTTTCAGGCAGCACTTCTTTCGCATCGCGTCAAACTCATCGGCATTCCCTATACGCATTCCGGCCCCGATCTGGATGCCTTCGCCAAAGTGGCTGAAGAACACGCACCAAAGCTCTATATTTCCAATGCAGGGCTGCACAATCCAACCGGCGGTATCATGACGCCTGCAACGGCACACCGTTTGCTGAAACTTGCAGAACTGCATGATATCAAACTGGTTGAAGACAATATCTTCGGTGATTTTCATCCATCCCCCTCACCGCTGCTTGCTGAACTCGACGGCTTTGACCGCGTTCTGCATATCGGCAGTTTTTCAAAAACACTCTCGGCTGCGGCGCGCGTTGGTTACATTGCCGCACGCCACGACTGGATCGACGGCCTGACCGATCTGAAACTTGCAACCTCATTCAGCAGCAATGTTTTGTCTGCGCAAATCGTCCATACGCTGCTCACCGATGGCACCTATCGCCGCCATATCGACAGCCTGCGCGCAAAGCTTGCCGATGCGATGACCATGACCGCCAACCGGCTCAAAGCAGCAGGGCTTGAACTCTGGACAGAGCCGCAGGGTGGTCTTTTTCTCTGGGCGCAGCTGCCCGAAGGGATGGATTCAGGCAAGATCGCGCGCTATGCCCTGCAAAAAGACGTCATGCTGGCACCGGGCGATGTTTTCAGTCCCTCGCGAAAGGCAACACGCTATCTGCGTTTCAATGTTGCGCAATCAATAGAGCCTTATATCTTTACCGTTCTTGGTGATGCAATGCGCAACGCATCCACATAAACGCATTCACCCGCTCGCATCGAAAACAACTTCAAGAAAAACCCATGCAGTGCGTTGGCCGATGAGGGATATACTCGCCCCCTGTCTTTGAGGAGAGACATCGGGAGGGATAAACGTGAATACACACCCAACCGGGATGGCGGTCAATCCACGTCCCGAAGATGAAAAACTATCCATTGCCGCCAATCTGGCCTATGGCTTCCAGCATGTTCTGACCATGTATGGCGGTATTGTCGCCGTGCCACTGATTATCGGTCAGGCAGCAGGTCTAAGTGCCAGCGAAGTCGGCCTGCTGATCACCGCCTCGCTTTTTGCAGGCGGCGTGGCAACGGTTCTGCAAACCATCGGCATTCCGTTTTTCGGTTGCCAGCTTCCGCTGGTTCAAGGCGTGTCCTTCGCCGGTGTTGCCACCATGGTGGCCATCGTCACATCAGCTCAAACAGGAGAAGCGGGGCTTCAGGTCGTACTCGGAGCCGTCATCGCTGCATCGGTGATCGGCTTTCTCATCACACCGATCTTTTCGCGTGTGACACGTTTCTTTCCGCCGCTCGTCACTGGCATTGTAATCACCACCATCGGCCTCACGCTGATGCCTGTTGCAGCCCGCTGGGCCATGGGTGGCAACAGCAAAGCGCCAGATTTCGGCAGCATGGGCAATATCGGTCTCGCCGGGCTTACACTGCTGATCGTGCTTTTGCTGAGCAAAGTCGGCAATGCCACGATTTCCCGCCTCTCCATCCTGCTTGCCATGGTCATCGGAACAGGGATTGCGTGGGCACTCGGCATGACCGACTTTTCCCGCATATCTGAAGGCCCTCTTATGGCGCTGCCGGAAATCTTCCATTTCGGCTGGCCGATTTTCAGCATTGCGGCCACATTGTCCATGTTCATCGTGATCATCGTCACACTGGTGGAAACCTCTGCCGATATTCTGGCCGTTGGCGAAATTCTGGGAACCAAAGTCAACTCGCGCCGTCTGGGCGATGGATTGCGGGCCGATATGGCATCAAGCATTCTGGCACCAGTTGTCGGCTCATTCACCCAAAGCGCCTTTGCGCAGAATGTCGGTCTTGTAGCCGTAACCGGGGTGAAAAGTCGTTATGTGGTGGCAACAGGCGGGCTTATTCTCATCACGCTCGGCCTCCTGCCTGTGATGGGACGTGTCATTGCCTGTGTCCCCCCCTCCGTGCTGGGCGGTGCCGGAATCGTGCTTTTTGGAACCGTTGCTGCAAGCGGCATCCGCACGCTTTCAAAGGTCGATTATCACAACAACATCAATCTGATCATTGTGGCAACCTCCATCGGTTTCGGTATGATCCCCATTGCAGCGCCGGACTTCTACCATCACTTCCCGGGCTGGTTTGAAACCATTTTCCATTCGGGCATCAGTTCTGCGGCCCTGATGGCAATCGCGCTCAACCTGATGTTCAATGAGTTCAAAGGCGGCAATTCAAACCAGATGTCCGTTTTTGCCGAAGGCACCGAACGCATCATTCGCCACCATCAGATCGCAGAACTGCATGATGGCGATTATGTTCAGAACGGAAAGCTCTTCGATGCCGAAGGCAACGAGGTGAAAATCGTTCCTGCCGGAGCGCACTGATCACCGCAAAACGCGAACCACCGTTCTGTCGGTCAGATGCGGCAGGAGGCGCGCCATATCGGCGCGCTTGAGGGCTATACAGCCTTCAGTCGGCGTAAATCCCGGCCGCGCCAGATGAAAGAAAATCGCGCTGCCGCAGCCGCGCCTGCATGGGCGAATGTTCCAATCCATCACAATACAGACATCATAAACATCGTCATTGCGCCACATCTTCTCGTGGCTTGCCTTAAACGGCAGATTCACCGGACGATTGTAATTCGGATCTTTTGGCGCGTCACACCAGCCGTCGAGTTTACGCACGCGTCGCAAAGGCAGACGCGACAAAGGCAGATGACCCGCATCTCCACGCCGATAGCCATAGAGCAATCGCATGGACGAAAGCGGCGTGGCACCATCGCCCTCGCGCTTAAAAGCGCTGATTCCCCCCTTGCCAAGCGCACATTGGAGCACCAAATTGCCTGCAACAAGCATGCCGCGCGTCCTGTGGCCAGGTTTTGCCCTTACATCGATAATGCCAATGCCGTGGCTTTTTTGGTTTCTGGTCAAGCCTGCCTCCGCTTTCTGCCCGCTGATAAAGTTTAAACGAATGCTTAAAAAACACTCTCATTTTTTCACGGCTTCAACTTACCGCGATTAAATGTCATAAAACACCAACCACTATTTGAATCAAAGAGTAACGAGGACAGGCATGACAGGTCGTACAATACTGATCGTGGACGATGATGAAGATCTCCGCTCCATCCTCGTCGAACAGCTTGAACTGTGCGAAGAGTTCCAGATTCTTCAGGAAGACAACGCCACCAAGGGCATCCAGAGCGCCCGTAACGGTATTGTCGATCTGCTGGTCATGGATGTCGGCCTGCCGGATATGGACGGACGCGAAGCGGTTAAACTTCTGCGCAAGGGCGGCTTCAAGGCTCCGATCATCATGCTGACCGGTCACGACACCGAATCGGATACGATTCTCGGCCTCGAATCAGGGGCAAATGATTACGTCACCAAGCCATTCAAATTCGCCGTTCTGCTGGCACGCATCCGCGCACAGCTGCGCCAGCACGAGCAGAGCGAAGACGCGACATTCATCGTCGGACCTTACACCTTCAAGCCAGGCCAGAAGCTGCTTATCGATGAAAAGGGCAGCAAGATTCGCCTGACCGAAAAGGAAGCAGCGATCATCAAGTATCTCTATCGTGCAGGCGATAAGGTCATCAGCCGTGATGTGCTGCTTGAAGAAGTCTGGGGCTATAATTCCGGTGTCACGACCCACACGCTGGAAACCCATGTGTACCGTCTGCGCCAGAAAATCGAGAAGGATCCGTCCAATGCATCGCTTCTGGTTACAGAAAGCGGGGGATACAAACTTGTCCCATGATGGACAGCGCCTGTTACGAGTGTAATGACAAGCTATGGCGCTCGATGACGATATCCGCATTCTCGGCTCAGTAGGTCTGTTCGAATCTTTCTCACCCGAACAGTTGCGTCTGCTCGCCTTTGGTGCAGAGCGTCTTGTGCTGCGCGCCGGTCGTGAACTGTTTCGCGAAGGCCAGAGTGCTGATTGCGGTTATATCGTCGTGTCTGGCAAAATCACACTGTTTCACGATACCGACGAAGGGCGGATTACAATCCGCCCCGTTGAACCCGGTGCGATGCTGGGCGAAATGGCGCTGATTGCACAGACCACACGCCTGACCGGCGCTTTTGCCGAGGAAGAAACGGAAGTCATCCGCATCAGCCGCGCCATTTTCCGGCGCATTCTGGAAGAATATCCAGAAGCCGCAGCGTCACTGCATACGCATATCAGCAAAAACCTGCTGCAACTCATTGCCGACATCGAAAAGGTCGCGCCACAATTTGGCGCCAACGACTAACATCATAACTCAATGACCCGCTTGATACCGATGGCATCGAGAAATGTCTGATCGTGGCTGACCAGCAGCAACCCACCTTCATACGCATTCAGGGCGGTTTCCAGCGCTTGAATGGAATCCAGATCAAGATGGTTGGTCGGCTCATCCAGGATCAACAATTCAGGCTTCAGCGTTCCACAAAGAATGCAGGCAAGAGCTGCACGCAACAATTCGCCACCGCTTAAGCCTCCTGCAAGGCGCGCAGCACTCTCTCCGCGAAATGAAAAACGCGCCAGTGCTGCGTAAGCATCGTTATCGCTCGCCTCCTTGTTCAGTCTGCGGAAATTCTCATAAAGCGTTGCTCCACGATCCATCAGGCTCATCTGCTGATCAAACATGGCAATCGGCACGAAGCGTTTGATCTCGCCCGAAACGGGCTGCAAATCACCTGTGATCAACCGCAGCAACGAGGTTTTACCCGCACCGTTTGCACCGCGAATGACAATACGCTCCGGCCCGACGATTTTCAGCGAGACGTCCCGAATGACGGGGTTATCCGGCACAGGGCCGCCCGAAACATTGAGCATTTCAAGCAGCACACGCCCGGAAGGCGAAAGCGATCCATCAACATGGAAGTGCATTTTCTTGATGCGTTCGACCTTTGCTTCCGCTTCCTTAAGCTGGCTTTGGGCACGCTCGGCATTGCGCTCTGCAAATGCATCGCCACGACCACCGGTCTTCTGTGCCTTATCGGCACGCGCATCAAGTGCCATCTTGCTCATACCCGCATCGGCACGGGATTTGCGCCCGCGCGCATCGCTTTTTGCCTGTCGTTCACTGGCGTCCTGTGCCTTGAGCCGGACCTGCTTCACATCGCGCTGCGCCAATTCCAGATCGCGCGCAGCCGCTTCCCGCTCCCGCTCTTTATTCTCGTGATAAAAATCCCAATTGCCGCCATAGAGCGTCAACGCGCCTTGCGAAAGCTCGGCGATCGCACCCATCACCTGCAACAATGCACGATCATGGCTGACCACCACAGCCGCCCCTCGCCATCCGGCAAGCATATCCGCGACAGCCTGACGGCCATCGTGATCAAGATTGTTGGTGGGTTCATCCAACAAAATCAGGTCAGGCTCTTGAAACAAAAGCGCGGCAAGTGCTGCGCGTGTCTGCTGTCCGCCGCTCAATTCGCAGAGAAGACTTTGCGGCGAAAGCGAAAGTGCAAAGGCCTTTAAAGCATTGTCAAAGCGCTGCGGCAACAACCAGTCTGCCTGTTCGAAATCGGCATCCGACCCCTCGCCCGCTTCAATCCGCCCAATTCTGTCAAAGGCATCACGTGCATCAAAAAGATCGGCCAACGTCTTTTGCGCATCACTACCAATATTCTGCGCAAGCACGCCGATCCGGGCGGTGCGCGTGATCGTTCCACTGCTTGGCAGCAGATCGCCGCTCATGATTTTCAAAAGCGTGGATTTGCCAATACCATTGCGCCCGACGAGGCCAATCCGACCTTCGGTGATGCTGAAATTGATGCCAGAAAAGAGAATTCGGCCGTCAGCCGTGCGCGCTGAAACATCCTGAAGCGTGAGAAGAGAAGACATGATGAGCCTCGGAAACGTTGAAAACACTGGTCATTGAAAACAGTGCCGCACGATCCATTGCTCTTTTCTCCTCTTTTAAACTCAACTCTATATAAGTCCGAACGCGATCTTAATCCAGATCGAATGTCGCAATCACTGGTACGTGATCAGACGGACGATCCCAGCCACGCGCATCGCGCAGAACCTGAAGCCCCTGCATATGCGCTTCCAGATCAGCCGAACCCCAGACGTGATCAAGCCTGCGACCACGATCAGCGGCATCCCAATCCTTGGCGCGATAGCTCCACCAGGTGTAGATTTTCTGATCGGACGGAATCGCCTGCCGCATCAAGTCACTCCACCCGCCTTTCACACGAAGGTCTTCCAGCGTTGTGGTTTCAATCGGCGTATGGCTTACAATTTTCAGCAGTTGCTTGTGCGACCAGACATCGTTTTCAAGCGGTGCGATGTTGAGATCACCCACGAGGATCGAGGAATGTCCATCCTGCCTGTCAGCGACAATCGCTCGCATTTCCTCAAGAAAACCAAGCTTATGGGCAAATTTTGGATTAATTTCCGGGTCTGGCTCATCACCACCGGCAGGCACATAGAAATTATGGATGCGCAGCTTTTTGCCACCCGCTTCCACCACAGCGCTCAGATGACGGCAATCGCCCATCTCACAAAAACCGATTTTCTCGACATCGCCCAAAGGACGTTTCGAGATGGTCGCAACGCCGTGATAGCCCTTCTGGCCACTGATCGCGATATGCTCATAGCCAAGCGCGCGAAAGCCTTTTGAAGGGAAATGATCGTCGGGACATTTGGTTTCCTGAAGACACAGAACATCCGGCTGATAATCGCTCAGAAACTGTTCGACCAGCGGCATGCGCAGACGAACGGAATTGATGTTCCAGGTAGCAACAGAAAACGTCATGGGGAAAGACTCACAGCCATCAGAAGATGGCCGCGAACCTAACGATTTATCCGATAAATGCAAACCTCAGGAATAAAGATCACTGGCCTTTGCGTTTCATTGCGATGCGCTGATAATCGATCTTGAACATATCATCCGTGAAGCGGACACCGCTGCGAACATTGAACACCATGATCGTGGTATCGAGGCCCTGCGCGTCGGTAATGGTCCACTGCTTGAGATCCTTGGTCTTGGGATCAAACATCATGGTGATTTTTGAATTACCAAATGCTGTCTTGTCCCCCACCACAAGCGTGGTCATGTCCGGGTCCTGCTTCACACTCTGAAGACGACCGCCGCCCAAATCAATCCGGTCCGCCAGAAGCATTTTGAGCGGGGTGGTTCCCAGCGCATACATATCCCACGTGTCGAGCTTTCGGTTGTTGATAACAACCTGATTGCCATCCGAAATCACGCGGATCGGGGAATCGGTGTAATTGAAGCGAATCTTGCCCGGACGTTCCAGATAGAACGTGCCGCCCGTCTGTTCGCCCTTGGGGCCGAACTGAACAAATTCACCGGTCAATGTGCGCAGTGAGGAAAAATGATCCGCAATCTGCTGCGCAGCAGCAGCACCGCTTACGCCCTGTGCCTGCGCCGCAACGGGCACAAAAGCCGGAGAAGCCGCGCCAATGCTCAAAACTCCCAATCCGAGGATGGCCGCAAAACGGCTTGCTTTCACGAATGCAGCAATACGGGAGATCATCATCGGCAAATTCTCTTTTTTCTTCATTCTCGTAAAATAATCGGGCAGTTAGGCGCGAGTGTGGCAACAGAAAGCCGATGAGATTTCAGTTAGAAATCATCGTCACAGGTCGGCACCAGTATCTCGCGCTTACCGGCATGATTGGCAGGGCCGACGATCCCTTCTTCTTCCATGCGCTCGATAATCGAAGCCGCACGGTTATAGCCAATACCCAAACGACGCTGGATATAGGACGTCGAAGCCTTCTTATCACGCAGCACCACAGCCACAGCCTGATCATAAGGATCATCGGAATTTTCAAGGTTCGATGTTCCGGCCGGACCGCCACCTTCATCCTCTTCCTCATCCTCAGTGATCGCATCCAGATATTCCGGCACACCCTGAAGTTTCAGGTGCTGAACGATATGTTCCACCTCGTCATCGCCCACAAAGGGGCCATGCACGCGCTGAATGCGGCCGCCCCCGGCCATGAACAGCATATCGCCCTGACCAAGCAGCTGCTCGGCACCCTGCTCGCCCAGAATGGTTCGGCTGTCGATCTTGGATGTAACCTGAAACGAAATACGGGTCGGGAAATTGGCCTTGATCGTACCGGTGATGACATCGACGGATGGGCGCTGCGTTGCCATGATGACATGGATACCCGCCGCACGCGCCATCTGTGCCAGACGCTGCACCGTGCCTTCAATGTCCTTGCCCGCCACCATCATCAGATCGGCCATTTCGTCGATAATCACGACAATGTAGGGCATTGGCTCCAGATCAAGCTGCTCGGTTTCATAGATCGCTTCGCCAGTATTTCGGTCAAATCCGGTTTGCACGGTACGGGCAATCTGCTCGCCCTTCTTCTGTGCCTGACCGACGCGCTGATTGAAGCCGTCAATATTACGCACGCCCACTTTCGACATCTTGCGATAGCGGTCTTCCATCTCGCGCACGGTCCACTTGAGCGCGACCACAGCCTTCTTCGGATCGGTCACAACCGGCGTCAACAGATGCGGGATACCGTCATAAATCGAAAGCTCCAGCATTTTCGGATCGATCATGATCAGACGGCATTCCTGCGGCGTCATGCGATAAAGCAGCGACAGGATCATCGTGTTGATCGCAACCGACTTACCCGAGCCCGTCGTACCGGCCACAAGCACATGCGGCATCTTCGCAATGTCGGCAATCACCGGCTCACCATTGATGGTCTTGCCCAGCGCCAGCGCAAGCTTTGCCTTGGTCTGTTCAAAGTCACGGCTCGCCAGCATTTCGCGCAGGTAAACCATTTCGCGCTTCTGGTTCGGCAATTCGATACCGATCACATTGCGGCCCGGAACCACAGCCACACGCGCAGCAATGGCGCTCATTGAGCGAGCAATATCGTCCGCCAAACCAATCACGCGCGATGATTTGATGCCGGGGGCCGGTTCGAGCTCATAAAGCGTTACGACTGGCCCCGGTTTCACATTGATGATCTCGCCGCGCACGCCGAAATCTTCCAGCACACCTTCCAGAAGCCGCGCATTCTGTTCAAGCGCATCCTTGGACAGGGATGCGTCGCGCTGCACAAGCTTTGGTTCAGCAAGAAAATGCAGCGATGGCATTTCAAATGCACCACCTTCTTTCAGGAAGGATGTCTGCGCTTCACGCTGAATGCGTGCGCCGCTCTTTGGTGCAGGCGCGCGTTCACCGACGCGCGCTTTAGAACGCTGCGGCGGCGCATCGTGCCATTCTTCACCCGCAAGCGGCGCTCCGTCCATCGGATCATCCAGATCGAACGGCGGTTCTTCCGAAGAGGCACCATCAAAGCCCGGCTCGCGCCGCGAACCATTGCGCGCTTGCGCGCTTGCGCGCTTGCTGCGCATATCGCCATATTCATCTTCGCGCTGCTTGCGGCGGTTGATACCGGTCCAACGCCTGAAAGTCGCCGAAGCGCTGAAAATTGTATGGGTGAGAGCCCCGACAAATGCAGAGAAGCCGCCAGATGATGTCTCATCCTCCTGATCTTCGTCCTCGGCAAAATCATCGCCAGCCGATGCACCCCGCGCGGAGCCGGCATCAACGAGCGCTTCACGGCGGCCAATGATCCCGCTGGCAAACAGGCAGAGCCAGAGTGCCGGGAAAACCAGCACCAGCGCAATGCCGGATGCGATCGCACCTTGCGGAAATGCGCCCAGAAACAGGCCCGGAAGGCGCAGCACCATATCGCCAAACACACCACCAAGACCAATTGGCATCGGCCAGCTTGAAGGAACAGCAAAACAGCTTGCAATGGCTGCAAACAAAAGCGCAGCCCCCATCCATGCCAGACTGCGCCGGCCGACACGGCTGATCCCGCCGCGCGTCATGAGCAACAGCGACCAGACCACCAGCGGCAGCAGAACCGGAACGCTGGCAAGGCCAAAGAACTGCATGGCAAGATCGGAGAAAACCGCACCCGGATAGCCAAGAGCATTGGTAACCGGATTATCCGTTGCATGGCTGAGGCTGGGATCGGCAACATTCCACGTTGCAAGCGCGCCCACCGCCATAGCGGCCAGCGAAAGCAGCGCCAGACCGAACAGGATATAGAATTGCCTGCGGAAGATATTGGCCAGTTTCAGCCTGTCTTCCGAAACCCGCTCGTCGCGCAACGGGTATGAGGGCGAATATCCTTGCTGCATAAAGCCTGTCCCGAACCATATAAATGTTGCCTGTGGGCAAAGACGCCCGAGCACAATGAATCGGGCTGATCCTAATCGTGCGATGGTTAATTCCCCATTAACCATGCACTGCCTTTCACCAGAAAATGAAAAAGGCGCGGTTTCCCGCGCCTTTTTCCTCTTGAGACAAGCCTGTTCTACTGAACAGATTCGCCGTGCAACGCGATATCAAGGCCTTCCATTTCAGCCTGCTTGCTCGGGCGCAGACCCATCACGGCTTTGATCACATAAAGGATGATTGCGGTTGCGATCGCCGTGTAGACAACGGTGATGGCAGCGCCGAAGAACTGCTTGCCCATGGTTGCCCCTTCACCTGCCGCATTGATCGTAACATCGGCAAAGAAACCAGTGAGGATCGCACCAACAAAACCGCCAACACCATGAACGCCAAAGGCATCGAGCGAATCGTCATAACCAAGCGCGTGCTTGATCTTTACGGCTGCGATGTAGCAGACAGCACCCGCAATCACGCCGATGATCAATGCGCCCGTTGGGTCAACAAAGCCCGCAGCAGGCGTTACGGCAACAAGACCGGCAACCGCACCCGAAATAATGCCGAGAACGCTTGGCTTGCCCGAAATCGCCCATTCGATGAACATCCAGGCAAGAGCCGCACCAGCGGTTGCAACCTGCGTGTTGAGCATGGCAACGGCAGCCAGTGCGTTTGCACCCAGAGCCGAACCTGCATTGAAGCCAAACCAGCCCACCCACAGAAGGGCTGCACCAACAACCGAGAGAACGAGATTGTGTGGTGCCATATTGACGTGGCCGTAGCCATCGCGCTTGCCAATGATGAGCGCTGCAACCAGACCGGCAACACCGGCATTGATGTGAACAACCGTGCCACCGGCAAAATCAAGAACGCCGTCAGAGCCAAGGAAGCCGCCGCCCCAGACCCAATGTGCAACCGGCACATAGACGATGAACAGCCACAGAACCATGAAGACCAGCATCGAGGAGAACTTCATGCGTTCGGCAAACGAGCCGGCGATAAGGGCGGGTGTGATAACCGCAAAGGTCATCTGGAAGACGATGAAGAGATATTCCGGGATCGTCCCGGTGAGCGAATCCATCGTGACGCCCTTCAGAAATGCCTTATCGAAGCCGCCGATATAAGCATTCATCGAACCGCCATCGGTGAAGGCGAGCGAATAGCCGAAGAACATCCACAACACCGACATAAGGCAGGTAATGGCAAAGCTCTGCATAACTGTCGAAAGTACGTTCTTCTTGCGCACCATGCCGCCGTAAAACAGCGCAAGACCGGGAATTGTCATCATCAACACAAGCGCGGTTGAAGTCAGCATCCAGGCAGTATCGCCAGTATCAAGAGTTGGTGTCGGCTGGGATGCGTCCTGTGCCAGCGCAGTCCCTGCAAGAACGAGCAGCATAGGCAAGGTGGCTAAAGCCGTTTGCTTGAATCTTCCTGTTATCAGCATCGAATATCTCCGTCGAATGGCGGCTTCAAACGCGTCTGCGCTGAAAAGACCGGTTCGAACTGATAGAAACAAAAATCATGCCAGTTGCGCGCGACAACCCAAAGAAAATGCAATTTTTCTCATATTCCAAACGCAGTATCTGGCAAGATCACGGTGGAGAGTGCCACATTTCCGCCCCGAAACAGGGCTTTTCGACCCTCGCGTGAAACGCAGACGCGCCTGAAATTTCTGTCAGAAAAAAGAAGGAGTGGTTTTTCTACGTGCGAAAAACCACTCTAAGTGATTCATTGGATTCAGCTTTTACGGCCAATGCCCATTTTCACCCAATCGACATTGATTAAAAATTAAACACCGGTGACAATGATGATTAAAATATCATCATTTGTCTTTTTCATGCACACGAATAAGGCCTTCCTGCGCGACTGACGCAATCAGCACACCGTCCCGCGTATAAAGCGCGCCACGGTTCAGCCCACGTGCACCGGACGCACTCGGTGTGTCCTGTGTGTAAAGAAGCCAGTCATCGAGCCGGCTTGGGCGATGAAACCACATGGCGTGATCAAGGCTTGCCACCTGCAAGTCGCGATCGAAAATCGTGCGCCCGTGCGGATGCAACGATGTATCCAGCAAAGTCATATCCGAAAGATAGGCGAGAATAGCGGCCTGTAGCGCACGCTCATCCGGCACGATACCACGTGCTCGCACCCAGACATGCTGGCTTGGTGGCAGTTTTTCGCGCGAAAAATAATGCTTGAGTGACACCGGCTTGATCTCAATGGGGCGCTCCTGCTCCCAATATTTGCGCACGCCTGCCGGTGCCAGATGCAAATACTCTTCCTTAAGATCATGATCGCCCATCAATTGTTCCGGCATGGGAAGTCCCTCGGGCATATTGATCTGGTGCTCCAGACCATTTTCATCAATCTGGAACGATGCTGAGAGCGTAAAAATCGCCTTGCCGTGCTGCTTTGCCAACACGCGGCGCGTGTTGAAGCTTGACCCGTCGCGGATGCGATCCACCTCATAAATGATCGGTATAGCCGGATCGCCCGGCCGCACAAAATAGCCATGCAGCGAATGAACATGCCGTTCGGGGTCGACGGTGCGCTGCGCTGCGATCAGCGCCTGCCCGATCACCTGCCCACCAAAAACGCGCTGCCAGCCCACCTGCGGGCTGTTGCCGCGGAAAAGATCCATTTCAAGCGTTTCAAGATCAAGCGTATCGAGAAGCTGCTGCATGGCAGCAGTCTGCTCAGCCTTCAATAGATCGGTCTTTTCGTTATTCGACATGGACAGCCTGTCTCCTGGAACCTTATATAGACGATATATTTTGTTGAACTGTTTGGGCCTGCATAGACGAAACTGTCAAGTTCCTGTGTCCTGTTGCAGCCTGATATGTTCATCGAAGAGCGCTCTGAAGATATCCGAAAGGAAGAGGCAATGGCTGCGGCAAGCAAGCAGAAAACCACGGAAAAAAGCGATCTGGTAATCGCAGGCGGCGGCTATGTCGGCCTCGTTACTGCCGTGGCGGTCAAGGCGGCGGCTCCGCATCTTTCTGTTGCCGTCATTGACGGCGCCCCGGTGGGCGCATGGAAGAAGGACCCACGGGCATCCTCCATTGCAGCGGCGGCTTCGCGCATGCTCGATAAACTCGGCTGCTGGCAGGAGATCGTTGCCGACGCGCAGCCGATCACTGAAATGGTCATCACTGATTCCCGCACCTCCGATCCTGTGCGCCCGGTCTTTCTAACCTTTTCAGGCGATGTGAACCCCGGCGAACCTTTCGCACACATGGTTGAAAACCGCGTGCTCAACACTGCGCTGCACAAAAAGGCACACGAACTCGGCATCACCTTCATTGAGGGCATGAGTGTCGAGACGTTTAAAACCAGCCCTGAATCCGTCACCGTCACGCTGGCCAATGGTGAAACACTCATCACACGTCTGTTGATTGCCGCGGATGGCGCAAAATCGCGCCTGCGTGACATTGCTGGCATCAAGACAGTGAACTGGGACTATGACCAATCAGGCATTGTCTGCAATGTTAAGCATGAGCGTCCGCATGGCGGCCGCGCGGATGAACATTTCCTGCCTGCCGGCCCCTTTGCCATCCTGCCACTCAAAGGCAATCGCAGTTCGCTCGTGTGGACAGAACGCAGAGCTGATGCCGAACGTCTGGTCCGCGAAGATGATTTCATCTTTGATGCCGAGCTTGAGCAGCGTTTTGGACACCGTCTTGGCGCGCTGCACGTTGAAGGCCCTCGCCGTGCTTTCCCGCTTGGCCTGACACTGGCCCGCGAATTTGTGAAGCCACGCTTTGCGCTTGTGGGCGATGCAGCCCACCGTATCCACCCGATTGCCGGCCAGGGCCTCAATCTCGGCTTCCGTGATGCAGCAGCCATTGCCCAAGTTATCGTTGAAACGGACCGCCTCGGCCTCGACATCGGCTCCTTTGCAGCGCTTGAGTGCTATCAGGCTTGGCGTCGTTTCGACACCGTGCAGATGGGCGTCACAACCGACGTGCTGACAAAATTGTTCTCCAACGACAATCCCGCAGTCCGGACCATCCGCGACATCGGACTGGGCCTTGTGGACCGCGTACCAAGCCTCAAATCCTTCTTCATCAAGCAGGCAGCCGGTCTTTCGGGCGAAACGCCGCGCCTATTGCAAGGCGAGGCGATTTAATCTGGAAGCTTGGGGAAGCTGCCCTATCTGGTGGTTAGAAACCAATCAAGAGGAGCTTCCCAATGGACAGAAAAGCAACCGCAGTCTGGAAAGGCACACTCAAGGAAGGCAAAGGCACGCTCAACACGCAGAGCGGCGCGCTCAAAGACCTTCCTTATGATTTCAAAGCGCGCTTTGAAGATGAAAGCGGACGCGCAGGCACAAATCCCGAAGAGCTTCTGGGGGCAGCGCACGCCGGCTGCTTCGCCATGCAGCTTTCAGCACTTCTGACAGAGCACGGCACACCACCGGAAAAGCTTGAAGCAACAGCGGCTATAAGCGTTGGACCGGCTTCAGGTGGTGGCTTTGCAATCAGCAAGAGCGCAATCACGCTTACAGCCACAATTCCTGGCATTGAAGAAGCTGATTTTGCGGTGCTGGCAAAAAAGGCGAAGGAATCCTGCCCCTTGTCAAAAGCACTGGGTGCCATTGAAGTGACACTGGACGCCAAGCTGGTTTAAAGCGTATCCCGAGAAGTGTGAAACGGATTTCGGACAAAGATGCGCGTTAAAATAAATAATCCGAGCGCCCATCTCACGCGAGCTGGCAGATAATCGAAAGGCGGGCATGGCCCGCCTTTTTCATTCGGGAAGATGACAGACCGCTTCGATATTATGCCCGTCAGGATCAAGCACGAAGGCTGCATAATAATCGGGATGATAATGCTCGCGGATTCCCGGTTTGCCATTGTCACGCCCACCCGCAGCCATGGCAGCCTCATAAAAGCGATCAACCTCCGAGCGGGTGCCTGCCGAAAAAGCCACATGCAAAACGCCTTCGAGTTTTGCGCCCTTCTGCTTGCCGATCCAGAATTCCGGCTTGCCATTGCGGCCATAGCCGACCCAGTCACCAAACTCCATCGCCCGCGTGATGCCGAGTGGCGCCAACGCAGCGTCATAGAAAGCGCCGGACTTTGTCATGCTGGAAATATTGAAACCGATATGATCAAGCATGATGCCCCCCTGAAGCAGCGTTAAGTTTCTGCTTTCAGATCAGATATGGCCAGCACGGAAAAATCAAGCCTCCGCCATTATTTTGGCAAAAGAAAAGGGAGGCAGAGCCTCCCTTCTATCGATTATGAAAACACGTTCTACACGCGGCGCTCGACCATCATCTCCTTGATTTCGGTACAAGAGGCGTGGAGGCCACAGGCCGACAGGGATCACAAGAAGAGGCGATTGCCGCGATTACACGCGGCGCTCGACCATCATCGTCTTGATTTCGGCACAAGAGGCGTAGAGGCCGCAGGCCGACAGGGATCGCAAGAAGAAGCGATTGCCGCGATTACACGCGGCGCTCGACCATCATCTTCTTGATTTCGGCAATCGCCTTGGCAGGGTTGAGACCCTTCGGGCAGGTTTGCGCGCAGTTCATGATGGTGTGGCAGCGATAGAGGCGGAACGGATCTTCGAGATTGTCGAGACGTTCGCCCTTGGCTTCGTCGCGACTGTCGATCAGCCAGCGATAGGCCTGAAGCAGCACGGCTGGTCCGAGGTAACGATCGCCATTCCACCAGTAGCTTGGGCACGAGGTCGAGCAGCAAGCGCAGAGAATGCATTCGTAAAGACCATCGAGCTTCTGACGATCTTCGTGGCTCTGCAGCCATTCCTTCTGCGGCTCTGGCGATACCGTCTTGAGCCAAGGCTCAATCGAACGGTGCTGGGCGTAGAAGTTGCTCAGATCCGGCACCAGATCCTTCACCACCGGCATATGTGGCAGCGGATAAACCTTGATGGAGCCCTTGATCTCATCCATGCCCTTGGTACAGGCAAGCGTGTTGGCACCATCAATGTTCATGGCGCAGGACCCGCAAATGCCTTCACGGCACGAACGGCGCAGCGTCAGCGTCGGGTCGATCTTGTTCTTGATATAAAGAAGACCGTCGAGCACCATCGGGCCGCAATCGTCACGATCGACATAATACGTGTCGATGCTTGGATTTGCGTCGTCATCCGGCGACCAGCGATAAATGCGGAACTCCGTGACATTCTTGGCACCATCTGGACGCGGCCAGGTCTTGCCTTCCTGCATGCGGGAGTTCTTGGGAAGTGCGAGTTCAACCATTGCTCATTCCCTCGATCAGTAAACGCGCTTCTTGGGCGCAATCTTGGCCAGATTGATGCCGCCTTCTTCCTCGGTCGTCAGCGGATCGAGATGAACTGGACGGTAATCAAGCTTCACTTCGCCATTTGGCGACAGCCAGGAAAGGGTGTGTTTACGCCATTCGGCGTCGTTACGGTCCGGGAAGTCCTCATGCGCATGCGCACCGCGGCTTTCTTGACGGGCTTCAGCCGAAACGACTGTCACCATCGCGTTTGCCATCAGATTTTCCAGTTCCAGCGTTTCAACCAGATCCGAATTCCAGATCATCGAACGGTCACTGACCTTAACGTCAGGCAGTTCTTTCCAGATTGCGGACATACGCTCGACGCCTTGCTTGAGCGATTCAGAAGTACGGAAAACGGCAGCATCTTCCTGCATGGTGCGCTGCATCTTTTCGCGCAGTTCTGCGGTCGGTGTCGAGCCGTTGGCATAACGCAGGCGATGGAAACGATCCATGATCTTATCGACGGCTGCTTCGTTGATGTCAGGAATCTTCGCAGCGCGGTCGATGACTTCGCCAGCGCGAATTGCAGCCGCACGGCCAAACACAACCAAATCGATCAGCGAGTTGGAGCCGAGACGGTTGGCACCATGCACGGATGCGCAGCCTGCTTCACCCACAGCCATCAGGCCCGGCTGAACGCGGTCAGGATCTTCTTGCGTCGGGTTCAGCACTTCGCCCCAATAATTGGTTGGAATGCCGCCCATATTATAGTGCACGGTTGGCAGAACCGGGATCGGTTCCTTGGTCACATCAACGCCTGCGAAAATCTTGGCCGACTCGGAAATACCCGGCAGGCGTTCATGCAGAACAGCCGGATCAAGATGGTCGAGATGCAGGTAGATGTGGTCCTTGTTCTTGCCAACGCCGCGACCAGCGCGGATTTCCATGGTCATGCAGCGCGAAACAACGTCACGCGAAGCAAGATCCTTGGCGGAAGGCGCATAACGCTCCATGAAGCGCTCGCCTTCGGAATTAACGAGATAGCCGCCTTCGCCGCGTGCGCCTTCCGTAATCAGGCAGCCCGCGCCGTAAATGCCGGTTGGGTGGAACTGAACGAATTCCATGTCCTGGAGCGGAAGCCCCGCACGCGCCGCCATGCCGCCGCCGTCGCCGGTGCAGGTATGCGCCGAAGTCGCCGAGAAATAGGAACGGCCATAACCACCCGTCGCCAGAACCACCATTTTCGCGGAAAAGCGATGGATCGTCCCATCATCAAGGTTCCACGCAACAACGCCGGTGCAAACACCATCGGTCATGATGAGATCAAGCGCGAAATATTCAATGAAGAACTGCGCGTTGTTTTTCAGCGACTGGCCGTAAAGCGTATGCAGGATCGCATGACCGGTACGGTCAGCGGCCGCACACGTGCGCTGTACTGGTGGACCATCACCAAAATTCTGCATGTGGCCGCCGAATGGGCGCTGATAGATTTTGCCTTCTTCGGTACGCGAGAACGGAACGCCGTAATGTTCCAGCTCATAAACCGCAGCCGGTGCTTCACGCGCCAGATATTCCATAGCGTCCGTATCGCCCAGCCAGTCCGACCCCTTGACGGTGTCGTACATATGCCACTGCCAGCTATCCGGCCCCATATTTTTCAGCGAAGCGGCAATGCCGCCCTGCGCTGCAACCGTGTGCGAACGCGTTGGGAACACTTTGGTGATACAGGCGGTCTTAAAACCCTGTTCGGCCATACCGAGCGTTGCACGCAGGCCAGCACCGCCAGCGCCAACGACAACAACGTCGAATTTGTGATCGATGAACGTATAGTTCTTTTCGCCCGCAGCATTGGCTGCATTGTTTTGTGCACTAGCCATCGGGCTATCAACCTCCGAAGCTCAGCTTGAGGATCGCATAAACGCAAGCCACGCCCACAACCACCGTGAAAAAGGTGTTGAGCATGACGAGCAGGACCTTCATGCCTTCGCCGTGAATGTAATCTTCAATAATAACCTGCATGCCAAGACGCATGTGATAGACGCCGGTCAGCACGAACAGCGCCATCACCAGAGCGGTGAACGGATGCGCCAAAGCGGCCTTTACTTCGGCATAGCTTGCGCCGTGAAGCGAAATAACCAGACCTATGAAAAACAGAACGAGCGGCACGAGTGCGACAGCACTCATGCGCTGAAACCAGAAATGGCCGGTGCCTTCCTTGGCCGAGCCAAGTCCACGAACCTTGCCGAGAGGCGTACGCATATCGTTCATGTCAGAACTCCTTTCAGCGCACTGCAAAAGCAACAACCCAGACAAGGATCGTTGCAGGCAGCGAGAAGGCCAGCGTCAGCCATGCAATCTTGCTGGCTGTGTGCTTTTCAAGACCGGCACCCATGTCCCAGATGAAATGGCGCACACCGCCGGCCAGATGGTGCAGAAGCGCCCAAGTGTAGCCAAACAGAACCAGATAGCCAAACCACGAACTGTAGATTGCGCTTACGGTGTTGAAGGCATCTTCACCGATTGCAGCCGCAATCAGCCATGCAGCGAGAAGAAGGGTTCCGAAATAAAGGGCGCCGCCCGTGATACGATGGATGATGGACATCGTCATCGTGATCTTTGGTCGATAAATCGACAAATGCGGCGACAAAGGACGCTGACGCGTTGCGGTCGGTTGTGTCATGGCTCTCGTGGGCTTCCCTGACGTTTCTACCCGCCTTATCCCGCCAAACACGTTTGGCATGACAAAGCGAATGGCCGGTTCATGCAGAACCGAGTTCGATGTCGTTCACAGCACAGGAAACAGAATCTTCAATCCTGCGCCGGCACGACCCAGAAAATGTGGCTGGATCGTGTCACACGACCCTATGAGGCGCTTTCTACTGCGCTTTCACCACCACGTCAAAGACGCTTTTTCACGAAAAGACTAACAATTGGTCGCACCTCAACGACACATTCGCGTGATTCCTGAATTCAAACGATTGAAGTCGATGTTTCACAAAAACATGTGTAATTTCATCTACTTTTGCGGACGCAGCTTAGTTGCCAAAGCGAATCACATAGCTGGACCAGTCGGCAGCGGCGGCAATCTGCTCATATAACTTGCGGCCATCTTCAGGAACACGCGGCGCATTGAGCATAAGCTTCGACCAGCTGCGCTCTTCCGCCTTGTCGGCAAGCAGATCAATAAACGCTTTGGCGATACCCTTACCGCGATGATCATGATGCACATAAATATGGTCAACCTGGCCGGCGCGCAGGCCGGAAATAGGTTCAGGAAGATCATAAAAAATCACAAAGCCAACCAGATTGCCATCCACGCGTGCGCCGAGAATTTCTGTGGCACGATCCTGCAAAAGCTGCTCGGCGTAAAACTCATCCGGGCGACGTGGTGCCCCGCGCTTCAACGCTTGTGCATAACTCGCAAGCAGAGGCGCAAACTCATGCGCGTCCCGCAGATGAAGCAGCCCGATATCGACGGAATGATCATTGGTCATAAGAACTCTCTCTCGAAACACAGCCCAGCATCACGGAGCTCAACGATTGTAGACGCCAGCCCGACCAAAGGTAAAGCGCGGCGCGCACAAAATCAGATGAGCCAGAGCATTTCCTGTTTGATTGAAGCATTGGAAGTGCTCAACGACCTTTGGCAGCACCACGAAGCTCGACCACATTATCGTCAAGCATCATCGGAAGTGCCGTGCGAACGCAATTGCGGCCATTCTTCTTGGCTTCATAGAGCGCGCCATCAGCCCGCTTAAAGACATCGGCAAAGACATCGTCGAACTCCATTTCCGTCACGCCAAAACTCACCGCGAAACCCACATCGCCCGAAGGACCGGAAAGCGTTATATCGGCACAGGCCAGCCGTACGCGTTCAGCAAAACGCCATGCCGACTGGATGGTATGGCCGGGCAACAGAACAGCGAACTCCTCGCCGCCCATCCGTGCGGCAATGCCATCCTTCGCCGCCGCCGCACGACGCAATTCATCAGCAAAAGCTGCAATCACCCTGTCGCCCAAAGCGTGTCCATGGGTATCGTTGATCGACTTGAAGTAATCAATATCGCAGATAATCAGCGAAAGTGCCTGTCGCATGCGCTTGGATTTTTCGATCGCCGCTTCGGCGCGGAATTCAAAACCGCGACGGTTGAGAAGTCCGGAAAGCTGATCCGTCTCCGAACGCAGCGTCACATCGGAAATCAGCTCCCCCATCAGACTGAGCAGAAGCAGCAAACCACCGGCAACCGAAAGCCCGGCACCGATCGACTGAACCAGCAGCGCATAATTGGTATGCATATAATCATCAGGCGAAGCACCAACACCGCCGACCATAGTGGCGAGAACCGGTTTAATCAGAAAATGAAGGGCGCTCACCATAAAGAGCGCCGCCATCATGCCATCCAATGCCCCCCACGACCTGCCAAAGGGCTTGCTGCGGGAATGAACGCTCGTGCGGCTGCGCAAAACGATCCACGCAGCCAGCACGAGGATCAGAAAATACGGCAACTGATAAAGAATACGGCCAAGCATCTGACTGCGGGCGATATCGTAAATCGCAAAGATCATGACCAGCGAACCGGCAAAGAGAAGCCCCAGCCGCACCCACGGCACAGGAAGACCATACATGCGGGCAAGACCGACAACCAGACAGGAAAGCGTTATGAAATACATGCCAAAACTGAGCATGTAAGCGAATTTCTGGCTGGGGAGGAAGGAGATCAGGATCTCAGTGAGAAAGTACAGCATCGCAAAAACAAAGCCGAGCCCAAACACGGGGGCGGCAGCGTTATCACGGGCATAGGCAGCGATACCGAAAAAGGTGAGAGCAAACAGACCCGAAACCGTCGTATTTATAAGCAGTATGAACTCAGCACCATCCATCCGTCCATCCCTGCATATATCTGGTGGCGCGAGAAGACCACACCCCGCACCATTCATTGAATGCTATATTAGACCAAAACCGCTAAAAAAGCATCTAATTTAGAAATGCAAATAATACGTTGTTTACGAAACAAAAAAACCGCCGGATCACTCCGGCGGTTTTTTCAATGATCTTTTACGACCATCAGTTCCAGTCGCGAATGTCCACGAAATGACCGGCAATCGCTGCAGCGGCTGCCATGGCGGGCGAAACGAGATGCGTGCGACCCTTGAAGCCCTGACGGCCTTCAAAGTTACGGTTTGACGTCGAAGCGCAACGCTCACCCGGCTTCAGACGGTCATCATTCATGGCAAGGCACATCGAACAGCCCGGCTCGCGCCAGTCAAAACCCGCTTCGATGAAAATCTTGTCGAGACCTTCGGCTTCCGCCTGCTCCTTCACAAGGCCCGAACCCGGAACGATCATGGCGTTCACGCTTGCCGCAACCTTCTTGCCTTCGACCATACGGGCTGCATCGCGCAAATCCTCAATACGTCCGTTCGTGCAAGATCCGATGAAAACGCGGTCAATGGCGATGTCCGTCATCTTGGTGCCAGGCTTCAGGCCCATATAGTCAAGCGCACGCCACTTGGATGCACGCTTGGTTTCGTCCTTGATCTCGTCCGGGTTGGGAACGATGCCGGTGACGAAGACCACATCTTCCGGCGATGAGCCCCAGGATACAACCGGCGAAATCTTGGCAGCATCAAGCTCGACGATCTTGTCGAAATGCGCCCCTTCATCCGAATTGAGCGTCTTCCAATACCGGATCGCCTGCTCAAGCTCTTCGCCCTTGGGCGCACGCGGCTTATCTTTGATATATTCAAATGTGGTTTTATCCGGCGCAATAAGACCGGCGCGCGCACCACCTTCAATCGACATGTTGCAGACGGTCATACGACCTTCCATCGACAGCGAGCGAATGGCGCTGCCTGCATATTCGATCACGTAGCCGGTGCCACCTGCGGTGCCGATTTCGCCGATGATGGCAAGCGTGATGTCCTTGGCAGTAACGCCCGGAGCCAGTTCACCCTCAACACGCACCAGCATGTTCTTGGCTTTTTTCTGGATCAGCGTCTGCGTTGCCAGAACATGTTCGACTTCCGATGTGCCGATACCATGCGCCAGCGAACCAAATGCACCATGCGTCGATGTATGGCTGTCACCGCACACAATCGTCATGCCCGGCAGCGTAAAGCCCTGCTCTGGACCAACGATATGCACCACGCCCTGACGACGATCACGCTCGGAATAATATTCAACGCCAAAATCAGCGGCATTCTTGGCAAGAGCCTCAACCTGAATGCGGCTTTCTTCATTCTTGATGCCGTTGATACGATCTGGCGATGTTGGAACATTATGATCGACAACAGCCAGTGTACGCTCAGGATGGCGCACCTTGCGGCCCGTCATGCGCAGGCCTTCGAAAGCCTGTGGGCTTGTCACTTCATGCACAAGATGGCGATCAATATAAAGGAGGCAGGTACCATCGTCCTGCTGATCCACCACATGGTCGTCCCAGATCTTGTCATAAAGTGTACGCGGCGCGCTCATTGCGAGAGTTCCTTTGAATAGTTCTTAATTGGCTGTCATATGCACCCGCCACCGCATTTCGTCAAGAAACACAAACCGCAACAGGGTGTCGCAGTAACAATCTTGCGCAATGTAGGCGAAATTGTGCAATATGTTACGCAGCCTTTTGGCTTTTGCAAATAAAAAAGGCGACCCAAAGGCCGCCCTTTTCAGATTCTTGCACAACTGGCTTATTCAGCAGCAGTCTTTGCAGCTTCTGCTTTGGCAGCAGCGATCTTGTCGGCTTCGCGTTCTGCCTTGGAACGGTTGTCTTTCTTTTCAGCAATACGTGCAGCCTTACCGGTGAGGCCACGGAGGTAGTAAAGCTTCGCGCGACGGACCTTACCGCGGCGAACAACTTCAACACCTTCTACGATTGGCGAATAAACCGGGAATACGCGCTCTACGCCTTCGCCGTAAGAAATCTTGCGAACGGTGAAGTTTTCGTTGATGCCAGCGCCGGAACGGGCAATGCAAACGCCTTCATAAGCCTGCACACGGGTACGTGTACCTTCGGTAACGCGCACCTGAACGCGAACGCTGTCACCTGGCTGGAAATCTGGAAGCTTGCGCTTTTCTTCGATCTTGGCTGCCTGTTCGGCTTCAAGCTGACGAATGATATTCATCGTCTCTTCCTTCTGAATTCTTCTCAAACAGCCAGAGCGCTCTGCACTCACCACCAAGCATCTTTGGCCCAGTGGTTATGCCCGAAAAATCAGGCAGGAGCGGTACACTATTTATTGGTTTAAAGATGTCGGGCTTTTGCCCAACTGGCGCGGCAATACACCATTGCCGTCAATGAATCAATATCGGTGCTGCGAAATCGCTATTTTCCGCCAATACGGCCAAGATGCGTATCCTGAAAACCGGTTCCGTATTTAAGGCCGAAGCCAAGCGCACGATCCACGCCAATATGAACAGCCCAGATAAGCGCAATCAAAAGGCAAACTGGCCAGCTCATAACCCAGCCAAGCACGGCCACAAGCACAACGCCAATCCAGCTATGCGCGATATTATAGACGACAGCGCCCGTGCGTGGTCCTTTAAGATAAGCAAAGAACGATAGATCCGGTGCAAGGACGAGAATCGCAAACAGCCACCAGTTTGCGCCCATCACCCAATATGCGCCAAGCGCCAACAGCGCCAGAGAAAGGCTTTCAAGCCGCTGGATCAGGTTCATGAGCGCTTGCCCTTGCGATAGGCTTCCCAAAGATCAGGACGCCGTGCTTTTGTAATGCGTTCAGCCTCAGCATGGCGCCATTTATCAATCGCACCATGATTGCCGGAGGTGAGAATTTCAGGGATCGAGCGATCCTCCCAAATCTGCGGGCGGGTATAATGCGGATGTTCCAGAAGCCCGGTTTCAAAGCTTTCCGCCTCGCCCGATTCCCGGTTGCCCATCACGCCAGGCAAAAGCCGCACAATCGCATCCAGCAAAACGATGGCCGCAGTCTCGCCACCCGACAGAATATAATCGCCGATCGAAATCTCTTCGAGCGCGCGTCCTTCGATCACCCGCTCATCGACACCTTCAAAACGGCCACACAGAATAATCGCGCCCGGACCGTCAGCCAGTTCACGCACGCGCTTTTGTGTGAGCGGCGCACCGCGCGGACTCATCAGCAGCATCGGGCGATCATCAGCAACCGAATCGAGCGCGCGCGCCACCACATCCGGTTTCATCACCATGCCCGCACCACCACCCGATGGCGTGTCATCCACCATGCGATGCTTGCCTTCAGCAAAATCGCGAATCTGCACTGTATCAAGCAACCACGTGCTTTCAGAAAGCGCCTTGCCAGCAAGCGAAATGCCAAGCGGCCCCGGAAACATTTCAGGATAAAGCGTCAGCACCGAAGCATGAAATCCCGGTCGCGCTTTATCCGTATCAGAAAGCGCGCTCATGATTTCTTTGGTCGCTTCTGGTCGTTTTGCTGCTTGGTATATTCGCGAAGCGCTGCCTCATCATCCTCGGCAATCAGTCCCGCAGCATAAGGCTCGACCGTTATAGTCCCCTTGTCAAAATCGATTTCCGGCACCGCTGCTTCCGTAAACGGGATCAGCATTGGACGTTTGCCTTTAAGACTGAGCTCAATCAGATCGCCGCCACCAAAATCGAAAAGGGCACTCACAACCCCATAGGATTGACCGTTCGCATCAACGGCTTCAAGCCCGATCAAATCCGTCTGGAAAAACTCATCTTCATCAAGTTCATCATCGTGCAATTGTGAGCGGTCGATGAAAAGCTCGGTGCCGTTGAGCGCTTCGGCAGCATTGCGATCATTGACGCCCTTGAAGCGAACAACAACCACAGTCTTTGCCGCACGGGCTTCCAGCACCTCATAGGCCTTGCCCTGCGCATCATAGAGATGGCCGTAATCAGCAATAGCCAGCGGATCATCGGTAAATGTCTTGACCCGGACTTCGCCACGTATGCCATGCGCGGCTCCGATGACGGCAAGCTGGATTGGGTTCTCGGGACGAGGCATGAATATTTCCGTGATTAGATACAATTGCTAATCGCATACCCAATTTCTCGCAAGAACGCCAAGGAAAAGAGCGAAAAGCAATATTTACTGCCCGGCAACCTATCGCTGTCACACTGCACCGACAACAACGCCAAGAGCGAATCCCGATCATGACCAGCAAAGCCGAATTCCTTATCCCAGCCCGCGCCGACCTTGCAGCGGCACGCGAGGAATGGCTGAAATCACTCAAAGACATGCGCCGTCTTTCGGAAAACACCCTTGAAGCCTATGAGCGCGACACACGCCAGTTTCTGCAATTCATGACCGGGCATCTGGGCGAGCCGCCGTCGATCAAAGACATCGGCAATCTGCGTATCGCGGATTTGCGCTCCTATCTTGCCAATCGCCGCAACAATGGTGCAGGCGCGCGCACGCTTGGCCGCGGTCTCGCAGGCGTTCGCTCGCTGTTGCGGCATCTGGAACGGCGCGGCCTGATCAATGCAGCCGGTGCAGGTGCCATACGCGCACCGCGCCAGCCAAAGTCGCTGCCAAAGCCACTCACCGCAGAAGATGCGCGCCGCGTTGTTGCTGCCGATGGCCAGATGGCGGAAGAGCCGTGGATTGCAGCGCGCAATGCTGCCGTTCTCACACTGCTCTATGGGTGCGGCCTGCGCATTTCAGAAGCTTTAAGCCTTGCGGGTGAAGCGCTAAACGACCCATCCGTGCTTTCGATCACCATCACCGGTAAAGGCGGCAAGTCCCGCATGGTGCCACTGTTGCCAGCGGTGCATCGCGCCGTGGCGCAATACAGAGCGCTTTGCCCGTTTGATCTTTCGCCCGACAAAGCTTTGTTCCGCGGTGCCAAGGGCGGACAACTTCATGCCGCCATTATTCAACGCGAGATGCAGAAACTGCGTGCCGGCCTCGGCCTTCCCGATACCGCAACCCCGCATGCCCTGCGCCATTCCTTTGCCACGCATCTGCTTGGCCGTGGCGGCGATCTGCGCACCATTCAGGAGCTGCTCGGTCATGCGAGCCTTTCAACAACACAGGTCTATACCGGCGTCGATACCGCACGCCTTCTCGAAGTGTATGACAACGCGCATCCCCGCGCCTGACTACGCTGTTTCGGAACAATCAGCGCAACCCACGGCACCGCCTGCCCCCGGCAAAAAACTGACAAAAAAAGGCCTGCGCGAGCAGGCCTTTCTTCATATTGGTTTGAACCAATAATTACATATGGATTGGTTTGGCAAAGGTTGCCAGCGCCGATTCACGAACGGCTTCCGACATGGTTGGATGCGCATGGCAGGTGCGTGCGAGATCTTCGGACGAACCACCAAACTCCATCAGAACAGCCAGCTCGTGGATCATTTCGCCGGCATTATAGCCGAGGATATGGGCGCCAAGAACGCGATCCGTTGCCTTGTCGGCGAGGATCTTCACAAAGCCATCCGTGTGCTGCATGGCGCGTGCGCGACCATTGGCCGTGAACGGGAACTTGCCGATCTTGTATTCGATGCCTGCGGCTTTCAGCTCTTCCTCGGTCTTGCCAACGGAGGCGACTTCCGGCTGCGTATAAACAACGCTTGGAATAACGTCGAAGTTTACATGTCCTGCCTGACCGGCGATGATTTCCGCAACGGCAATGCCTTCGTCTTCGGCCTTATGTGCGAGCATTGGGCCCTGAACCACGTCACCGATGGCATAAATGCCCTCGACATTGGTGCGCCAATGATCATCGATTGCCACACGACCGCGATCATCGAAATTAACGCCTGCTTCAGCAAGACCAAGACCATCGGTATAAGGACGGCGGCCAGTCGAAATCAGAACGGCATCGGCTTCGAGTGTTTCCACATCGCCGCCCTTGACTGGTTCAAAGGTCACTTTTGCGCCCTTACCAGCCTTTTCAACGCCCGTCACCTTTGCGCCAAGCTTGAAAACAATGCCCTGCTTTTCAAGAAGACGCTGGAACTGCTTGGACACTTCGCCGTCCATCGCGCCCAGAACCTTGTCGAGATATTCGACAACCGTCACTTTCGCACCAAGACGGGACCAGACGGAACCAAGCTCCAGACCGATCACGCCGCCGCCAACGACAACCAGATGACCCGGAACCTTGTCGAGCGCGATTGCCCCCGTTGAAGACAGGATGACCTTCTCATCAATGTCCACCTTGACACCGGGAATGCCAGCAACATCCGAACCGGTTGCGATAATGATGTTCTTGGCTTCGATTTCCTGAACGCTGCCATCTTCGGCCGTCACGGAAACCTTGCCCTTGGCAACGATCTTGCCGGTGCCGATGAATGGCGTGATCTTGTTCTTTTTGAACAGGAATTCGACGCCCGACGTATTCGACTTCACCGTCGCATCCTTGTGCGCCATCATCTTTTCAAGATTGAGCTTCGGCGTACCGACTTCAACACCCAGCGTATCAAAAGAATGTCCGGCTTCCGCAAACACTTCCGATGCGTGCAACAACGCCTTGGAAGGAATGCAGCCAACGTTGAGACACGTGCCGCCAAAGGTCTTGCGCTTTTCGATCACCGCCACCGAAAGGCCAAGCTGTGCGGCCTTGATTGCAGCAACATAACCGCCGGGGCCGGTACCGATGACAACCACATCGTATGACATTAAACTATCCTTCTTCAGTCTGATCCAGAATGGCCGTTACGGCCCTTAAACTGTTACAAAACCGGAAATCCGGTCATTCTTCAGGGGTGCAGGCCTTGAAACGAAACGTCTCGAACTGAAGCGGCTTTTCAGGCTTCGCTGCACCAAAATCATATCC
This sequence comes from Brucella sp. TWI559, assembly GCF_039674265.1. Classification (NCBI taxonomy): domain Bacteria; kingdom Pseudomonadati; phylum Pseudomonadota; class Alphaproteobacteria; order Hyphomicrobiales; family Brucellaceae; genus Brucella; species Brucella sp. TWI559. The sequence goes on from NZ_JBDJNE010000009.1 coordinate 99,914, forward strand.
GTCGAGCGCTGTTGCCAGATCGGGAAACAGAATGGCCTGCGCTGCCGGCTCATCGGCCTTGGGCAACACATCGGCTTCCGCACCTTCTTTCAGCGCATAGATAACGCTCTGCCAGAGACTGCAATCATCAAGGTCTTCAGGGTCAGTGCCACCGTTCTTGCAGTTATAGGTAATGAGCGCATACGGACGTGCAACGCCCTCTTCCGGCCAGATCACGAGACCGGAAAGCTTGAACTCCGGCTTGTCATCGGCGGTAATCGTGAATTCATTGGTGGGGGCCGGATTCATCTTGAGCGCGTTCGACTGCCCCTCATGAAACGTGAGCGTGTAAGCATCACCCCGGTCACGATACACTGCACGGTTCTGCGTGCAGGCGGCCTGAACAGCACTTGAGAAAACCGTAACGGCGAGCGCAGATGCTGCCACCACTTTGAAGAGCTTCTTAACATCAGGCATCTGTCGGTTCTCCTCGTTCATCCGGCAGCTTTAATGCGCCTTTTCAGCAGCAAGTTTCAGACCAAGCGCAATGAAAACAACGCCACTCGTTCTGTCGATCCACTTTGAAGCACGCGAAAAAACCGCGCGCATCTTCGGCGTTGTCATAAAGAGGCTGACACCGATAAACCACGAAATCAATGCTGTGGCCATCACAACGCCGTAGCCAAGCTTGACTTCTGTCGGTGTATGAAGACTGACGACGGTCGAGAAAATCGACAGAAAGAAAAACACCGCCTTGGGGTTAAGCGCATTGGCGGCAAAACCAAGGCTGAAAGCCTTGAGCGCGCTCTGTTTGCGTTGCTTGTCCTGCTCTCGCATGTCGATATCGATCTTCGTCGTACCAGCGCGCAGTGCCTTGATGCCGATATAGACCAGATAGGCCACACCGCACCATTTCACGATATTAAACAGATAGATCGACTTGGAAATAATCAGCCCGAGACCAAGCACCGTATAGGTGACATGCATCATTAAGGCCGAACCAATGCCGAAACTGGTGATGATGGCCTCACGACGTCCATGCATCAGCGACTGGCGGATAACCATAGCCAAATCAGCGCCCGGCGAAACGATAGCAAAGGCAAAAATCGCCATCAGGGATGCAAGTTCAAACAGATAGGGATGCATCGCTTTTCCTTCGCCGCCGCATCAAGAGATGCAGGCAACCATCAAAAAACCAGATTGAAAAACATGCACGCAAGCCCGGCCAGCGAACCGATCCAGACAAGCGAGCGGATATAGGGAATGCCCGCAAGATAAAGCGGCACATAGATAATGCGGCAGATAAACCAGATCCATGCACCATAAAGCCCGAAACCTGCCGCCTCCCCTTTGAACACAAGTGCAAGAGCGAGCGCAACAAATGCGGGATAGGTCTCGCGGAAATTAGCAGACGCACGGTCCGCACGACCGGCCAGATGACCGGAGGGCTTGCGCCCTTCATCGCGCGGACCTGCATTCCATTGGGAGCCGAGTTCCCTCGTCGCCGTAAAGCCCTGCAAGAGGATGTGAACCACCAGCAGAACCACACTCCAGCCAATCAGCGGAAGAAAAGGCGACGATGAAAACATGCCCGGCTCCATCACTGTCTCCGATTAAAGATCAAGAACCAGACGCTCCGGATCTTCCAGGCTTTCCTTGACGCGAACAAGGAAGGTCACGGCTTCCTTGCCGTCAACGATGCGGTGATCGTAGGAGAGTGCAAGATACATCATCGGACGGATGACGATCTGGCCGCCAACAACAACCGGACGTTCCTGGATCTTGTGCATGCCAAGAATACCCGACTGCGGCGAATTGAGGATCGGCGAAGACATCAGCGAGCCGTAAACACCACCATTGGTGATGGTGAATGTGCCGCCCTGCATGTCTGCCATCGACAAAGAACCGTCGCGTGCCGCTTTCGCAAGACGACCCAGTTCCTTTTCAACGCCTGCGATCGAAAGCTGATCAGCGTCGCGGATAACAGGAACAACAAGACCCTTGTCGGTGCCGACGGCCATGCCGACATGCGCAAAGTTCTTGTAGATGATATCGGTGCCGTCGATCTCGGCATTAACAGCCGGAATTTCTTTGAGCGCATGCGTCACAGCCTTCGTGAAGAAGCCCATGAAGCCGAGCTTCACGCCATGCTTCTTCTCAAAAATATCCTTATAGCGCGAACGCAGTTCCATCACTGCCGACATATCGACTTCGTTGTAAGTCGTCAGCATCGCAGCGGTGTTCTGCGCATCCTTGAGGCGCTTGGCAATGGTCTGGCGCAGACGGGTCATCTTCACGCGTTCTTCGCGTGGTGCATCATCAGCCGACGAAGCCGGACGCGCTGCAACAGGAGCGGCTGCCGCAGGAGCAGTCGAAACACCCTTGGCGATCGCGTCAAGAACATCGCCCTTGAGAACCTGACCGCGCTTGCCCGAACCCTCAACCTGATCAGCCGAAAGGCCTTTTTCAGTGATGAGCTTTGAAGCGGCGGGGGCTGGCTGCATTGCCGGGCCCGACGATGCCGACGCAACAGGGGCCGCAACCGGAGCAGCAGCTGCAGCTGGCTTGGCTTCTTCCTTCTTCGGAGCAGGTGCAGCACCCGCACCGGAAATCTGGCCGAGCAGTGCGTTCACTTCAACCGTGTCGCCTTCCTGTGCCACGATTTCGGCCAGTACGCCCGCAGCCGCAGCTGGAACTTCCACTGTTACCTTGTCGGTTTCCAGTTCCACCAGAGGTTCATCGACAGCAACAGCATCGCCGACTTTCTTGAACCACTTTCCGATGGTTGCCTCAGTAACGGACTCCCCAAGCGTGGGAACGCGAATTTCGGTAGCCATGGTTTCTTCTTCCGTTGATCTTCAATCGTTAGATTTGACTTCAATTCAAGCGGAAGCAGCTTTTTTCAAACTGCTTCCGGCCGAAAGTTAAATTAATTGCCGAGTGCATCCTCAAGGAATGCGGCCAGCTGTTCAAGATGCTTCGACATCAGGCCCGTTGCAGGCGATGCCGCTGCCGGACGACCGGTATAGCGAACGCGCTGATGCTTGGCATCGATATGCGCCAAAACCCATTCCAGATACGGATCGATGAACGACCACGCACCCATGTTCTTCGGCTCTTCCTGACACCAGACAATTTCTGCCTGACGGAAGCGCGACAGCTCATTGATGAGTGCCTTGGCCGGGAACGGATACAGCTGTTCGACGCGCAGAAGATAGACATCGTCAATGCCACGCTTTTCGCGCTCTTCGTAAAGATCATAATAGACCTTGCCCGAGCACAGAACGACGCGACGGATCTTTGCATCCTTCTGAAGCTTAATACCTTCATCGCCCTTGTTGTACTGGGCATCATCCCAAAGCAGACGGTGGAACGACGAATCACCCGACAATTCGTTCAGGCTTGAAACAGCACGCTTGTGACGCAGCAGCGACTTCGGCGTCATCATGATAAGCGGCTTGCGGAAGTCACGCTTCATCTGACGGCGCAGAATGTGGAAGTAGTTAGCCGGCGTGGTAACATTGGCAACCTGCATGTTATCCTCAGCGCAAAGCTGGAGATAACGCTCAAGACGCGCTGACGAATGCTCTGGACCCTGACCTTCATAGCCATGCGGCAGAAGGCAGACGAGACCCGACATACGCAGCCACTTGCGTTCACCCGACGAGATGAACTGGTCGAAGACAACCTGCGCACCATTGGCGAAATCGCCGAACTGGGCTTCCCAGAGCACCAGCGCACGTGGATCGGACAGCGAATAACCATATTCGTAACCGAGCACGGCTTCTTCCGAAAGCATCGAGTTGATGGCTTCGTAGATCGCCTGACCCTTCTGAACATTGTTCAGCGGAATGTAGCGGTTCTGGTTTTCCTGATCGTAAAGAACCGTATGACGCTGCGAGAAGGTGCCGCGTTCAACGTCCTGACCCGACAGACGGATCGGATGGCCCTCCGAAACAAGCGAACCGAAAGCAAGCGATTCAGCCGTTGCCCAATCAATGCCTTCGCCCGTCTCAACCATCTTGGCACGGTTATCAAGGAAGCGCTGGATCGTGCGGTGGACATGAAAGTCCTTTGGCACTTCAACAAGCTTCTTGCCGATTTCTTTCAGCGTTTTGATTGGAACGCCGGTCTTGCCACGACGCTGCTCATCGGCATTGTCAGCCGTGCGCAGACCACTCCAGGCACCATCGAACCAATCAGCCTTGTTCGGCTTGTAGCTCTGGCCAGCTTCGAATTCCTGCTCAAGCTTTTCGCGCCAGTCAGCCTTCATCTTATCGACGTCAGCCTGTACCAGCAAACCTTCAGCAATCAGCTTTTCACTGTAAAGCTGAACAGTTGTCTTGTGCGCGCGGATTTCCTTATACATCAACGGCTGCGTGAAGGATGGTTCGTCACCTTCATTGTGACCAAAGCGGCGGTAACAGAACATGTCAATGACCACCGGCTTGTGGAAGATCATGCGGAATTCCATCGCAACCTTGGCTGCAAAAACAACCGCTTCCGGATCATCGCCATTGACGTGGAAAATCGGTGCTTCGATCATCTTGGCCACATCCGACGGATAAGGCGAAGAGCGCGAGAAGCCCGGATTGGTGGTGAAGCCAATCTGGTTGTTGATGATGAAATGCAGCGTACCGCCGACACGGTGACCGCGCAGACCTGAAAGACCAAGGCATTCAGCAACCACACCCTGACCGGCAAAAGCAGCATCGCCATGCAGAAGCAGCGGCAGAACCTTGGCGCGTTCCGTCAATGGCACCATGTCGTCGCGGGTGCGGCCAACAAGCAGATCCTGCTTGGCGCGTGCCTTGCCCATGACAACTGGATTGACGATTTCAAGATGCGACGGGTTTGCAGTCAGCGAAAGGTGAACCTTGTTGCCATCGAACTCGCGGTCCGAGGAAGCACCAAGATGGTACTTCACATCACCCGAACCTTCCACATCGTCAGGCGCATAAGAGCCGCCCTTGAACTCGTGGAAGATTGCGCGGTGCGGCTTGCCCATAACCTGAGACAGCACGTTCAGACGACCACGGTGCGCCATGCCAAGCACGACTTCCTTGAGGCCCATCTGCCCGCCACGCTTGACGATCTGTTCGAGCGCCGGGATCAGCGATTCACCGCCATCAAGACCGAAACGCTTGGTGCCCTTATACTTCACATCGATGAACTGCTCAAAGCCTTCAGCTTCGATCAGCTTCGACAGAATGGCCTTCTTGCCTTCAGCGGTGAAGGCATAGCCTTTGTCCGGGCCTTCGATGCGTTCCTGAATCCAAGCCTTTTCAACCGGATCAGAGATGTGCATGAATTCGACGCCGATATTGCCGCAATAGGTGCGCTTGAGGATTTCAAGCATCTGCGGCACGGTCGCATATTCAAGACCCAGAACATTGTCGATGAAAATCTTGCGATCATAATCGGCAGGTGTGAAGCCATAGGTTGCCGGATCAAGTTCGCTAAAGTCGTTTGGCTTTTCAGCAAGACCAAGCGGATCAAGATTGGCATGGAGGTGGCCGCGCATACGATAGGCGCGGATCATCATGATGGCGCGAACGCTATCACGTGCAGCCTGTGCAATCTCTTCGGCGGTCAATGCTGCAGCGGCACTCTTGGCGTCAGCCTTGGCCTTGTCCTTCAGCTTGTCGGTCACATGCTTTTCGACACTGGCCCAGTTGCCGTCAAGCGCCGAGATCAGCTCGCCATTGGCCGGAATGGGCCAGTTCTTGCGCGTCCAGCTTGCGCCCTGCGCGTTTTTACGCACATCGTCGGCATCATCTTTCAGCTGTGCGAAGAACTCACGCCACTCGGGATCAACCGATGTGGGATCATCCTCGTACTTGGCATACAGCTCCTCAATATAGTCGGCATTGCCGCCATAGAGGAATGAGGTAAGGGCGAAAACGTCGTTGGCTTGTTCTTGCCTTGCCATAACCTAATCCGGAGCCTCCGCTCCGTCTCCTTGTAGTAGCTCATCATGCGCGGGCCGGAAGCTTTTGACCTTCATCCCTCACGCCGCCGGGGAGGAACCACAACAGACCCCGGCATAACTCGATCACAAACTTCATTCATGCGGAAGAATGATGGCCAAAGCCTGACATTCTCTTAACCGGCCGCCCCGGTATCTGTATGAAACCCGGCAGCAGCTTTCGCCACTGCCGGGGCATTTCAATCGACAATGCGCAATCTTAGCCCTTAAGGACTTCAACCAGCGTCTTGCCCAGCTGTGCTGGCGAAGGAGACACGCGAATGCCAGCCGATTCCATGGCTGCAATCTTATCTTCTGCGCCGCCCTTGCCACCGGAGATCACAGCACCCGCATGGCCCATGGTGCGTCCGGCAGGAGCGGTACGGCCAGCGATAAAGCCAACCATTGGCTTGCTTCGACCGCGCTTGGCTTCGTCCTTCAGGAACTGCGCAGCTTCTTCTTCAGCCGAACCGCCGATTTCACCGATCATGACAATCGACTTGGTTTCGTCGTCGGCCAGGAACATTTCCAGCACGTCGATGAACTCGGTGCCCTTGACCGGGTCGCCGCCGATACCAACAGCCGTGGTCTGGCCGAGGCCTTCGTTGGAAGTCTGGAACACGGCTTCATAGGTAAGTGTGCCGGAGCGGGAAACAACACCCACCGAACCCTTCTTGAAGATATTGCCCGGCATAATGCCGATCTTGCATTCTTCTGGGGTCAGGATGCCCGGGCAGTTTGGTCCGAGCAGGCGCGACTTTGAGCGTTCCAGACGCTCCTTGACGCGAACCATGTCCATGACCGGAATGCCTTCGGTGATGCAGACGATGAACGGAACTTCAGCGTCAATCGCTTCGATGATTGCGTCCGCCGCACCTGCTGGCGGAACGTAGATCACCGATGCGTCTGCACCTGTGCGTTCCTTGGCTTCTGCAACAGTTGCGAAGATCGGAAGCTTTTCGCCTTTCGAACCTTCCCAGGTTTCGCCACCCTTTTTCGGGTGAATACCGCCGACCATCTGCGTGCCGTAATAAGCAAGCGCCTGTTCGGTGTGGAAAGTACCGGTCTTGCCGGTCAGGCCCTGTACGAGAACCTTGGTGTCCTTGTTAACGAGAATGGACATGCCTTAATTCCCCTTCACTGCAGCGACGATTTTCTGCGCCGCATCGTCGAGATCGTCAGCTGAAATAACATTCAGGCCGCTCTCGTTGATGATCTTCTTGCCAAGCTCGACATTGGTGCCTTCAAGACGGACAACCAGAGGAACTTTGAGGCCGACTTCCTTGACGGCAGCGATCACGCCTTCAGCGATCACGTCGCACTTCATGATGCCACCGAAGATGTTGACCAGAATGCCCTGAACAGCCGGATCAGCGGTGATGATCTTGAACGCAGCCGTGACCTTTTCCTTGGAAGCGCCGCCGCCAACGTCGAGGAAGTTAGCCGGTTCAGCACCATAGAGCTTGATGATATCCATGGTTGCCATGGCAAGGCCTGCACCATTGACCATGCAGCCGATATTGCCATCAAGAGCGACGTAAGCGAGATCGTGCTTGGAAGCTTCGATTTCCTTTTCGTCTTCTTCCGACAGATCGCGCAGTTCCTGAATGTCAGGATGACGGAACAGTGCATTGCCGTCGAACGATACCTTGGCATCGAGAACGCGCACGCGACCATTGGTCATGACGATCAGCGGGTTGATTTCCAAAAGGCTCATGTCCTTCTCGGTGAAGGCCTTGTAGAGGATCGGGAACAGCTTGAGGCCGTCTTCACGGGCTTCGCCTTTAAGCTCTAACGCATCGGCGAGCTTGTTGGCGTCTGCATCGGTCACGCCCTTGGCAGGATCGATGGCAACCGTGATGATCTTTTCAGGGGTTTCTTCCGCAACAGCTTCGATATCCATGCCGCCTTCGGTCGAAACGACGAAAGCAGGACGGCCAACGGTGCGGTCGATGAGGATCGAGAGATAAAGCTCGCGCTCAATATCTGCACCATCTTCGATGTAAAGACGGTTGACCTGCTTGCCAGCTTCGCCGGTCTGCTTGGTGACGAGCGTGTTGCCGAGCATTTCCTTTGCATTGGCAACCACTTCCTCGACAGACTTTGCGAGGCGCACGCCGCCCTTGGCATCAGGGCCGAGTTCCTTGAACTTGCCCTTGCCGCGTCCACCAGCATGGATCTGGCTCTTGACGACATAAAGCGGGCCGGGAAGCGTCTTTGCCCATTCTTCCGCCTGTTCGACGGAATAAACAGCCACACCATTGGCGATCGGTGCGCCGTAAGTGTGGAGCAGGCGCTTGGCCTGGTATTCGTGAATATTCATCTGGTTGTCCTCTGCGGATTCCCGACCCTTTCAACAGAGCCGGTACGGATTGACAGCCGGAAAAGGCCGGGCACGCCCAAGAGCAACCCGGCCTTGTCTGGAACTTATTTCAGTGACGGAGCAATGCCGATGCAAGCTTCGCAAAGACCGGCAACAGATGCGACCGACTTTTCGAACTCAGCCTTTTCGCCCTTATCAAGATCGATCTCGATAATGCGTTCAACGCCATTGGCACCAATCACGGTTGGAACGCCGACATACATGTCGTTCACGCCATACTGACCGGAAAGCTGTGCTGCGACAGGCAGAACGCGCTTCTTGTCCTTGAGGTAGGATTCAGCCATCGCGATTGCCGACGAAGCAGGCGCGTAGAAAGCAGAACCGGTCTTGAGCAGGCCGACGATTTCTGCGCCGCCATCACGGGTGCGCTGAATGATCTTGTCGAGCTTTTCCTGTGTGGTCCAGCCCATCTTGACGAGATCTGGCAGCGGAATACCGGCAACGGTCGAATAACGAGCGAGCGGAACCATTGAGTCGCCGTGGCCACCAAGCACGAATGCCGTGACGTCTTCGACAGACACGTTGAATTCTTCCGACAGGAAGTAACGGAAACGGGCGCTGTCGAGAACGCCAGCCATGCCGACAACTTTGTGCGCTGGCAGGCCGGAGAACTTCTGCAAAGCCCAGACCATCGCATCAAGCGGGTTGGTGATGCAGATGACGAAAGCTTCAGGAGCATATTTCTTGATGCCTGCGCCAACCTGTTCCATGACCTTCAGGTTGATACCCAGAAGATCGTCGCGGCTCATGCCCGGCTTACGCGGCACGCCTGCGGTGACGATGACAACGTCTGCGCCTTCGATTGCGGCATAGTCGTTTGCACCGGTGAACTTCGCATCAAAACCGTCAACGGGTGAAGATTCTGCAATATCCAGTCCCTTACCCTGCGGAGTGCCTTCCGCAATATCGAAAAGGACGACGTCGCCGAGTTCCTTCAGGCCAGCAAGATGAGCGAGCGTGCCGCCGATCATGCCGGAGCCGATGAGGGCAATCTTGTTGCGTGCCATGATTGTTTCTTTCCTCAAGTTTGATCCAGAAACGCATGAAGCTATCCGGTTTCCTCCCGGAAAACGCGTCTGCGCTGCGAGGGTTCGATAGGACTCTTTGCAAAAAAACTCAACTCATTATTTTGCGACTAATGTTTTCAATCGGTTAGATTTATATGTTCTTACGTAAACGTAAGATATTTTGACAAAATGAAGGCAACTCGACTCTATCGTCCGGCTGTTTCGCATCTGGAAAGATGCACCAGCCGGGCCGCAGGTGATCGTCTTAAAGAGCTTGCTGAAGGAGCACCGCTCCTCCCGCATTCTGCCCTTTTTGCAAAGCAACATAGCCCGAACTTTCTATAAGTCGAGTCTTTGTCAATTCGATGATAGGGCGCAAAGACGGCGAAGCTGTCTCAGCCTTGAGCTCTTTCTGAAAAACTGTCGAGATATTCTGCGCTCTGCATTTCAAAAAGGCGCGAGGCTGTACGGTCAAACTCAAAGGCTTCCACGCCCTGCTTAGCCTCGTAGAGCTTTTCAGGCTGCGCTTCGGCAGAGATGAAAAGCCGCGCATGATGATCATAAAGCACGTCGATGAGCAAAATAAAGCGCTTGGCTTCATTGCGGCGCGAATAGTCAAGCATCGGCACATCATCAATAAACAATGTCGAATAGCGCGTGACGATAGCGATATAATCATTGGCTGCAAGCGGCTGCGCGCACAGTTCATCAAAGCTGAAGCGTGCTGCCCCCGGCACTGCACGGCGCACGGAAATATCGCGCCCCTTGATGTGGATCACATCCGGCTTTTCTTGCCGACCAGCCTTCAGCGCTGTCCACGCAGCCTCCATCCGTTTGCTCGTCTCGGAATTAAGCGGTGTCAGATAAACCGGCTGACGATCGAGCTTTTCCAGCCGGTAATCGGTGCGCGAGTCGAGATTGATCACATCGACATGCTGCTTGAGAATATCGACAAAGGGCAGGAACAGCTGACGGTTCAGCCCATCGCGATAAAGATTGTCGGGTGCCACGTTGGACGTCGCAATCAGCACCACGCCGCGCGCAAACAAAGCGCTGAACAGGCGCGACAAGATCATCGCATCCGCAATATCGGTCACAGTAAATTCGTCAAAGCAAAGCACCCAAGCCTGTTGCGCCAAAGCTTCTGCAACCGGCGGAATCGGGTCTTCCTGCTTGGTTTCGCCACGCTTCAAGGCCTGACGATGCGCATTGATACGCTCATGGACATCGGCCATGAAATCATTGAAATGCGCGCGGCGTTTGCGTTCGACCGGCAAAAGCTGGAAGAACATATCCATCAGCATGGTCTTGCCACGCCCAACCTCGCCATGGACATAAAGGCCTTTGACGGTGGCAATCTCTTTGCGCTTGCCAAACAGCCAGCCCAGCGCACTCGATTTGCGCGACAGGCGTTTGCTGCAAACTTCCTCGATCAGCCGGTCATAGCGTGCAGTCAGTTCAAGCTGCGCGGGATCGGCCTCGACTTCCCCCGCCTTGACCAGCGCGTCATAATGCTCGCGAACCGAGGGGAACGCCTTCAGATTACCGTCGAAAGACATGATTGTCTGTCCCACCACTCAATTGCGGAAAAGGCGGAGCGTCTTGCGACTGCCCCGCCTGTCTTTAACGCAGTTGCTTTATCAGCGCGACAGCGAAACGGCCTGACCGCTTGTGGTCTGGCCGTCAAATCGGCTCGGACCGGAAGAATAAAGCGTTGCGACCGTGCCGCCATTCGCATCATAAAGCGAAAGCTGCTTGCCATTGACCGCCCATGAAGCGAGGCTTCCAAGTTCACCGGGGCAGCGCAATGGGCCAGCGCGGAAACCCTGACCATATTTGGTCTGCGGGGTTGCGATCTTGCAGTTCTGACCGGCAAGGGAAGCATTCCACACGCCAGCAACCTTGCCCGGCGTCAGATCAGGTGCCGATTCGGGCGGCAGACTTGCAACCTGCGTGCCTGCGGCAGGCATTGAAGTGTCAGTCGTCGGCGCCGTCGGAAACGATGTCGGCGCGTTCAAATTGCCGGACTGCACAGAACTGACGGGAGCAGAGCGCAGCGGTGCTGGTGGCGGTGGCGATGCATTGTTGTCAAAACCGCCGACCCGGGAGCTTTGGCAACCGGCCAGAATAGCGCCCGCCGCAGCAATGCTGAGCAAACTTGCTTTTGAAATTCCCATCTGGTTCTCCAATTCCTGGTCTTGGTGGGGCCAACAAGTGGGGGAGTGCCCCTTGCAGGATCGAGTTTGAAAGCTCGACCTAAAACATTATTGCACCGATAAAATGGCGATATGGTTAAAAAATCAACTGTAGTCTTGTGCGAATTTCGTCAAAACAGGATCAGGAAGGCTTGAAAGTGCTTAGAAATTTTCAAAATGGCGCAGGAAGGACACAGTTTTTGCGGAAATAGCGATCCACAAGTTCAGCAATCAGACAGAGCTGAAGCCAATCGTGCACCGGTACTGGCAATTTGTGGGCTTTTCCGCCATATAGAGCCTTTCTAAACGAACGGGACCACGAACCAGCAATGAGCAAGGCCATCTTCGCCAAGATGAACGGATTGGGCAACAAGATCATTGTTGCTGATATGCGCGGACGCAGCGATCATATTGCTGCGACTGCTGCCATCCGTTTGGCCGCAGATGAGGCAACCGCGTTTGATCAGATCATGGCCATTCATGATCCCAAAACGCCCGGCACCGATCATTATATCGAGATCATCAATTGCGATGGCACGCAGGCGCAGGCTTGCGGCAATGGTACGCGCTGCGTTGTGCAATGGCTTTCCAAAGAAAGCGGCAAGCAGGATTATACGTTCCAGACACTGGCTGGCATCCTGACCGCCAATGAACACGAAGATGGGCTGATTACCGTCGATATGGGCAAACCGCATTTCGGCTGGAAGGAAATCCCCCTCGCCCATGCAGTTGAAGACACAAGCGCCATCGACCTGTCTGCTGGCCCTGCTGATGCGCCTGTTCTGCAAGCGCCGTCGATCGCATCCATGGGCAATCCACACGCGATCTTCTGGGTTGAAAACGATGTCTGGTCCTATGCACTGGATGAATATGGTCCCGGACTGGAACATGACCCGGTCTTCCCGCAACGCGCCAATATTTCCATCGCCCAAATCACATCGCGCGACAGCATGAACCTGCGCACATGGGAACGTGGCGCGGGCCTCACCCTTGCCTGTGGTTCTGCCGCCTGCGCTGCTGCCGTCTCAGGCGCACGCACGGGACGCACTGAACGCAATGTCACCGTCAATGTCCCCGGCGGCCCACTCAAAATCGAATGGCGCGACGATGATCACGTCATGATGACCGGGCCTGCCGAGTGGGAGTTTGATGGCACATTTGATCCTGTAACCGGCAATTGGGACTACGCCCCCAATCAAGACCGGGGAGCTGCCTGATGGCCGTGGAAGTCGTAACCTTTGGATGCCGCCTCAACACCTATGAATCCGAGGTGATGAAGCGCGAAGCGGATAATGCCGGTCTTGGTGAACTCAAAGACGGCGCGATCATCTTCAACACCTGTGCGGTCACGGCAGAAGCCGTCCGTCAGGCACGTCAGGCTATCCGAAAAGCCCGCCGCGACAACCCGGAAGCGCGCATCATCGTCACCGGTTGTGCTGCGCAGACGGAATCAGCCAAGTTCGAGGCCATGGACGAAGTCGATCTCATTTTAGGCAATGAGGAAAAGCTAAAGGCCAATTCCTATCGCATGTTGCCCGATTTTGGTGTAAATCAGTTCGAAAAAGTGCGCGTCAACGACATTATGGAAGTGCGCGAAACCGCAAGCCATATGGTCGATGCCATTGAAGGCCGCGCGCGCGCTTTCGTGCAGGTGCAGAATGGCTGCGATCATCGCTGCACCTTCTGCATCATTCCTTATGGGCGCGGCAATTCGCGTTCGGTGCCAATGGGCGGCGTGGTCGATCAGGTCAAGCGCCTTGTCGATAACGGCTATAGGGAAGTGGTTCTCACCGGCGTGGATATGACCTCCTACGGTCCCGATCTGCCGGGAAGCTTGCGTCTTGGCAAACTGGTCAAAACCGTTCTCGCCCAAGTGCCGGATTTGCAGCGCCTGCGTCTCTCATCCATTGATTCCATTGAGGCCGATGAAGACCTGATGGAAGCAATCGCCAATGAAAAGCGCCTGATGCCGCATCTGCATCTGTCGCTTCAGGCAGGCGACGACATGATTTTAAAGCGCATGAAGCGCCGTCATTTACGCGATGATTCCATCCGCTTCTGCGAAGATGTACGCAGCCTTCGCCCCGACATCGTGTTCGGTGCCGACATCATTGCCGGTTTCCCGACCGAAACAGAAGAGATGTTCGCAAACTCGATGAAGATCGTCGAGGAATGTGGCCTGACACATCTGCACGTCTTCCCCTATAGCGCACGCGAAGGCACACCGGCTGCACGCATGCCACAGGTCAGACGCGAAATCGTGAAAGATCGCGCCGCACGTTTGCGTGCCGTTGGTGACCGCGCATATCAAAAACACTTAGCTTCTCTCAATGGCACTGTGCAGCGCCTGTTGATCGAGAAGGAAGGCATTGCCCGCACGGAAGGCTTTACGCTTGCCGCTGTGGATCAGGGCAATGCTGGCGAAATTATCGAACGAATTGTGACGGGGCATGACGGTGAAAAACTCCTCACCCGTCAGACAGAGCCGCAAGCGGCTTAAAGCTTAAGGGCATCAAAATTCATGGCAATGGGTTTCATCAAGAAAATGTTCTCCTTCGGCAAGAAGGAGGTCGAGGAAAAACCGGTCGAAGAACTGGCTCCCGATTCTGTGGAAGCACAGCTTCCTGAAACCACCGAGTTAGCCGCAACCGAAGTGGTCGTTTCCGAACAGGACACACCAGTTGTTATTGCTGATCCTGAGCCGGTTGAGGAAGAGAAGGCAGAACCGGAACATCCGGTTGCCGAGATTGAAATTCCGATTGAACAGCCTCCAGTGATGGAGCCAATCGTCGTTGAAGAGCCTGTTGCAGAGCCTAACATTGAGCCAGAGCCGGAACCTGTTGCTGAACCTGAACAGGTTGAAGTGCCGGCAATCCCCGAGACAGCGACTGTTGAGGATGGGGTTGAACCCGCCGTTCAGCCGGAACCGGTAAAGCCCAAAAAGGTCAAGGTCGCAAAGGCCGTTGAAGAGCATCAGGAAGAAGTGCCGGTTGAGGCAGCGCCTGAACCAAGGCTTTCCTGGTTCGAGCGCCTGCGCCGCGGGTTGTTGCGCTCATCGAATTCATTAAGCGATTCCATTGGCAGTATTTTCACCAAGCGCAAGCTTGATGAAGACACGTTGCAGGATCTTGAAGACGTACTCATTCAGGCCGATCTCGGTCTTGAAACCGCGATGCGCGTCACCGATGCGCTGTCATCCGGCCGTTATGGCAAGGACGTGACTGGCGAAGAAGTCCGAAACATCATGGGCGCAGAAATCGAGAAGGTTCTCGGTCCCGTTGCTAAACCGCTGGAACTCGATCTTTCGCATAAGCCGCATGTCATTCTGGTTGTCGGCGTCAATGGAACCGGCAAGACCACGACCATCGGCAAGCTGGCGGCAAAACTCACCGCTGGCGGCCTCAAAGTCATGCTTGCGGCAGGCGATACATTCCGTGCCGCAGCCATCGAACAGCTTCATATCTGGGGTGAGCGCACCGGCTCTCCGGTGGTTTCGAGCAAGCTTGGTGCAGACGCGGCAGGCCTTGCTTATGATGCATGGAAGCAGGCGAAAGAGGCGGGCAGCGATGTGCTCATCATCGACACCGCAGGCCGTTTGCAGAACAAGGCCGAGCTGATGGACGAACTCGCCAAGATCGTCCGTGTGCTTGGCAAGCATGACCCGGAAGCCCCGCACACCGTCCTTCAGACGCTGGATGCCACCACCGGGCAGAACGCGCTCAATCAGGTCGAGATTTTCAAAAATATCGCTGGCGTCAACGGCCTTGTCATGACCAAGCTGGACGGCACGGCACGCGGCGGCATTCTGGTGGCAATCTCTGCCAAACATAAGCTCCCAATCTATTTCATCGGCGTTGGCGAAGGTGTCGACGATCTTGAACCATTTGCGGCCAAGGATTTTGCCCGCGCCATCGCAGGAGTTGCCTGATGGAGCATCCCATTTTCGAACGCGATCCCTCGCAAAAGACCGAAGCCGAACGCAAGGAAGTGCCGCCGCTGCTCAAGCTTGCGCTGGAACTCGGGCCGCTTCTGGTTTTCTTTTTCGCCAATGCGCGTGGTGAAAGCCTGATTGAACATTTTCCGGTGCTCGCTCAGATTGGCGAGCCGATCTTTCTGGCAACCGCCCTCTTCATGGTTGCGACTGTCATAGCCCTTGCCATTTCATGGTCGATGACACGCACCTTGCCGATGATGCCACTCATTTCCGGTATCGTGGTGCTGGTTTTTGGTGCGCTCACACTCTGGCTGCACAACGACACCTTCATCAAAATGAAGCCCACAATCGTCAACACGCTGTTTGGCGCGATCCTGCTTGGCGGACTGCTGTTCGGCAAATCCCTGCTCGGTTATGTGTTTGATTCGGCCTTCCGGCTTGATGCCGAAGGCTGGCGGAAACTGACCTTCCGCTGGGGCCTGTTTTTCATCTTCCTCGCAGTGGTGAATGAAGTGGTGTGGCGGAATTTTTCGACCGATGCCTGGGTCTCTTTCAAGGTCTGGGGCATTATGCCGATCACCATTGTCTTCACGCTTTCACAAATGCCGCTTATCCAGAAGCACACATTGCCTGAAGCTAAAAAAGATTAGAGCATGTCTCCCAAAAGTGGGAACCGGTTTTGGGACAAAGACATGCGTAAAAACAAAGAATTAGAGCGAGCGCAACACGCTCTAAGATATATGGGAGGACGCCATGTTACGCCTGGACATTGAACAATTCATCTGCCGCAGCGATAATTATGGTGTTCTCATTCATGATCCCGAAAGCGACCTGACAGCTGCAATCGATGCGCCGGATGCGGCAGCCATTGAAGCGGCACTGAAACGCCGTGGCTGGACACTCGACTTCATCTTCACGACGCATCATCACATTGATCATGTTGAAGGCAATGCGGCGTTGAAAGCCAAATTCGGCGTCAGCATCATCGGCCCGGAAGCAGAAGCCAGCAAAATCCCGACGCTCGACCGCAAGATGAAAGACGGCGACGAATTCACCTTCGGACTTTTCAAGGTGAAAGTGATCTCCACCCCCGGCCATACGGCTGGCGAGATTTCCTTCTATCTGCCGGAAGCGAAAGTCGTGTTCACGGGCGACACGCTTTTTGCATTGGGCTGCGGTCGTCTGTTCGAAGGAACACCGGCAACCATGTTCCAGTCTCTGCAAAAACTTGTGAGGCTTCCGGGTGACACGGCCGTTTATTGCGGTCATGAATACACGCAGAGCAATGCGCGTTTCGCCCTGACGATTGATCCTGACAATTCGGCCTTGAAAGAACGGGCGGCAGAGATTGCGCGGTTGCGTGCGGCTGATAAAATGACCCTGCCCACAAGCATTACGCTTGAAATGGCCACCAATCCGTTTCTGCGCTGGCACGATAGTGGCATTCGCGCACGCCTTGATATGCGCGAAGCAAGTGATGAAGCCATTTTCGCAGAAATCCGTAAGCGCAAAGACCATTTCTAGGATACGATCATGACGACCTTTTCCCGCATCAAGAAGTTCAACGCAGCCGCAGTCTTTGGCCTTTCGCTTATCGTCCTTCCGCAATCAGTGAACGTCACTTATGCCGAAGATATTATTGCGATTGCCACGCCGCCGAAGACACCAGAAGAAATCAACAATTTCAAGCTGAGCGAAGACCTGCTGACGCGCATGGAAAAAATCCATAACAAGCTTGAGGAAATGCAGCTTTCGCCCACGGCAGAAGAAGGTCAGGATGCACGTCCGACCATGGATTCCATGGTAAAAAGCATTGAATCGCGGCCACAGGTTGTTGCGGTTATGAAGGCTGAAAATATCGAACCACGCGATTATCTTCTTGCCTATTTCGCCATGATGAACGGACTTGCGGCGGCGGATGCCGAAGAAGAAGAACAGCTCGTCGATGAAGTGAAGCAGATTAATCCCGAACACCTCGCCTTTGCCAAGCAATATGGTGAACGCATTCGCGAACTGATCGGCGAGTAAATATAAAAAAACCGGCGAAGTTTTCTTCGCCGGTTTTGGTTTTACGAAGGTTGTCTTAACAACCGCAGCGCGTTGATTGTCACGAGAACTGTTGCACCCGTATCGGCCAGAATAGCAGGCCAGAGGCCGGTAATCCCAAGCACCGTGGTCACGAGGAACACCGCTTTCAGCCCAAGCGCGATTGTGATGTTCTGATGGATATTGCGCATGGTCCGCTTCGACAGATCAACCATCGCAGCCACATCACCCACCCGGCCATGCAGCACCGCTGCATCAGCTGTTTCAAGCGCCACATCGGTGCCGCCGCCCATGGCAATGCCAACATCGGCAGCAGCCAGTGCTGGCGCATCATTGATGCCGTCGCCAACCTTGGCAACAATCTGACCTTCATTGCGAAACGCGCCAACAATCCGTTGCTTGTCTTCCGGCAGGAGCTCGGCGTGAACTTCAATACCGAGATCCTTACCAATGGCTTCCGCCGTGCGGCGATTATCGCCGGTCAGCATGACGGTGCGAATGCCTGCATTTTTCAGCACCTTCAGCCCTGCAATGGCATCCGCACGCGGCTCATCACGCATGGCGATAGCGCCTGCAATTTTGCCGTCTGCAACCAAAACAGAAACCGTTTTGCCTTCATCATTGCAGGCGGCAATCCGCGCGGCTAGATCGTCCGGAATGGGAGAGATTTCATTGGCAGCCTTGCGCGAACCAAGGAACAGCTCAATCCCGTCAGCCACACCTGACACACCCTTGCCGCCATGTGCCTTGCCAGTCGCAACGGAGGAGAGCTTCAGACCGCGCGCATCTGATGCGCTGACGATTGCAAGCGCCAGCGGATGGCTGGAACCTGCATCAAG
The DNA here is from genome assembly GCF_039674265.1 of Brucella sp. TWI559. Taxonomy (NCBI): domain Bacteria; kingdom Pseudomonadati; phylum Pseudomonadota; class Alphaproteobacteria; order Hyphomicrobiales; family Brucellaceae; genus Brucella; species Brucella sp. TWI559. The sequence goes on from NZ_JBDJNE010000009.1 coordinate 118,265, forward strand.
CGAAGCAGAGAGACGCAAAACTTCTTCTTCCGAAAGTGCTCCCGGCAGAACATCCGTTACCTTCGGCTTACCTTCGGTGAGCGTTCCGGTTTTATCAAAACAGGCGGTCGTGATCTTTCCGATAGTTTCAAGGACAGCACCACCTTTCAAAAGCAACCCGCGCCGCGCACCCGCCGAAAGCGAAGCCGCAATGGCCGCAGGCGTCGAAATAACCAGCGCACAGGGGCAGCCGATCAGTAGAATGGCCAGACCCTTGTAAATCCACTCACCCCATTCAGCGCCCGCAACAAGCGGCGGCAGAATGGCAACCAGTGCAGCCACAACAACCACGCCCGGCGTGTAATAGGTCGAAAAGCGATTGATGAAACGCTCGGTCGGCGCTTTGGCTTCCTGTGCTTCCTCAACCAGCCGCACAACGCGTGCGATGGTGTTGTCCTCAGCCGCAGCCGTCACCTTCACCCGCAGCAAGCCATCGCCATTGATCGTGCCTGCAAAGACGTTTTCGCCCACGCCCTTGCCAACCGGCGTGCTTTCGCCCGTCACCGGTGCTTCATCAATGGCACTTTCACCCGAAATGATCTCACCATCGGCTGGCATACGATCACCGGGGCGCACCACAATCACATCGCCCACATTGAGCGCCGCCGCAGGCACTTCACTGGTTACGCCATTGCTTTCAACAAACGCGGTCTTGGGCACCAGCGCGGTCAGCGACTGGATGCTGTCACGCGCTTTGCCAGCAGCAACCCCTTCGAGCAATTCGCCGACCAGAAACAGAAAAACAACCGCTGCTGCTTCTTCTGTCGCGCCGATAATGACAGCGCCAATGGCAGCAATCGTCATCAGCATTTCAATCGAAAACGGCGTGCCATTGATGGCTGCTGAATAAGCGCGTTTTGCAATCGGTATAAGACCGATCAGCATGGCAGCCGTGAACGCCCACAGTGCAACCGGCGGATAAAAATAGCCGACAACATAAGCCACCACCAGACCACCACCGCAGGCGAGCATCATCTTGCCCTTTGCGGTTTGCCACCAGCGCTTTTGCTTTTCTGGCGCGGCAGGCTGGAGCTTGCGCGTGGCGGTTGATTGCGCACTGGCCTTATAGCCAAGTGCCGTCACCTTTGCGGCAATCGCATCAACACTGGCCGAGCCATCATGATTGACGATCATGGTGCCATTTGTCACCGAAACAGACACATCCTGCACACCACCGACGCGACGCACAGCCGTATCGATCTTGGCCGCGCAAGAGGCACAATCCATCCCCTCCACACGAAAACGCAGACTGTCAGCACCCGCAACAATCTGCTTTGCTTCAGCATCGTCATGAACGTGATCATGGTGATTGTGGTCATGCTTATGATCATGGCCGCCGCAGCCTGCATGATCGTGATCGTGATCGTGATCGTGATCGTGATCGTGATCGTGATCGTGATCGTGATCGTGATCGTGATGCTCGTGTTTGTGAGGCGCTTTTTTGTCAACCAATTGTTCGATGCCATAGCCAAGGCTGCGCACTTTTTTGGCAACGCTTTCCAAATCGCTGCTGCCATCATGACGCACCGTCATCATGCCTGTCGTCACCGACACGGAAACATCTTCCACACCCGAAACACGACGCACAGCCGTATCGATTTTCGTCGCGCAGGAAGCACAATCCATACCTTCCACGCGAAACCGGTTCTGTTTTAAAATCTCATTCATAATCTGCCCCTGTCGAGACCACTCTTGAATTGTCTGAAACAAGGTCTACATCCTCTAGTGACTAGAGGAGCAAGAGCAAAAATGATCACCAACGTTCCGATCGGCGAAGCATCCAAAGCCAGCGGTGTGAAAGTGCCGACAATCCGTTATTACGAGCAAATCGGACTTCTTCCGGTGCCCCCGCGCACGCAAGGCAATCGTCGCCTTTATGACAATGCTGACATTCAGCGGCTGTTATTTATCCGCCATGCGCGCGATCTGGGCTTTGAGGTCGATGCAATCCGCACGCTTCTCGACCTTCAGGACAATCCCGACCAGTCGTGCGCTGCCGCTGATTCGATTGCGCGCACACGCCTGATCGATGTCGAAAATCGCATCGCAAAACTGATGTCTTTGAAAACAGAACTGTTACGGATGCTGGATTGCACGGCACATGGCCGCATCGACCAGTGCCGGGTTATCGAAATTCTCGGCAATCACGAGGGATGCCTTCACCCCAGCCACTGACACTATTTTGCCAGAAGTGGGATTTTCTGGATATGCTCTAACCTGATTGCGTGGAAGCCGCTTCTTTGCGCCGCGATAGAATCATGTCTTTTGCAGCAAGTGCTGCACCTGCCGTGATCAACAGGCAGGCGGCGAGGATGCGCATGGATGGTTGCGCCATACCGGCTGAAATAAGCACAAGCGTCGAAAGAAGCGGCGCAGCGTAACTTGCCGCGCCCAGCACCTGAATATTGCCGCGCTTCACTCCAAAATCCCAGGCATAGAAGGCCGCCCCTACTGGCAAAAGGCCAAGCGCCATAACACTGAGCCACTGCGTTGCGGTTTCCGGCCACACTGTCTGCTCAAGTGCCAGATGACAAATCAGCGATAAAACAGCCGTCGCCACACAGAACCCAGTCACAGCATCGGTTGGCACACTCGAAAAACGGCGGGAAAGCAGCGAGTAGCTGGACCATGTCAAAGCGCAAAGCACAGCCATTGCATAACCAAAACTATAGCGGGCTTCAAAGCCGATACCGTCCCCTTTGCTTACAATGAGCACCGTCCCGCCAAGCCCAAGAAGCGCGCCAACGATATGATACCAGCGCAGCCGTTCGCCCGGCATCAGGGCAGATCCGACCACAATCAGCAGGGGCCAGAGATAGGCAATCAGGCTGGCATCGACCGCTGGCGCATTTCGGAGTGCTGTAAAATAAAAAAAGTGGTAACCAAACAGACCAATCACGCCGACAAGCCAGACGATTGGCGGCTGACGCAGATGTTTGATGGCCCCCGGCCGCCACAGCCATGAAATGAGACCGATGGATGCGCCAATCGAAAACGTCATGGCTGAGAGTTGGAAAGGCGGAACCTGACCGGAACCCGCAGTAAAAAGCGCCAACAGCGCCCACATCGCGATAGCCGAAAAACCGATCAGCGTTGCCAGCTTCATAATGAATCCCCCATTTGCGGGATCACATGCGCGTCTTACGCCGTCTTTTGCGTCCCGTTACCTTATCTTTTCAAATCGCGTAGCTTCGATCTTCAGCGTCCCCAGCTGTGTGCCGATGCGTGCCACAACGGGCGCATAAATACCGGAATGGCCCAAGGAAGCAAAAGAAATCGTTATCTTGCTGCGATTGGCAAGATAATCGATAGCCTTCTTACCCTTCTGATAGCCGGAAATCGGCACGAACTTTGCCGAGCAGATCACCGATTCGCCGGTAAAGCCCTTTGTGGTGAAGGATTCCGTGCCATTGAAACTCAGTTTTAAATCGGCGCGCGTCTGCCCGTCAAAAACCTGAAGCGTACGATTGCACACAGCTTTGGGATCGTTGGTTGGAATCATGAGCGCGCTCAATGGATCACTGACATTCACCAGATCATTCGGTCCGCTTTCCACCCACGGATCGCGCTTTTTGACCGGCGGCACATTTTCAGAAGCGATCACTTTGCCATCGGCAAAACGGATCATGGTGCTCTTATTTTTCCGCCCATGCTTATAGGCGAGATCAAAAGCCGATGGCATGACCTTGCCCTGAGAGGAACTGCCACCGACATAGACCGTACCGTCGGTATCATCGAAAATCCGTGCAATGCCCGACGTTTTGAATCGTCCATTCACACCATAATTGGCACCCTTGACGATGGTTTCTATCGCTGAACGCGCAATAGAAAGACCAAACATCGAGATTTCATATTCGGTGCGATAGAGATCCTCAGCCCGGGCGCTGCTCATCGCAGATAGGCTCGCAATCGACAGCACAGTAAAAAAAGCGATTCCCCGCTCCCAAGCCTGCTTCTTCACCGTTTGTTCGAAATGCACCTGCTCGATCATGCAGATTTTCCTTTCGATTTATCAGCCCTGATAGCATTCACCCACATGAATGCTATATGGCAAATCCGAAACACATCTGCGAACCGATTCTGCTTTTCTGCCAGATGCGATTTTTATCTTTGAGCTTTCGCCTGTAGATCACTCCAAATCTGCTTTGGATTTTCGATTCATACCCACTGTCGAACAAGAAAAGCTGGCAAAGTTATGATCAGGAGGCGCAAAGGATACTGCAAGCGACCGTAAATGCGCGCCTTTCAAGCTTCAAAGCGGAATCTGTCTTGACTGTTTTCTCTCCTGTCACTATAGAAACGCGACTTTCCCAATAGGCCGCCTGTCCGAGATCGCGCGCCAGCAGCAGCAAACTGCTATGATTGCTTTGAATTCGGACATTCGGGTCGGGGCCTGAGAAACAAAAATTTGAAGGTGAGACCAAAATGTCCCGCGCTTGTGAATTGACCGGCACTTCGGTCCAGTACGGCAACAATGTAAGCCACGCAAACAACAGAACGCGTCGTCGCTTCCTGCCAAATCTCTGCAACGTTACGCTGATGTCCGAAGCACTCGGCCAGAGCTACCGTCTTCGCGTTTCCGCTTCTGCTCTGCGTTCGGTTGAGCATCGCGGCGGCCTCGACGCTTTCCTCGTCAAGTCTGACGACAAGGAACTCTCGCAGCGCGCGCGCCTGCTGAAGCGTCAGATCGTGAAGAAGCAGGCTGAAGTTGCTGCATAAGCAATCAGCTTTTTAAGTTTTGACAAAAAAGGCTGACAAACGTCAGCCTTTTTTGCTGGTTCCATCACCCAGGATAAAAAAATGCCTATGACAGGTTCTTCCTTTGCCCGGTTGATTCCGGCCATTTTTTGCATGTGCGCAGCGGTTGCTGCCTCCAACATCCTTGTCCAATATCCGTTTGAGCATTTCGGCCTTGGCGAGCTGCTGACCTATGGCGCTTTCACCTATCCGGTGGCCTTTCTCGTCAATGACCTCACAAATCGCCGTTTTGGACCCGCAGCAGCGCGCAAGGTCGTCTATGCGGGGTTTGTGCTTGGTGTCGTCATGTCGATCTGGCTTGCCACGCCACGCATTGCCATTGCTTCCGGTTCGGCATTTCTGATCGCACAATTAATGGACATCACTGTCTTCAACCGCCTGCGCCAGAAAACATGGTGGAAAGCACCTTTTGCCGCCGCCATGTTCGGCTCCGTTGTCGATACGGTGCTGTTCTTCTCCATCGCCTTTGCCGCGCAGTTTGCATGGATTGACGCAATAACGGGCATGCCCGATTCGTCGCTTGCGGAGCCTGCCTCACTCCTTGGACTTGGCGTCCCGCTCTGGGCTTCACTGGCCTTCGGCGACTTCTTCGTGAAGGTTGTGATGGGAACGCTGATGTTGGTGCCCTATGGTGCCATTCTGGCGATTTTCGCGCCAGCGCTTTATGCCCCTGACAGGCTGAACACGACCAAGCGCTGATCGGAAACATACCGGTCGGCTTGCTGCCTTCACGTTCCGTTTATCTGAATGAAAATCAATTTCATTGCAGTGATTTCATATCTATATACAGCACTTCGATAAGTCGGCACGAATGATCTGCCGACTATCTTTTCTGAATTCGGCTCCTATAGTGTTCTCAATAATCATAATCTGCATGGATTTATTTCCATCGCGGGCTTCGTGATTTTGTTGGATATATTTATATTTAGATAAGGGTAATTTAAATGTCTATTAACAAAGAAAAACGTCCACTCGCCATCATCACCGGCGCAAGTTCCGGCATCGGCCTTGCCAGCGCAAAAATGTTTGCGGATCGCGGCCACCCCTTGCTCCTGCTGGCGCGCCGTCTTGATGCGATGGAAAAGCTCAACCTGCCCAACACACTCTGCAAGTCCGTTGACGTGACCGATCGAAAGGCACTTGTGGCGGCAGTTCAGGAGGCCGAAGCAAAATTTGGCCCCGCCGATGTCATTGTCAACAATGCCGGTGTGATGCTGCTGGGCGATGCAACCAGGCAGAATCCCGATGAATGGGACCGCATGCTTGATGTAAACGTCAAGGGCCTGCTCAACGGCATTCATGCAGTCTCAAGCGGAATGGTCAAGCGCAAGCACGGCACCATCATCAACATCAGCTCGGTGGCAGGTCGCAAGACCTTCGCAAATCATGTGGCCTATACGGCCACGAAATTTGCCGTACACGGGCTTTCTGAAAACTTGCGTGAAGAACTCTCTCCGCATGACGTGCGCGTCGTGACAATCGCACCCGGTGCCGTTGAGACCGAGCTTCTCAGCCACACCAGTGATGCAGGCATCAAAGCCGGTTATCAGGACTGGAAGAAGAGCATGGGCACGCCCGTGCTTGCAGCAGACGATGTCGCGCGCGCCATCATCTATGCTTACGATCAGCCGCAGGGTGTCTGCATTCGCGAAATCGTTCTCGCAGCAACCCGCCAGCAGGCATAATGGCATAAAAAAGGGGCCGGGCCGGCCCCTTTTATCGATCTGTATTTTATCGTTTTCCTGCGCGGCGGCGCCCCTGCCCTGCGCCACCTGCCCCTTGTTCTTCGAACAAAGAGGCAAGCTGCTCGGTCATAGCACCCGCAAGCTCTTCCGCGTCCACAATCGTCACAGCACGCTGATAATAACGCGTCACATCATGGCCGATACCGATAGCAATCAGTTCAACCGGCGAACGCGTTTCGATCTCTTCGATAACCGCACGCAAATGACGCTCCAGATAATTGCCCGGATTAACCGAAAGCGTTGAGTCATCCACTGGTGCGCCGTCCGAAATCATCATCAGAATCTTGCGCTGTTCAGGACGTGCCAACAGGCGCTGATGTGCCCAGATCAGTGCTTCGCCGTCGATGTTTTCTTTCAGCAAGCCTTCGCGCATCATCAATCCGAGATTGTTGCGCGCACGACGCCACGGCGCATCTGCGCGCTTATAGATGATATGGCGCAGATCATTAAGGCGGCCCGGATTGGACGGCTTGCCACGACCAAGCCAGGCTTCGCGCGATTGTCCGCCCTTCCATGCCTTGGTGGTGAAGCCGAGGATTTCGACCTTCACACCGCAACGCTCAAGCGTGCGCGCCAGAATATCCGCACAGGTCGCTGCAACCGTAATCGGGCGGCCGCGCATGGAGCCGGAATTATCAATCACCAGCGTCACGACCGTATCGCGGAAATCTGTATCGCGCTCCATCTTGTAGGAAAGCGGCTGCGTGGGGTCGATCACGATACGCACAAGACGCGCACTGTCGAGATAGCCCTCTTCCAGATCAAAATCCCATGAGCGGTTCTGCTGCGCCATCAAGCGGCGCTGCAAACGATTGGCAAGCCTGCCGACCACACCCTGCAAATTAGAAAGCTGTTTGTCGAGAAAGCCGCGCAAACGGCTCAGTTCCGCCTCATCGCAAAGATCAGTGGCTTCGACTTCCTCATCGAATTCACGCGTGAAAACCTTGTAATCGACATGCTCGGCAAAATTGGCGAAGGGCTGGTTCTGACGGCGCGTGTCACCGGGCGTTTCCGCGTCGACATCTTCGCTGTCATCCATATCGTCAGAGGAAGCGTCCGTGGCTTCCATCTCGCCCTGCTCGCCCTCTTCGCTGGAATTATCCGATTCATCACTTTCAGCGGAATCAGAACCTTCCTGGCTTTCGTCTCCGCCTTCCTCGTTTTCATCCGGATCCGGCGTCTGTTCGTTGTTATCGTCCTGCTCGTCGCTTTGCTCTTCCTGCGAAAGCTCCTCAGCCATATCCATTGAAGCGAGCATATCGCGCACAGTGCGCGCAAAGGCCTGCTGATCTTCAATATTTTCACCAAGGCGGGTAAGCGTGCTGCCGGCCTTCTGTTCGATCCATTCGCGCCACAGATCGAGCACAGGCCCCGCTTCGGCTGGTGCTTTGCGCCCGGTCAGCTTTTCACGCAGCAGAAGCGAAATCGCTTCCTCTAGCGGCGCATCATCCTTGTTGGTGACAGAAGAGAAATTGGCGCGGGCATATTTATCCGCCAGCATCACCGAAAGATTTTCGGCAACCCCGGCCATCGCGCGCGCACCAATGGCTTCCACACGCGCCTGCTCAACCGCATCATAAATCGCACGCGCCTGTTTGCCTTCCGGCGCAAGGCTTGCGTGTATGCGCGCATTGTGGCGCGCCTGACGCAGCGCCATGGAATCACCCAAACCCCGCGTAACGGCAAGATCATGCGCCGTCGGGCGCTTTGGCAGTTCAGGCAGACGGGCACGATTACCAGTCAGCGCCGGACGGTCATTGCTGAAAGCCACTTCCAGCTCGTTTTCGCCGGAAATAGCGCGCATGGTCGCCGTCATCGCTCGCTTGAACGGTTCAGAATCCACCGGTCCGTTTTTACGCTCGCGCGAATTATCGCCTATTGCTGACTTCTGGCCCGACATCTGCCTATCCTGACTTCACAACACAACACCGCCGCCCGGTCTGGGCGGCAGGCATTATCCAACCTTATGCCAATACGATATTGGCAGCAGATTCTGGAAGTTCCTCACCGAAAGCACGCTGATAGAACTCAGCCACAGTCTGGCGTTCAAGCTCATCACACTTGTTGAGGAAGGTCAGGCGGAATGCAAAACCGACATCATTGAAAATGGCAGCATTTTCAGACCAGGTAATGACAGTACGCGGGCTCATCACGGTCGAAAGATCGCCATTGATGAAAGCCTGACGGGTCATATCGGCCACGCGCACCATCTTGTTGACGATCTCACGGCCTTCCGCATTCTGATAATGCTTTGACTTGGCAAGAACGATGTTCACTTCGTTATCATGCGGCAGATAATTCAGCGTGGTGACGATCGACCAGCGATCCATCTGCGCCTGATTGATCTGCTGCGTGCCGTGATAAAGGCCGGTCGTATCGCCAAGGCCAACCGTGTTGGCGGTGGCAAACAGGCGGAACGCCGGATGCGGGCGGATGACCCGGCTCTGATCAAGAAGCGTCAGACGGCCCGAGGTTTCCAGAACACGCTGGATCACGAACATAACATCCGGGCGACCGGCATCATATTCATCGAAAACCAGCGCGACATTGTGCTGATAGGCCCAGGGCAGAATGCCGTCCTTGAATTCGGTAACCTGCACACCGTCCTTGACGACGATGGCATCCTTGCCGACGAGATCGATACGGCTGACGTGGCTGTCGAGATTGATGCGGACACACGGCCAGTTGAGACGGGCTGCAACCTGTTCAATATGGGTCGATTTACCCGTTCCGTGATAACCGGAAACCATCACGCGGCGATTATAGGCAAATCCTGCCAGAATTGCGAGCGTCGTCTGACGGTCGAAAATATAATCCGGGTCCGTTTCCGGCACATAGGAATCGCCCGCCGCATAGGCTGGCACACGCATGTCGGAATCAATTCCAAACACGTCGCGTACCGAAACCGTTGTATCCGGCAAATTGGCTATATCCCGCTCAACCTTGTTCATCATGCCTCCAAAGCAGCAGGACTATCCCACCGCGACATTCAAATTCGATCAGGGAGCCTTGCGGTGAACCGGATGACGCCCTTCTGTTTCGTTGCGGGCATCCGTAATCGCATCCGCGCAAAAGCGCAGTAGATGAATGTCCGTCAGGGCATGGTCACGCCCTGATACTCGGCTTATAAAGCCCAGACAGGCTTTAGCAAAAGCCTGCCGTCTTGAGCAATTGATAAGCCTGAATGACCTCACGAAATCTTTCTTCCGACCCGCGGTCACCACCATTTGCATCGGGATGGTGTTGCTTCACAAGTTCTTTATAGCGTGCCTTAATCATATCGCTAGTCGAATTTGCTTCAAGACCAAGTGTCGAAAGCGCTTTTATTTCCAAAGTACGCGGTTTGCGCGGTGCATTGCCCGCCGAGGCCGCTTTCGCACCCCGCACGAAACCAAATGGATCGCGCATACGATTCTGATAGGCCGCAGACCCGGAACGACGCGTCGCCATATCAGGCGACGTGCGCGCAGACCCTGTCGAATTGGATGCGGTTGACCAGGTCGGACGATTTCCGATAATCGCATCCTTCTGGAACTTCGATATTTCCCCATCGGAAAGACCGGAGAAATAATTGAAATTCTTATTATATTCGCGGACGTGATCCACGCAGAAATGCAGATACTCACCCTCGCGCATACGCCCAACCGGCGCACGATGCGTACCAGGCTTATCGCAACCATCCCATTGGCAGCAGGGACCACTGGACTTCTTTTCCGCTTCCTTCTTGGGACGGATGCGGATGCTGTCGAAAAGTTTTGAGTGCGTTGTCATCGAATCAGATTATGCGAATTAAGAGTGGCTAAACAAGAATTGACATTTCGTCCCGAATGGTTTTGGCCATGACTTCAGGGCAAAATCGAATACAGATTGCAATTCCTGTGCGGATTTGCCCCACCGATTGTCGCCGGGGCGACGTCTATATGAGGCACAGCGTCTATATGGGGAGAACTGGCCCAAATGTCCATTCACAATAGCAAACAATCTTCGATGGAAGCAAAACTGCGCGCAGCTTTTGCGCCCGAAAGACTTGAAATCATCAATGAAAGCCATCTCCATGCCGGCCATCATCACGAAGATCGTGGCAATCATGAGGTCTATGACGGCACCGGCGAAACACATTTTCGCGTGCGCATCGTGTCCGAAGCTTTTGCAGGCTTAAGCCGTGTTGCACGCCACCGCGCGATCAATGAGCTTCTGAAGCAGGAGCTGGATACCGGCGTTCATGCGCTGGTATTGGAGCCATCCGCTCCCGGTGAAGCCACACGCCGCTGATCGTCCTTATGCCTGAACCTTAAGCCATTTGCGCAAACGACCCCGCGCATTGGCATAGGGTGAGGATGTATTGAACTGGATCATCCGACCCAGCGTATAGTTCTCATACCATTGAACGCCATATAGTTCGGCGTCTGTATGCGCCTCGATGAGCGCCACCAGCGCATTTTTCGCAGCTTCAAAGCGCAAAAGCAGGTCTTTAAAAGCCAGCGTCTCATAGTCACGGTAAAATTTTGCGGCAAGAGCGCCAAGTTCATTCCATTTAAAGCCCGTTTCTGGAAAATCGACCGCAAGCCGCTGATTACGGCGCTCACACCATTTAAGCAACAGCTCGTTCCATCCGACCAGATAGGCAACAAGATCATGCACGCTCATCAGCGTGCCCTTTGCATGGCCTTCCATGGTCTTTTGCATGGCCTGCTCGGGTTTTACACGCGCAAGATCAAGCTTGAGCCGGGCGTAATTTGTTTCAATTGCCGCAAGCAGTTCCAGTTTATTTGAGGGCACAGCCATCAGGCGGAAAGACGCTCTTTCAGGAAATCCAACACCGCGGCAGGCGGTACGTCCTTGGCAATGAAAGATTGGCCGACACCGCGCGTCAAAATGAAGGTGAGTGCACCGCGCGCCACTTTCTTGTCCTGCGCAATGAAATCCATCAGCTTTTCAGCATCCGGCAGACCGCCCGGCACGTCATTGAGCGTGGTCGGCAGGCCAACGGCCTTCAAATGCGCTTCGACACGTTCTGCATCCTCAACGCCGCAAAGGTTCATCTTGACCGAAAAACGATGCGCAAGCGCCATACCGATGGCAACACCCTCGCCATGCACCAGACGGCTTGAATCGTAACCCGTTGCCGTTTCAAGCGCGTGACCAAATGTATGACCGAGATTAAGCAGCGCACGATCGCCATTCTCACGCTCGTCACGTGCCACGACCGCAGCCTTTGAGCGGCAGGACTCAGCAATGGCTTGCGTGCGCGCAGTCCCCCCTGCAAAGACGTCCTGCCAGTTCTTTTCAAGCCAGGCAAAGAAATCCGGGCGGTCAATCAGGCCATATTTGGCCACTTCCGCATAGCCTGCACGAAATTCACGTGGGCTCAGTGTATCAAGCACCTGCGTGTCGGCCAGCACCAGCTGCGGCTGATAGAAAACGCCAACAAGGTTTTTGCCATATTGCGTGTTGATGCCGGTCTTGCCGCCAACAGACGAATCCACCTGTGCAAGCAACGAGGTCGGCATCTGAACAAAATTCATACCGCGCCGCACGATACCGGCTACAAAGCCGGACAGATCGCCCACAACACCGCCACCAAAAGCCACGACCGCGTCACCACGCTCAAGCCTTGCGGCGAGCACAGCATTGGTCACGGTTTCCAGGGTCGAAAAGGATTTCGATTTTTCGCCGGGCGCCACGATAACAGGCGTGGATTCGATGCCCACACGTGCAAAACTTTCCGTCAAAGCTTCCAGATGTGCCTTGGCTACATTCTCATCGGTGACGATAGCCACACGAATGCCCGGCAGGCGCTTTGCAACTTCTTCACCCGCGCGTGCAATCAGACCTTTTCCGATCAGAATGTCATAAGATCGCTCCCCCAGCGAGACCGGAACTGTCACACTGTCGGCGTTTAAAGAGGCACTCATGCAAATCGTCTCCCAATGCATGTCGTGGAAAAGTGGGAACCGGTTTTCCGATAACAACATGCGTAAAACAACAAATTAGAGCAAGCGTGGCATGTATGATCAGGCCCGAGACGCCCTATCATCAGGCCTGGCCCTTGCTCAGATGCGCGATCAGCGTATCGATCAACTCTCCCGCAATCACTTCCTTCTTATCGTCCCGCGTCATCACATGCAGATCAGCGAAAGCATAAACAGGATAACGGACCTCCATCAGCCGCTGCATCACGCCGCGCGGATCGTCATTTTTCAAAAGCGGGCGGTTCTGACGGCGCGAAACACGGTCCATCAGCACGTCAAGCTCAGCATTCAGCCAGATGGAAACACCGGCATGCGCAATCGCCTCACGGGTTTCGGCATTCATATAAGCGCCGCCGCCGGTGGCCAGAATCATCGGGCCATCATCGAGAAGCCGCAGGATCACCCGGCGCTCCAGATCGCGAAACTCTGCTTCACCATAGGTTTCAAACAGTTCAGGGATGCTCATGCGCGAAACGGTTTCTATTTCCGTATCCACATCGCGGAAAGGCAGACCGAGCATCGTTGCCACTTTACGACCGACTGTCGACTTGCCTGCACCCATCAGCCCAACAAGAACAACCACTTTTGTGCCAAGAAGCCGGCGAACGGCATCTGCCTTGTCGTTAAGATTTGTCTGATTTGCTGTACTGCTCATTGACCTCGTCCATTTATATCGGTTCCACATGAAAAACCGTGCGGCGTCAATTGCTTTCGTCGTCTAAAATGAACCGGACAGGGCTTTTTATGCATAGAAACAGCCCGTCGCTGCTTTCGTAACACCCCTCCTTGCTTTCGTCTCAATAGCACAGCATAAACGCACCATGCCCACGCTGACGCGCATTCTTCTGTTGCTCGCTGTCCTTGCTGCCATTGCCTATGGCGCAATGTTTTCCCTTGCCAATTTTGTAAAACCCACAACCCACGAAATAACGGTGGAGATTCCATCGTCGAAACTCAAACAGACCGTGGTGGCACCACCTGCGCCTGCAACACCGGATGACCAGCAGGCAACAAGCGAAGCGGGACAGGAATAAGATGCGTGCTTCACTGGCGATTGAAAATTTTCTTGAAATGATGAGTGCGGAACGCGGCGCTGCAAGCAACACGCTTGAATCCTACCGCCGCGATCTGGAAGCTGCGGCTGATGCGATGAAGACGCGTGGCGTCAATCTGGCAGAAGCCAGAACTGACGATATCCGTAATGTTCTTGATGGCATGTCGAGCGAAGGCTTTGCCGCCACCTCTCAAGCGCGGCGTCTTTCAGCGCTCAGGCAATTTTTTCGTTTTCTTTATGCCGAAGGCTTTCGGCAGGATGATCCAACCAGCATTATCGATGCCCCCAAAAAGCAAAAGCCGCTGCCAAAAATCATGAGCGTCGAGAATGTCGGGCGTCTTCTTGATCGCGCCGAACGTGAGGCGAAAGAAGCAACAGAGCCATCGGAACGCATCAAAGCCTTGCGCCTGCATGCACTGCTTGAAACGCTTTATGCAACAGGATTGCGTGTCTCCGAACTTGTCGGTCTTCCGGTGAGCGTTGCGCGCACCGATCACCGTTTTCTGATCGTGCGCGGCAAAGGGGCGAAAGATCGCATGGTACCCTTGTCGCAAAAGGCGCGTGAGGCTTTGCAGGCGTTTCTGGCACTGCGCGATTCCCTGCCCGGCTATGATGACAACCCGTGGCTCTTCCCAGCTTTCTCCGAAAGCGGCCATCTGGCGCGTCAGGTTTTTGGCCGGGAACTGAAAAATCTTGCTGCAAGAGCAGGGCTTTCAAGCGCCTCCGTCTCTCCGCATGTGCTGCGCCACGCCTTTGCCAGCCACCTTTTGCAAAACGGCGCAGACCTGAGAACCGTACAGCAATTGCTTGGACATGCAGACATTTCAACCACCCAGATTTACACCCATGTTCTGGAAGAAAGACTGCATAAGCTGGTAACTGAACATCATCCGCTTGCCGATTAAACGCTCTGCGGGTAAGAGGATTTCAGAAAAATTTGCAAGATGCGCGCGAAGTTAATATGTAAGACGCCGTAAAACAGCCGTTTTCTGGCATGTTTTATGCCCGATATCTCTGGAAACGCACAATAGTCAGGCCCGATGTATAACTATCTCGACTTTGAAAAACCCGTTGCCGACCTCGAAGGCCAGATCCTTGAGCTGAAAAAGCTCGCACAGGAACAGGGCAGCGTCGAGATGAGCGACGAGATCAGCCGTCTTGAGAAACGCTCGGCCGATGCACTCAAGGATATTTATCGCAAGCTGACGCCATGGCAGAAGGCGCAGATCGCCCGCCACCCTGATCGTCCGCATTGCCTCGAATATATCAGCCAGCTGTTCACGGAATTCACGCCACTGGCCGGCGACCGTCAGTTTGCCAATGACGAAGCCATTCAGGGCGGCTTTGCCCGCTTCAATGGCCTGCCCGTTGCCATTCTCGGTCAGGAAAAAGGCTCCGACACCAAGACCCGCCTCAAGCATAATTTCGGCTCGGCGCGTCCGGAAGGCTATCGCAAAGCCGTTCGCATTATGGAAATGGCTGACCGTTTCCAGCTTCCCCTCATCACGTTTGTTGACACCGCCGGCGCCTATCCCGGCGTAAGTGCTGAAGAACGCGGACAGGCGGAAGCCATTGCACGCTCCACGGCTGAGTGCCTCAAGCTGCGCGTGCCCGTCATCTCGATCATCATCGGTGAAGGCGGTTCGGGCGGCGCCATTGCGATTGCTGTCGCAAACCGCGTCTATATGCTCGAACATTCAATCTATTCGGTGATTTCGCCTGAAGGGGCAGCTTCCATTCTCTGGCATGATTCCACCCGCGCCAAGGATGCAGCCTCGAATATGCGCATTACCGCGCAGGATTTGTTTGATCTTAAGATTATCGACGGCATCATTCCTGAACCGCTCGGCGGCGCGCATCGCGGTAAAGATGCCGTTATTGCGGCGGCCGGGGACATCATCACCGCCTCATTGCGTTCGATGAAGGATGTTGACGGCGAAACGCTCAAACAGGAGCGCCGTCAGAAATTCCTCGATATCGGCCGTAATATTTAATTTACCATAAAATTCAAAAACTTGCTCCGGCGCAGCCCAAACTGCGCCGGATTTGCATCATGCCGCTATTTCCGCCATATTGCGGACACGCTGTTTTTTAGGTATTTGAGCAAGGATTTATCAACGATACCGAAAGGTTTTGTTGTTAATTTGCGAAGACTGAAAAGTCAGATTTCGAACAGGCTTGATGCGATATGAAGATCAGAACCGCACTTTTGGGAACTCTCATGGCATCCGCTTTGCTGGCGGGCTGTCAGGGTTCGTCCGTTTCCGATCTCAGCCTGCGGGCTGAAAAGCCGCTTCCGCAAAAGATCATTGCCAAGATGCAGGCGAAGGGCATGACCCGCACATCGCCGGTTATGGTGCGCATTTTCAAGGAAGAAGGCGTGCTTGAAGTCTGGAAGCAGAAAAACAACGGCAAGTACGACCAGATTGCATCTTACGAGATTTGCAAATGGTCCGGCAAGCTCGGTCCAAAGTTCATCGAAGGCGATCGTCAGGCGCCAGAAGGCTTCTACACCGTGCGCCCGGCTCAGATGAACCCGAATTCGCAATATCATCTCGCCTTCAATATTGGCTTCCCCAATGCCTATGACCGCGCCCATAACCGCACCGGTCAAAATCTGATGGTGCATGGCGCGTGCTCGTCATCGGGCTGCTATTCAATGACCGATGACAGCATCAGCGAAATTTACGCTTTCGGCCGCGACGCCTTCAAAGGCGGGCAGCGGGATTTCCAGATACAGGCCTTTCCGTTCCGTATGACTGCCGCCAATATGGCGCGTTACAAGAACGATCCGAATTACGGCTTCTGGAAAATGCTCAAGCAGGGCTACGATTCTTTCGAAGCGACGAAGGTGCCGCCGAAGGTTGACGTTTGCGAAAAACGGTATGTCTTCAACGTACCGACACCAAACGGCCAGCCGCTTTCGGCAACCGACGCCTGCCCGCCTTCAGCAACAGCTGAATCGATGGCTTATACCTCGTCTTATGAAAAGACGTTCCAGTCCGCTTTCAGTGCAGCGCAGAAAAAGCCGGCACCATCCATTCAGGGCATCACGGAAGCGAAGCTTGTTTCGGCATGGAGTGCGGCACGTGCACGTGGCGAAAAAGTAACGCGGGAACCGCCTTCGCTTTCACCAAGCTCGGCAGAAACCCCGAACGCACCGGATATTGCGCCGGCGGCAACGCCGATCTCGGCTGCGCCAACCACGGCTATTGCGGCAACGCCAGCAGTCGCCACCAACCCGGTTCAGGCGGCCAATGTGCCAGTGCCACAGCAAAACCCGGCCAATGTTTCGCCAATGACCACGGCAAGCACTGTTGCAGACACCGTTGCGGCTAAAGCGCCTGAAAAGAAAAAAGCCTGGTGGAAGCTCGGCGGAAACTAAAGCGCAATGCGTGAAGAGATAGCTGTCTATGACTTAAGGGGGCTTAAATGCCCTCTTCCTGTTTTAAAAACCCGCAATCGCCTGCAAAACATGGCCTCTGGTTCGCTTCTCTGGGTGGAAACAACCGACCCTTTGTCGGGCATTGATCTTCCGCATTTCTGCACGCAGGAAGGCCACGCTCTGATCAAACAAGAGCGTGACGAAAAATTTTACCGTTTTCTCATTCAGAGAAAATAATCAGCGCGTTGAAAAGCCCGGAATAACCAGTGGATTGTCCATCATTGCTGCCCGATCCGGGCGATCAATCCCCGCTTTGCCAAGAAATGCATCGAACAGTTCACGCACGTAACTCTCTGGCAAATCCTTGACGATCATCACCAAAAGCGTCTCATGCTCATCCTTCGGCCATTTTGGCAGACGAGCAGGCGGGTGGAAAATCTTCTGCACACCATGGATGACCAGCGGACGATCCGGGTCTTCGGCAATCTGCACAATGCCTTTTACGCGCAACAGCTTTTCGCCATGGGTTGAGCGCAGCAGATCAAGAAACATCTCGAATGTCGAAAACGGAATTGGGGCCTTGTGCCGCAGCGAAAAAGAACGGATCGCATCATCGTGGTGGTGATGATGATGGTGGTCATGATCGCAATCAGGGCCGCACACATGGTCATGGCCATGATGATGGTGCGAATGGTCATGATCGTGATGATCATCATCTTCATAGGCTTCTGCATTGAGCCAGTGCTGCACATCTGCCGTCTTGGTTTCAGGATTATAAAGGCCGCATTCAAAGAGTGCAGCATAACCGGTGCGCGCATCAGAGGCTTCCAGAATGTCCGCACCCGGATTAAGCAGCTTCAATCTTGCCCTGAGTGCTGCAAGCCCAGCCTTTGCTTCGGGCATATCCGCCTTGGTAATGATAATGCGATCGGCCATGGCAGCCTGCTTGACCGCTTCCTCATGATGATCAAGCGTCGCCATTCCATTGACGGCATCAACGGTTGCAAGCACACCGTCAAGGCGGAAAGCCTGCATCAAAACAGGATGCCCCATGATCGAATGCAGCACCGGAGCCGGATCGGCAAGGCCTGTTGTTTCGATGATCACGCGCTTCAATGCCTTGATACGACCTGTCTGAAGACGATCAATCAGATCGGCCAGCGTATCCACCAACTCGCCACGCACCGTGCAGCACAGGCAACCATCGGCAAGCTCGATCACCCCTTCACTGGCTTCTTCAACCAGCAGATGATCAATGCTCACTTCACCAAACTCGTTGATAATGACGGCCGTATCGGTCAGCGCCGGGTCTTTGAGCAGACGATTGAGCAACGTTGTCTTGCCCGAGCCAAGAAAGCCGGTCAGTACAGAAACAGGGATTGGATGCGACATGATACGATCTTAATTGATTGAGGCGGCGGCACGCTGTGGGCGTGGCATCGGTACAGGAACCTGCGAAATATCAAGCTGGCCTACGCGGGTAATCTTTGCAGGCGGCGCGGAAACAAGCCCAACCTGAACCGGAACAGGCTCACGGGTCATCGCATGGATATAAGGCGAATTGAGCTGCAAATGCCCCTCGACATCACGGCCATCCCAGCGATCAGCCATGGCCTGCTGGCTGCAGATCGTCTTACGCATATCCACCGCCTGATTGACGGCACTGCTGGCTGGCGGCACCATCGATCCTAAGGTCGGCACACCGGCACCATTGCTGCGAAACGCATCCGTCATAAGCTGTGCAGCCTGCACAGCACGGGTTTCCTGACGGTCGGCCCCAAGCACAACGGCCAAAATAGTGCGTCCCTGACGTGTTGCGGAACTGGCAAGATTAAAGCCCGATGCACAGACAAAACCGGTTTTCATCCCATCAGCACCATCGAAGCGGCCGAGCAGAATGTTGTAATTGGCCTGTGGCTTCTTGCCGTCACCCGCATCAATCGCTTCTGTATTGAAATAATGCGCATATTGCGGAAACTCACGGCGCAGTTGCACGCCGAGCACAGCAAGATCGTGTGCGGTCGAATAATTGTTCGGATCATGCAAGCCATTCGGATTGGCAAAATGCGACCCGGTCATGCCGATGCGCTGCGCTTCCGCATTCATGCGCTTGACGAAACCGGCTTCGCTTCCGCCCACGGCTTCCGCAACGGCCACGGCCACATCATTCGCCGACTTTACCAGCATGATCTTGAGCGCATTATCGAGCGTCAATACCGACCCCGGACGATAGCCCATCTTGCTCGGCGGCTCTTTCGAAGCATTGACGGTCATTTTAACAGGCGATTCAAGCGTCAGCTGACCCGACTGAAGCGCGCGAAACGTGACATAAGCCGTCATCATCTTGGTCAGCGAAGCCGGATACCAGCGCTGGAAAGGATCCTGCGCAGAATAAACCTTGCCGGTCGCCACATCGACAGCAATCGATGGATTGGCCAGAGCAGCCGACAAAGTCAGGGCGGATAAAACCGCTGCTGCACCCAGGATTTTCAACGACTTCGCGATCATTTGTAGTTCCAATCAGCAAGGGCCTTAAAAGCCTGCGAATATATCAGTCAAAAAGCAAGATTTGCACTGCTCTTATCTATGCCATGTGGCAACCAAAAGGCAAATAGCGCATGCGCGGAAAAGTGGGAACCGGTTTGCCGATAACGCATGCGTGAGGAATAATCCCTGAAGCGCCAGGCGCTTTAGGGATTGCCCGCTTTCACCGAAACGTCATATTCTCCCGACATCTGCTTATTGAGAATCTCAGGATATTTCCGAAATGCCAGTGCTTAATCGTGTCGTCGAAACTGAAAGCCAGATCGCCGCATGGCGCCGCCATCTGCATCAAAACCCGGAACTGCTTTATGATGTTCACGAAACGGCGCGTTTTGTGGAAGAAAAGCTGAAATCTTTCGGCTGCGATCTGGTTGAAACCGGCATTGGACGCAGCGGCGTCGTTGCGGTCATCAAGGGCCGCCATGGCGATGGTCCGGCCATTGGTCTGCGCGCCGACATGGATGCGCTGCCGATCACCGAGACCAGCGGCGTTGAATGGGCATCCAAAAATCCGGGCAAAGCGCATTCCTGTGGCCATGATGGTCACACATCCATGCTGCTGGGCGCTGCACAATATCTGGCTGAAACCCGCAATTTCCGCGGCTCTGCTGTTGTGCTGTTCCAACCAGCTGAAGAGGGTGGCGCTGGCGCGCTGGCCATGGTTGAAGATGGCGTGATGGATCGCTTCGGCATTTCGGAAGTCTATGGCGTGCACAATCTGCCGGGCCTTCCTGTTGGCCAGTTTTCGATGTGCAAAGGCCCAATCATGGCCGCAACAGACGAGTTCGACCTGTTCATCACCGGACGCGGCGGCCATGCAGCCCAGCCGCACCGCACGATTGATCCGATCCTTGCCGGGTCGCAACTGCACCTTGCCATTCAGGGCATTGTGGCGCGCAATATCGATCCGCTCGATTCTCTCGTGATCTCGGTCACGAAGTTTCATGCGGGCGAGGCCTATAACGTCATTCCAGAAACGGCCAAGCTTTCGGGCACCGTGCGAACCTTGAGCAAGGAAACCCGCGCCTATGCAGAGCGCCGCATTCGTGAGGCGGCAGCGGGCATTGCAGCGGTGACCGGTGCAGACATTACGGTTCGCTACAAAAACAACTATCCTGTCACCTATAACCACGCCGAGCAGACCGATTTTGCGGCGCGCGTGGCAAAAAATGTTGCAGGCGAAGGCAAAGTGAAAACCGATGTCGCGCCGATGATGGCCGCAGAGGATTTTTCCTACATGCTGGAAGCACGCCCCGGCGCTTATATCTTCCTTGGCAATGGTGACACGCCCGGCCTGCATCACCCTGCCTATGACTTCAACGACGCAGCCATTCCTTATGGCGTGAGCTATTTTGTGTCGGTGATTGAAACCGCGCTTGCCGCCTGACGTCGAGAGCATTTGATGTTTTGAGTGAATCGCTGAAAATGCTCTTTTTATTAAGAGAAAATGCGCCTCCCCCGCTTTTTGCGGGGTTGGCGAATGGCACGAAAAACAGTATGTGTCGAAAAATGCTTAGCTTAGAGCGCATCCCGAAACGGGCGAAGCGGTTTTCGGATTAAGATGCGCGTTGAATAGTTATTTTGAGCATTCAGATTGCTGGTCCCGTAGCTCAGTAGGATAGAGCGCAAGATTCCTAATCTTGAGGCCACTGGTTCGAATCCAGTCGGGATCACCACCGTTTCCTCATCCTTCATAGGGCCAATTGGCTTGTGAAAACACACCGCCATCAACCCATAAAGTTTGCCCGGTTACAAACTGCGCGGCATCGGATGCAAAAAACAGCGCTGGACCACAAATATCATCCGCAGTGCCCACCCGTCGCAGCGGCGTAATGCGGCTCCATGTGCCTGCATAATCCGGCTGCTCCTGTGCTGTGCGTTCGTTGAGAATAGCGCCGGGTGCCACGCAGTTCACCCGAATGCCGTGTGGGCCCAGTTCAACCGCGGAAACCTTGGTGAACTGCTCGATACCACCCTTGGAGGCCGTATAGGAAACCAGTTTCGGAAAAGCCAGTTTGTTGCAGCCAGAGCCGATATTAATGATCGATCCGCCCTTGCCCACATCGCTCATCCGCTTGGCTGCGGCCTTGGTGTTGAGAAAACAGCCCTTCATATTGGTGCGGATAACATCGTCCCAGCCCTCTTCGGAAAGCTCCAGCAAGGTGCTCCATACCTGAATACCGGCATTGTTGATCAGCACATCCGGCGCATCGCCATACCAGCTGCAAACCTCGTCAAAGAACTCTTCAACCTCCGCGCCAAGACCCACATCGCATTCAAGCCCAAGTGCCTGACCACCAGCCGCTTCAACCGCCTGCATCAATGTGTCTGCCGTATCAACATCACCCCGGTAGCTGAAAGCAACCGCATATCCCGCTCTGGCCAGAGCCAGCACGAGATGCCTTCCAATGCCGGTGCTTCCACCTGTGACGACTGCAAACCCACTCATAAAATTCCCTCCCAAAGAATATCGAAAAGGAATTTAATCAAAGTTCGGCAATGGTAAAGCTGAGAAATTGGAAATATCAATTTTCCCGAAAGAGGAGAGCAAGATGAACCCCGATATTGAAACTGCCAATGGCGCCTGCCACTGCGGAACGGTTCGCTTTCGTGTGAAGCTTTCCGATGGTCTTCACACGGCACGCCGCTGCACCTGCTCCTATTGCCGGATGCGCGGCGCTGTCGCCGTTTCTGCCGAACTCAATGGCGTTGAAATTCTGGAAGGCAAAGAGGCGCTGACGCTCTATACATTCAACACAGGAGCCGCGAAGCACTATTTCTGCTCGAAATGCGGGATCTACACCTTCCACCAGCGCCGTTCAAACCCACAGCAATATGGTGTCAACGTTGCCTGTCTCGAAGGCATTTCACCCTTCGACTTTGCCAGTATTCCGGTCAATGATGGCGTAAACCACCCATCTGACAATCCGAAGCGCAAAGGGTCTGGCATTGCTGGCTATCTGCATTTTGAGCCACTTGTGGATGAAGATTAAATCCTTGATCGCCGCTTCTGTTCATTTTTCTCCCATGAAAACACAAAAGGCGGCAGCGGGTCGAGACCGCGAATAATATCCGCACCCTTTTCGCCGACCATGATGGTCGGCGCATTGGTGTTGCACGACGGAACACGTGGCATGATCGAGCTGTCGCAAACCCGCAGACCTTCAAGACCGCGTACTTTGAGCTCCAGATCGACAACAGCCATCGCATCTGTCCCCATCCTGCAGGTGCCGACCGGATGATGATCGGTCTTGGCATTGGCACAGGCATAATCGAACAGATCATCATCACTGACGACCTTTGGCCCCGGTAGACGCTCGGCCATGACATAAGGTTTCAATGCATCCTGGCTCAGGATTTCGCGCGCGATCTTCAGGCCTTCCAGCGACATTTTGCGATCATGCGGATCGCTCCAGTAATTGGGGTCAATCAGGGGTGCTGCAGCCGGATCACTGGAAGCCAGCCGCACGGTGCCACGCGAGCGCGGATGCAGATAAGCGGAATTAAGCGTCACGCCTGCATTTTTGAGCTTCTCAACACCCGCCTCAATGCCCGAACCAAGCCCCAGATGAAACTGGATATCCGGTGAGCGGGCATCCGGGTCCGCATACCAGAAGCCGCCGGTTTCAAAGAGGCTCGATGCCACCGGGCCAGAGCGCAAAAATATATATTGCAGGCCCGCGCCCAGCGTCCGGTGCAATTTCACCACGCCATCATAGGTGTGATCGCCCGTACATTCGGCAATGACAAACAGATCAAGATGATCCTGCATGTTCTCACCCACACCCGGCAGATCATGTTTTACATTCACGCCCACTTTTTTAAGATGATCGGCAGGACCGATGCCTGATTGCAGCAGAAGTTTTGGTGAACCAATGGCACCGGAGGAGACAATCACCTCGCGGTTTGCGCGCAAAACCTCGCCGCTCATCAGCGTAACACCGGTGACTAGGGTGTTTTCCAGATTGACCGCGCGCACCGGCGCATTCATCCGCACGGTCAGATTTTTGCGATCCCTGATCGGTGTGAGATAAGCAAGGGATGCCGACGAGCGACGGCGATTGCGCTGGGTGAGCTGATAAAAACCGACGCCTGCCTGATCACGACCATTAAAATCCGTATTATACGGAATGCCGAGTTCTTGACCCGCGCGGATATAGGCGTCGCAAATCGGCAATGGCGCAGACGGCATCGAAACGCCAAGCGGCCCGCCATAGGAGTGAAAATCATCGTTGAAACGCTGATTGTCTTCGGCGCGTTTGAAATAGGGCAGCACATGACGATAGTCCCAGCCGGTACAGCCGTCTTCATTCGCCCAGAGATCATAGTCGACTGCATTCCCACGCGTATAAATCTGCGCATTGATGCTGGATCCGCCGCCGATGACTTTTGCCTGCGTATAGCGCAAAACACGATTTTTCAGATGTTTTTGTGGAACGGTCTCCCAGCCCCAACTGGCCACCCCCTTGGTCATCTTGGCAAAACCGGCAGGCATGTGAAACAGCGGATTCCAGTCGCTGCCACCGGCTTCCAGCAGCAGCACTTTTATCGCTGCCTCTTCACTCAATCGATTGGCGAGAACGCAACCGGCAGGACCGCCACCAACGATGATATAGTCATACTTCATGCGTTTCTCCTCCCGAGAAACTAAAGCTTCGCAATCGACAGGCCGCCATCGACATTGATCGCCGAGCCTGTCGCAAAAATGAAATCGCCACTGGCAAGTTGCGCAACAATCGCACCGACATCGCCTGCCTCGCCCCAGCGTTTCATCGGCACCAGACCGCCTTCGATCAGTCCGTCATAACGCTCGGCAACACCCGCTGTCATATCGGTGCGGATGATACCCGGGCGCACCTCGAACACGCCGATCCGCGCTTCAGCAAGACGCAGCGCAAGCCCCTGCACGAAAGCCGTCAGTCCCGCTTTGCTGATGCAGTAATCAAGCCGTTCAGGCGAAGTCATCACGGATGAAACCGAACTGATCGTCACGATGCTGCGCGAAAAACGCACATCAGTTGCCGCCAGCATGGCTTTCACCACAGCCTGCGTAAAAAACACCGTACCGCGCAGATTCACATCAATAATCATGTCAAAATTCTCAGGCTTCAGCCCGAGAAAATCGCCGCGCTCGACCGAGCCCATGCCAGCATTGTTGACGAGACAATCAATGCCACCCAGCGCCTTCACTACGGCTGAAACCGTCGCTTCATGCGTTTCGACACAAGCCAGATCGCTTTCAAAGAAAGCCACCCTTCCCCCAAGCCCGCGCAATTCATGGATGACCGCCTCGTCTCGCTCACGGTCGGTAATCGCCAGATCAAACCCTTTGGCGGCCAAGGCGCGCGCGATGCCAAGCCCGATCCCGCGCCGCCCGCCAGTCACCAGTGCCACAGGTCTTTGACGGTTCATGCCAGTACCTCCGCTCGAATGTGATCAGCAACGCGCAGAGCCTGCGCGGCAATGGTCAGCACAGGATTGACCGCCGCCGAAGTCGGCAGAAATGACGCATCGACCACGTAGAGATTGGGATGGTCATAAGCACGGCAATAATGATCAAGCGGCGCAGTTGCGGAATCATTGCCAATCCGCACCGTGCCGCATTGATGCGATGGTGTTCGCCTGTCGAACGCCCGCGACAGCACGATTGGAAACCCTGCCTGCTTGAGCGCAGATTTGAGCTTATCAACCAGCATCAGATGCGCCTTCCAGTTGGAACGCACCCAATGCAGAACGATGCGATCACCATCCACGCTCACGCGACTTTCCGGCGATGGCAGATCTTCGCTCATCGCGTAAAAATCAATCGTATGCCCGGCAATGCGGTTTAAAAGCCATTCCGGCACCTGGCGCATGTTGGATTTCAGGATCGCGCCCGAAACCCGCCCCAGCAATTGCACATTGCCAAGCGGCGGCCCACCTGCCCCATCGCTGAGATAGTAATCATTGAAACCAAAGGTCTTCTGGTAAACGCTGTCATTTTTATAGCGCGGATCAAACCCGATCACCGCACTGGCATTGTGGTTCATGAAATTGCGACCGACCTGATCAGACCTATTCGCCAGTCCCGAACGCAGCAAAAGTGCCGCCGACTGCACGGCTCCCGCTGAAAGAATGACCAGTTTGGGATGCAGGACCAGCGCCTCGCCATTCTTCACATAATGAACTTCTGTAATGGTTTTACCATCGGGCCCGGTTTCAAGCCGTGTTACCCGCGCGGATGTTTCAAGCCGGACATTCGGATGTTTAAGCGCTAGTGCTAACGGACAAGTTTCCGCATCCATTTTGCCGTCATTGCTGTTGGGATGCGCGTCCCACGGCGTTTTTGCCTTCGCCAGCCAGCGATCAATATCAACACCCAATGGCAAGGATGCCGGATGCAGCCCTGCTTTCTTCAGCCGCGCGCGCAGATCGGCAATCGGACGTTCATCCCGGATTGCCGGATAGGAATAGGGCTTTGAATGATAGGGTTCAGTGGGGTCATCACCCAATTCACCGCGCACCTGAAAAAGCTCTTCCGCCTTGCAATACCAGGGCTCAAGTTCATCATAGCCAAAAGGCCACGCCGGAGACACGCCTTCAAGATGCGCAAGCTCCTCAAAATCCTCGTGCCGATAGCGCACCAGCACTGCGCCATAGAATTTGGAATTGCCGCCGACATTGTAATAATTTCCGGGATTGAACGGTGTGCCATCCGTCTCATACCAGAACTCTTTCGGGCGAAAGAAACCACGCTGGAAAATAGCGCGTGGGTCGCGGTTTTCCGGTCTGTCCGGCAAATGCTCCCCTGCCTCAAGAATAAGGATGTCAGCACCTGATGCGCTCAGACCGGCGGCTATGCTAGCACCGCCGATACCCGATCCGATAATGACAATATCCGGCTGTCCTCCCAAAGCCGTCACTCCTATTTTCCTTGCGGCATCCACCAGCCCGTCCGCGCACCGATATGCATGTTGAGCGTCTTGGTTTCGCTATAGTCCTCCACCGCATGACGGCCCAGCTCACGACCCAGACCCGACTGACGATAACCGCCAAAAGGCAGTTCCGGCGTCCCATCCATGAAGGTGTTCATCCAGACTGTGCCAGCCCGCACCTTGCGGCCAATGTTCATGCAAGTATCGAAATCGCGGCTCCACACGCCAGCCGACAAGCCATAATCAACCGCATTGGCAATCGAAATTGCCTCATCCACCGTATCAAAAGACAGCACCGACAGAACCGGCCCGAATACTTCTTCACGCGCAACGGCCATGTCGGCTTTCACACCCGCAATGATGGTCGGTCCCATATATTGGCCAAGGCCGAGATCCAGCACATCCCCGCCATGGGCAATGGCAGCACCCGCCTTTTTAGCCTGTTCGACATAGGCGCCAACCTTGCTCAGATGCTGTGGCGTGATAATCGCGCCCACCTGCGTGTTGACATCCAACGGATCACCGACGATAACTTTCTTCGACAGATCAGCGACCCGCCCAACAATCTCATCGACAATTGAGCGATGCACGATCAGTCGCGAACCGGCATTACAGCACTCGCCTGCATTGAACCACGCGCCGAACACGGCCGCATCGATAAAGGCATCCATATCCGCATCCGGGAACAGGATTTGCGGGTTCTTGCCACCAAGCTCCAGCGATACTTTCTTGAGCGTCTGCGCCGCATTGGCCATGGTCAGCTTGCCCACCCCTGTGGAGCCGGTGAACGACACCATATCCACTTGCTCGTGCGTGCTCATATGCTGGCCGACATCAGCGCCCGTTCCGGTGATGATGTTGACGACACCGTCAGGGACGCCTGCTTCGGCCAGAATTTCGCCGAGTAACAATGTTGATCCGGAAGTCAGCTCCGAAGGTTTTACGACTGCCGTGCAGCCCGCGGCCAATGCAAATGGCAGCTTCTGGCCCACGATCAGGAACGGGAAATTCCACGGCGTAATGATCGACACAACACCAATCGCCTCGCGCAGCACGACACCCAACGTGCCATCACCCAAATTGTTGTAGCTTTCACCGTGCAGATCGCGCGCAATCGCTGCCGCATAGCGCCAGATGTCAACGGAGCCGGCAATTTCGCCGCGCACCTGAGAGATGGGTTTGCCCGCTTCAATCGCATCGAGATAGGCGAGTTCTTCCGCCCGTGTTTCAATCAGATCAGCGGCTTTCAGCAAGATCAGCGAACGCTGCGATGCCGTTTTAGACGACCAGCGCCCGTCATCGAAAGCCTTACGTGCAGCCGCTACCGCGCGTTCCACATCAGCCTTGTTGCCAGCCGGATAGCGGCTCACCGTGACGCCATGGCCGGGCGCGACACGTTCAAGTGTCTCGCCGCTTTGACTGCCAACCCATTTGCCATCAATCAGCATCAAGAATTCGCGAACTTCAAGCCCGTTCAGCGGCTGCGGTTTTACGACTACGCTCATCACCATTTTCCTTCAAAATTCGCTTCACGCTTTTCGGTAAACGAGCGCACGCCTTCTTTCAGATCGCCGGTCTTGGCGACAAGAATGGAGCCCAGCGCCTCGACCGCCGCGCCATTATCCTCGCCATTGGCGACCGACAGCATCAGTTTGGAAATTTCCAGCGCAGCCGGTCCGCGCTTGGCCATTCGCGTCGCATAGTCTTGCGCGGCTTTTAACGCCTCACCCGTCTCCACCACAGCATCGACCAACCCGTGCGACAGCGCTTCCTCGGCCGTGAACATTTCTCCACCCAGCACCATGCGGCGCACGATCTGCGCACCAAAACGGCGCACAAGACGCTGTGTGCCCGACCAACCAGGGATCATGCCAAGCGATGTTTCGGGCAGACCAATTTTTGCCTGTCGCTCGACAATGCGAATATCTGCAGCACCTGCCAGTTCCAGACCACCACCCAAAGCATGACCATTCATCGCTGCAATCAGCGGCACACGCAAAGTCGCAAGCCGCTCGAACACACGATGACCGTAGCGCACCCATGCATGACCGAATTCTTGCGGTTCCATGCCGCCCCAAGCCTTGATGTCCCCGCCTGCCGAAAAGGCCTTGCCTTCGCCAGTCAGGATCGCAACCCGCACGGAGCCATCGGCTTCCACCTGATCACAGGCCGCAGACAATTCCTGCAACAGCTCAATATCAAACGCATTAAACTTTTCGGGCCGCTTGATAAGCATGACTGCGATGTGGTTCTCGATTTTAATCTCAATCCGTTGAGCCATTTAAGCCTCCAGCTTTCGTGCAGGCTTGTGCGGCAATTCAAGCCCTATCGGCTCGTCACGAAACAGTGCCTCATCCATGCGTTTAAGCTGATCCGAAACAATCAGCGGAAACTCAGCCTGATCGAGAATATGCGTCTGCAAATCCACACCCGGCGCGATCTCGGTGAGCACAATGCCTTCTGGCGTGAGCTTTAAAACCGCGCGCTCGGTGACATAGGTAATGTCCTGCCCCTGCTCGACACTGCGCGCACCGGAGAAAGTAACATGCTCAACCTCTTTAACGAACTTTTTGAGCTTCCCTTCCTTCTCGATCACCAGCTTACCATCAGCGACCGACAATTTCGCCCCTGCATTGAACATGCCGGAGAAGACAATTTTCCTGGCCCTTGCAGTAATATCAACAAAACCGCCAGCACCAGCCGTCACATGCGGACGGAATGACAGCTTCGACACATTGACCGAGCCATCGCGTCCGATCTCAAGGAAGGATAGAAGCGAGGCATCAAACCCCGCGCCCTGAAAATAGGTGAACTGATAAGGTGACGGCATATAGGCATCCGCATTGGACGCACAGCCAAAAGCAAAGTCGAGAAGCGGCACGCCGCCAACTGCACCCTGCTCGATGACCCAGGTAACGGCACCATGCAGGCCCTCTTCCAACAAAATGCGCGGCACATTGGCGGAAATGCCGAAGCCAAGATTGACCGCACTTCCGGCCTGTAACTCCTGTGCGACACGCCGCGCAATCGCCTTCTGAATATTGAACTCGGCCAAGCGGAACGTATCGAGCGGACGGAAAATTTCGCCTGAAATTGCCGGATCATAAAGTGTCTGTGTTGTCTGCTTCTGGTCGGGATCAACCACGATATAATCCACCAGAATGCCCGGCACGCGCACATCATGCGGTTTCAGCGTGCCCTCCTTGGCGATACGCTTCACCTGCGCAATGACGATGCCGCCATTGTTACGCGCAGCCAGCGCCTGATCCAGCCCACCAAGATATGCGCCCTCATGTTCATAGGTGAGATTGCCGCGTTCATCCGCAGTGGTGGCACGGATGATCGTCACATGCGGCACGATATTGGGAAAATAGAGCCAGTCCTCACCTTCAAAACTGACCTGCTTGACCACCGGCTCCTCACGCGCCTTGTCGTTCATGGCCGACCCCTGACGTTTGGGATCAACGAAAGTATCAAGTCCCACTTTGGTCAGCACGCCGGGGCGCTTGGCAGCTGCCTCACGATGCATATCGAACAGAATGCCCGACGGAATATTATAGGCGGGAATCTCGTTATTGGTGATCATCTGCCAGATCAGTGGCGGCTCAGCGCTGGACGGCCCAGACGGATAAGAACCGCCGATGATCTTTTTCAAAAGCCCCTTTTTGGCGATGTAATCAACGCCCTTGATGCCGCTCATATCGCCCGCAGCGATCGGGTGCAGTGTGGTGATATTTTGCGGATGGCCGGTTTCATCAAACCGCTCGCCAATCGCTTTCAGCATCATATCCGGACAGCCAAGGCCACTGGATGAAGAAACAGAAACGACAGCACTGTCGGGAATAAGCGACGCTGCTTCCGCAAATGAAATATGTTTGCTCATAATGTTCAAAGTCCTGAATGAACAGCGGTTGCCTTGCCGGTCTTTGCAGCCTCAAGCACGGCGAGCCCGGTCGCCAGCGACCAAATGCCATCCTCCAGAGTTGCGGAAGGCTGGCCTTTACCTGCGATGGCATTATGGAAAGCCTGCAAGGCGGTTTCGTAGAGATTCTTCTGGTCGAGCGGCAATTCGTGCTCGCCATTCTGATCACGCAGAATGACGGTCCCCACAGGCTTCTGCGTCATGACATTGCGTGCAATGAGCGAGCCTTCACGCCCATGCACTTCAAAGCCGGTTTCCGCATATTTGGTGGTGAAAGCATCATGGAACTGAGCAATCGCGCCAGATGGAAAACGCAAAACGCCCATCACGCCATCTTCCAGCCCTTCGCCGCTTAAACCGCCCTGCTGGCTGAAAGCCACGACCTCAACCGGGTCTTCACCCAGCACAAAGCGCAATGTATCGGCATCATGCACGGTAATATCGAGGATCACACCGCCACCCGCATCGGGCCGTTCAATGCGCCAGCCCTGCAAATGCGGCGGCAGATAAACCGCGTGAAAAACCCGCGCGGCAAGCACCTTGCCGATCTTGCCCTTGGCAATTGCATCACGCATGGCGCGGTGGCTAGCGGCATTGCGCAAGTGATGATTGGTGGCTGCCACCACACCAGCCTCACGCACGGCGTCTAGCATCTGATGCGCGTCGACAATCGTCAGCGCCAGCGGCTTTTCACAGAGGATATGCTTACCCGCTTGTGCTGCTGCAATCGCCTGATCGCGGTGCAGTTCATTGGTGGTGGAGATATAGACAGCGTCAATTTCAGGATCATTCAACAGCGCATCAAGGCTTGTCACAGAGCGGGCAATCCCATTCTCACGGGCATAGGCCTCGCCACGTGCAGCATTGGTGCTGTAAACGGAAACAACTTCGCCACCGGTCGCGCGAATGGCACTGATGACCCATTCTTTTGCAATGGTGCTTGCGCCTATAAGGCCCCACTTTGCCATGCGAATTTCTCCTCCTTTTTAGACTGCGTACCGCAGCTTGCACGCACCGCAAGACGCACCGACAAGCGCTGCGCCTCCGCCTCCACCCGTTCTGAATTGATCTGTTTCAGCAAAAGCTGCGCCGCACGTTCTCCCAGACCTTGCGGATCAACAGCCACAGTTGTCAGTGCCGGAACAGCGGTCTTTGCTTCGATCACATCGTCAAAACCAACCACCCCGAAATCGCGGCCCGGTTCCAGATTTGCGGCACGCAAACCATCGCAAACGCCAAAAGCTACAGCATCATTGAAACACACTGCTGCCGTCGGTTTCGTGCTCTGCCGCAACATGCGCTCAACTGCTTCCACACCGCCAGCCCGCGAGGGTGCTGAGGTAAAGACCAGCGCATCATCAAACACCAAGCCCGCCTGCTCAAGTCCCGCACGATAGCCCGCAACTCTTTCGCTAAAAACAGCCGTGTCCGCATAGCCGCCCATGAAAGCAATGATGCGATGGCCCAGTGAGAAAAGATGCTCGACCGCCTTTGCCACGCCACCGCGATTATCCGAAACAATCGACGACACACCCGATCCCGGCACATCGCGCACCATCTGCACAACCGGAAGGCCGCTTTTTGCCAATGGTTTCAGATCACCAGCCTCGGTGCCGCGGGCAGGCGAAACGATCAGCCCCGCAATGCCATGCTCGCGCATCGAGGCAATCACCTCGCGCTGGCGATCAATGCTTTCCGCCGTATTGGCGAGAAACTGCACATAGCCTGCCGACTGCATGACACGATCAACACCCACCGCAAGCTCGGCAAAAAAGCTGTTGGTCAGATCATTGACCACAAGCCCGATGATCTTCGATTTCGACTGCCGGAGATTGGCCGCCGAGCGGTTATAAACATAGCCGAGCTTGTCGATTGCTTCCTGAACTTTTGCGCGGGTCTCAGCACGCACCAGCGGACTGTCACGCAGAACAAGCGACACGGTTGACTTCGACACGCCAGCCTCGCGTGCAATATCAATGACCGTAATGCTGCTCTTGCCCATGCCAAACTCCTGTTCCCATCATTTAATTGGAACGTTCCAAATTTGTCAATGATTTTAAACCGCGCCTGATTGAGCGCGAAACAAAGCTGAAAATGCTGCGGAAAAATCAAAAAATGCGATCAATTTTCGACTTTCCCGTAAAATAGATGCCCATTTTTCGCATTTCACAAATTATCCGCCATTAAGACATAATCGCGCCTTATTTAATCCCGTCTTGATATTTGGAACGATCTAAATTATTCATGTCGTCGTGGAGTTGGAGGATTGACATGAGTGCATTATCGGAAAACGTGCTATCCCTGCCCTTTGCAGACGGAAACGTAAAAGCCTATCACTTGCGTGGCACCCCGACACCGCGCCCCGCCTCTCCTCCGAAATTCAATCGCATCGCTTATGCGGCAGCACATGTGGTTTCAGACCCGCTCAGAGACAGCACGCCATGGAATGCTCCGGCGATTGACTGGGATGCGACCATGGCCTTCCGTCACCACCTCTGGAGCCTTGGCTTTCAAATCGCCGAAGCGATGGACACATCACAGCGCGGCATGGGCCTCAACTGGGCTGGCGCGCAGGAACTCATCCGCCGCTCGCTCACAGAAAGCAAAACCGTGAGTGGCGCCGATCTGGCATCCGGCGCAGGCACCGATCATCTTGATCCGGCGGAGGCAAAAAGCCTTGATGATGTGATTAAAGCCTATGAAACACAGGCTGAATTCATCGAAAAACATGGCGGTCGTTTCATTCTCATGGCCAGCCGCGCGCTCGCCCACATTGCCCGTTCACCCGACGATTACATCAGGGTTTACAACCACATCCTCACAAACGCGCGCGAAAAAGTGGTCCTGCACTGGCTGGGCGATATGTTCGACCCACAGCTTAAAGGTTATTGGGGTTCGGACAGGTTTGAAGACGCGCTTGATACGGTCATCACCATCATAGAGACCAATCGCGACAAAGTAGAAGGCATCAAGATTTCACTGCTCGAAGAACGCTATGAGATCGCGCTGCGCAACCGCCTGCCGGATGGCGTTCTGTGTTTTACGGGCGATGATTTCAATTACGCACCATTGATCGAAGGTGATGGCAACAAGCACAGCCATGCGCTTCTTGGGATTTTTGATGCGGTTGCACCACAGGCTTCAAGCGCCCTTGCCGCCCTTGCCAAGGGTGACAATGCAAGCTTCCGCGCGATCATCGAACCGACCGTGCCCCTATCGCGCAAAATTTTTGAAGCCCCCACACAATATTACAAGGCAGGCGTTGTATTCCTCGCCTGGCTCAATGGGCATCAGACCCATTTTACCATGCCTGCCGGGATGCAATCAGCCCGTGGCATCCTGCATTATGCGGAGATTTTCCGCCTGGCAGATCAGGCCAATGTTCTCGACCAGCCCGGCCTTGCAATCCAACGCATGAAAAATCTGCTTACTTTGCATGGCATAGAATAGAGACAATCAAAGACTTATAAAGCTTTATAAAAAAACACCTTCCTCATACAAAAATGCCGTGGCGCATCCAAAGCGATGTGTGATCACGCGCGTCCTCACTTCCCAATATACGGCCAGCTATAAGATAAATATTTAAATCAATAATGCTTGATTTTTATCCCAGCATCTTACTAGAATAAATTAAGTCTTTATTAAGTATTGCATACAGTTAAATTATAAAATTCTAAATGAGAGCTGTATATTTCATGTCAAAATATAAGTTAATACTAAAATCAACAATAATTATGACAATCAGTTCTCAAGCCTGGGCTGACGCTCCTCTTTATGAAGTTCATGGTTCTTTCGGAGGATCACGCGCTGATGCAGTCACCATATCTGCGGACGGCAAAACATTTGGCGTAAGGCGAATGTCAGCAAGTGGTGCGTATGACAAATCTTTTGTCATTACCCCGGATGGTATAACCGATCTTGGGTCCCTTGATGGCTCTGGCGAAACCGCAATTCATGTGATTTCGGCAAACGGACGTGCTGCAATCGGCAGCAGTTCTGTCAGTGCCACACAAACAAACGCATTCTGGTGGACACGGGATACAGGCATGCGCAACATTGGCACGCTGGGGGGAAATACATCCTATACCACCGGGGTTTCAGCCAATGGCGATGTTGTCATTGGCAACAGTTCTCTCGCCGATAATGCCGAGACCAATGCATTTCGCTGGACACTTCAGGATGGCATAACCGGTCTTGGAACACTGGGTGGAATATCGTCCTTCTCCAACGCTATTTCCGCTGATGGCACCACCCTTGTTGGCTATAGCACAACCCAAACATTGCAAACAAAAGCATTTCGATGGACGCAAGCCACGGGCATGGTCAGTCTTGAGACACTGGGCGGCAATAATTCAACCGCACGTGGCGTTTCAGCGGATGGATCCGTAATCGTCGGTGCCAGTGATACCGCCGATCATCAGCAACATGCTTTTCGCTGGACGGCAGAGACCGGCATGGTTGATCTCAATGCGCAGGGAAATATACAAAACAGCATTGCTGACTTGGTTTCCGCAGATGGAAAAGTTGTGATCGGCACAGCGACTATAGACAGCGGCTATGATCAGGCTTTTCGCTGGACATCGGAAACTGGCATGATGAGTTTGGGCTCACTGGGTGGTGAGATTTCACATGCTCTTGGCATGACCAGCAATGGCAAAGCGGTGACTGGTTACAGCTACACAGATACAATGGCGATGCGCGCTTTCCGGTGGACGGAAAATGACGGCATGATTGATCTGGGAACAATTGGCGGGGACAATGCCATTGCCTATGATATTTCTGATGATGGCAGCGTTATAGTTGGGACGGCCCAAACCGCTCAGGGTGAACTTCACGCAACATTATGGAAACTACCGGCAATCAATCCCGGAACGGATGAAGAGACGGATCCCGAGACAAATCCGACAAATCCCGGAACTGATCCTGATCCTGGGACGACACCAACAAATCCGGGAACCGATCCTGATCCTGGGCCGACACCAAACTCTCCATCAGCCGAGCCCGTGACCAAACCCGCCGTCATCGATGTCGATCACACCGTTGCGACCGTGTTAAAGCTGGCATTCAGCGGCTTTTCCGCCATGGAAGCGCAGCGCCTGACGCTGAATAAATTGCAGGGCACCTGCAATGTGGATCGTGCCGGCCAGACCTGTTATTCGCAGTTCACAGACATCAGTGGTTTTGGCGATCAGCGCGATTTACTGACAGGTTTCACGCTCGCACACGGCTTTACCGATAATTTCTCGGCAGGCGCCACCATCGCCCATTCTTTCTGGCAAGAACAGCCGGACGGTTTTGACACAGCACACGACAATTTCGGTGGCGGTATTTATGCGCAATGGAAACAAAAAACGGCAAATGGCGCGTGGTATGTGCGCGCAAGCCTTGCTGCAAACCGTTACGACACAGATATAACCCGCCCGCTCCTTCCCTTTACAGAAGCGGGAACCGGCACAACACGCCTGCAAGGCTGGAGCACGGCGCTTGAAATCGGACGCACCGACAATCTCAGCGTCAACAATGCAGCGTTCGGCTATTACGGTGGTCTGCGTTACAGCGATATTTCCATGGATGGATACACGGAAAACAATGTGCTGTTCCCGTTCACCTACAGCACGATGAAATATCAGCTCACCACGGCTTATGCAGGCGCCAATTACAGCATGCCGCTCAGCGATCGATTCCGGTGGTCCGTCAATGGTGAGATCGAACAGGATATCGCGCACAAAGACCCGGAATTTGATGCGCACGCAGATTATATCGGCGCGCTGGTATATGGTTCGGACTTTGCCCATATGCGCGGTTCCGCATCAACAAGCCTCAGCTATGCGGTCAATAAATCAGTCGGTCTTTCATTAACGCCCTATATCATGCGCACCGCATCGCGCGAAAATGCTTATGGAGCGACGGTGCGAATATTCGGAGAATTTTGAGAAACTTAAAGCATGTCGCGGAAAAGTGGGAACCGGTTTTCCGATAACGACATGCGTGAAGAAAAAACCATGTCGCGGAAAAGTGGACACCGGTTTTCCGGTAGCGGCATGCGTGAAGAAAAACACAGAGAGCATTTCCAAGGATTCAGTCTAAACAGGAAATACACCGAACGCTCGCGGCACGTTATGCCGCGAGCGTTTAATCAGGCCGCGTGTTAGCGCCAGCCCAGTGCCGGTGCAACATGCTTGAGGATCGCTTCGATCACATGGGCATTGTATGCAACGCCGAGCTGGTTCGGCACGGTCAGAAGCAGGGTATCGGCTTCGGCAATCGCTTCATCCTTTTGCAACTCTTTGATAAGCGCATCGGGCTCTGCGGCATAGGAACGGCCGAAGATGGCGCGCGTGTTCTCATCAAGATAGCCGATGGAATCCTGCTCTTTGCTCCCGCCACCGAAATAAGCCCGGTCGCGGTCATCAACCAGCGCAAAGATGCTGCGGCTCACCGAAACGCGTGGCGTGGTTGTATGGCCTGCTTCTTTCCATGCTTCGCGATAAGCACGGATTTGCGCTGCCTGCTGAACATGGAACGGCTCACCCGTTTCATCATCCTTCAGCGTCGAGCTTTGCAGGTTCATGCCAAGTTTTGCGGCCCAACGTGCTGTGGCATTGGAACCGGCACCCCACCAGATTCGATCCCGCAAACCTTCCGAATGCGGTTCAAGACGCAGCAGGCCGGGAGGGTTCGGAAACATCGGACGCGGGTTGGGCTGTGCAAAGCCTTCGCCTTTGAGCGCGCCCAAAAACACTTCCGCATGCTGGCGGCCCATATCGGCATCGCTTGTGCCTTCATCCGGCTTATAGCCAAAATAACGCCAGCCATCGATCACCTGTTCAGGCGATCCGCGGCTCAGCCCAAGCTGCAATCGGCCCTGCGCAATGAGATCGGCAGCACCGGCATCTTCAGCCATATAGAACGGGTTTTCATAGCGCATATCGATCACGGCAGTGCCGATCTCAATCTTGCTGGTTTTGGCACCCACGGCTGCAAGCAATGGAAATGGCGAAGCAAGCTGGCGCGCAAAATGATGCACGCGGAAATAAGCGCCGTCTGCGCCCAGCTCTTCAGCGGCAACCGCCAGATCGATGGATTGCAGAAGCGCGTCACCCGCTGAACGGGTTCCCGACTGCGGAGAAGGCGACCAATGGCCGAATGAAAGAAAGCCTATCTTTTTCATGACGATTGTCCTTGCGTGCGAGGAAGCACTTTTCATCTGTTTTGTCAGAATATGGCACCGGGCGATAGTCATTGAAAGGCCGCTGAACACTGTGTTCATGAAACGGAATATAACGCGCGCAAGCCGGGCTGTGATGACAACACGTTGACAGTCTATTCGGACCGGATTAAGCCTCAAAAGACGCGGTTAAGCCCTTCAATCCGGGGAACCGGATATTGAGCCTATGCCGACAGACGACGCACCAAAACAGGGGAGATTTTCATGCGTTCTATGCTTCTGGCCTTGCTGGCCGCAACGGCCATCGCAACGCACGCGCAGGCCAAAGACGTAACGGTTGCCGTTACGGCCATTGTTGAGCATCCGGCACTGGATGCGGCACGCGATGGCGTCAAGGATGCGCTGGCAGAGGCCGGCTTCAAGGAAGGCGAAAATCTGACATTCGTCTATCAGTCCGCGCAGGGCAATCCGGCAACCGCCGCACAGATCGCACGGCAGTTCGTGGGGGACGCGCCGGATGTAATCGTTCCGATTTCCACGCCTTCGGCACAGGCCGTTGTTTCCGCCACCCGTGATATTCCGATTGTCTTCACCGCTGTTTCTGATCCGGTCGGCGCACAGCTCGTCAAGGACATGGCAAAGCCGGGTGGCAATGTCACCGGCCTTTCCGACATGTCGCCGGTTGTCGAACACATCAAGCTCATCAAGGAAGTGATGCCGAACATCAAGAAGCTCGGCTATCTCTATAATTCCGGTGAAACCAACTCCGTTTCGCTTCTGGCAGCACTGAAAGAAGCGGCTGCGGCTGAAGGCATTGAAGTGGTTGAATCGGCTGCAACCAAGTCGGCAGAAGTTCAGGGTGCAGCCCGCGCGCTCGTTGGTCGTGCAGATGCGATGTATGTGCCAACCGACAACACCATCGTTTCAGCGCTTGAAAGTGCGGTCGGTGTTGCTGAAGAAAGCAAGCTGCCGCTCTTCACCGCAGATACGGATTCGGTCAAGCGCGGCGCACTCGCCGCTCTCGGCTTCAACTATTACGACGTTGGCAAACAGACCGGCGCTGTGGTTGTAAAAATCCTCAACGGCGAAAAGCCGGGCGATATTCCTGTCGACATCGCAAAAGGCACCGACCTCGTCATCAATCTTTCTGCTGCAAAGAAGATGGGCGTCGAGTTCCCACAGGCTGTTATCGACCGCGCAACCAGCAAGGTCGAATAATTGCAATTTCTATTGTAAGGAAAAGGGCGGGACGATCTCCCGCCCTTTTCTTTTAAACATGTTTCACATCTGTTGAGCTTTTAAAATGCCCGCCATCCGTATCCTTCCCGCTGATGACAACACCAATGGCTGGAGCAGGATATTGCCTGCGCGCGCACCACGCCCTGCCCTCAAAGGCCACATCAAAGCCGACTGGATCGTGCTGGGTGCAGGCTATGCCGGTGTCGCGGCAGCAAGACGGCTTGCCGAAAACCGGCCCAATGATCACATTGCACTGGTTGATGCACAGGAAGTGGGAAAAGGCACATCGGGCCGGGCGGCAGGTTTTGCCATTGATCTGCCGCATAATGTCAGCTCATCCATGGAGGAACTGGCCAAGTCGCACAGCTACCGCGCACTGGCACGCGCGGCAATCAATCACCTCAAACAGCAGATTGACCAGCATGGCATCGACTGCGACTGGCGGCAGGATGGCAAGTTTCACGCCGCCGTTTCCGATCAGGGGATGCGCAAAGTTCTGGAGCCGACAGTCAAGGAGCTTGAGCGTCTTAACGAGCCCTTTGATTGGCTCGAAGGCGATGCTTTGGCCAAACGGCTCGGCACCAGCCATTTCAAAGCAGCGATCTTCACCTATGGCACCGCGCTTTTAAATCCGGCCGCTCTGGTGCGTGGCCTTGCAGACAGCCTGCCCGCAAATGTCACGCTTTATGAAAACTCTGCTGTCACCAAAATCGACTATGGTGATCGCATCCTCATTACCACGGCAGAGGGCCGGCTTCAGGCCCCTGCCATGATCCTGACGGTCAATGGGTTTGGTGAACAGTTTGGCTTTTTCAGACATAAGCTGCTGAACTTCGCAGCCCATGCGAGCCTCAGCCGTCCACTTGATGATCAGGAATACAAGGCCATCGGCGAAGTCGCACCGTGGGGCCTGACGCCTGCCAATTCTTTTGCCGGAATCACCATGCGCCTGACTTCTGATCGGCGCATTCTGGTGCGGCAGAACGTGCATTTCTGCCCGTCGCTGCGCCAGTCGAATGCGCAGCGTGAAACAATCAAGCGCGAGCACAAGCGGCTTTTTGATCAACGTTTCCCGATGCTGGCCAATGTCGATATGCAACACACCTGGACGGGTTTTATTTGCCTGTCGCGCAACGGTGCACCGGGTTTTGGCCAGATCGCCAAAAATATTTACACCTCACTCTGCCAGAATGGAGTCGGCATCACCAAGGGTACGATTGGCGGCATCCTTGCAGCCGACATGGCCTGCGATCTCGACAATCCGCTAATCGACGACATGTTAAAACTTGGAAATCCAAGCGGGTTGCCACCGCGCCCATTCCTCGATATCGGCGTCCGCGCGCGTTTTGCCTGGGAGTTGTGGCGTGCGCGCGGCGAAGTCTGACCCGCAAATAGCCCGAAAAATGTTGTAACCCGCCCACAGAACGCGGCTTTTCAGCGCTTTTTCAGCGATAATGCTTGCTTGTTGAAACTTTTGAGTTGTATCCGCAAAAAGAGTTAGCCAGAACAAGCGCAATCAATGCAATTGCGCATGCAAAACCGGGGGATGGTTCCACAAGGCTTTCGCTTCAAGGAACAAACTCAAATCAAAACCGGTCGTGATTGAAGCAGACCTTCCAGGCGGTCTTTGGCAAATGCCAGAACCTCTAGAAGGCCGGTAATGATATGGCGCTGAAAAGCTGCCCTATCATCTTCGATGACGGCAAAGAACAAGGAATCGCAATGTGAGTCAGATCGCCTTCTGGGGCGCGGTCGAACTGGGCCTCGTCTTTTCTTTTGTCGCCATTGGCGTCTATCTGGCTTTCCGCGTGCTCGATTTCCCCGATCTGACCGTGGATGGCTCGTTTCCGCTCGGTGCGGCGGTCACGGGCGTTCTGATCCTTGCTGGCTGGAATCCATGGCTGTCTGCTGGTGTTGCAATGATTGCAGGCTCGATTGCCGGTCTTGTGACAGCAACGCTCAATGTGCGCTTCAAGATCCTCAATCTGCTCGCTTCAATCCTTACGATGATTGCGCTGTTCTCGGTCAATCTGCGCATTATGGGCCGTCCGAACATTGCACTCATCAATCAGGATACAATGCTGTCTCCGTTTTTCGGTCACGGCATTCCTGAATATTATGTGCGCCCGGCCTTCCTGTTTGTGCTGGTTGCCATCGCAGTGTTCCTGGTCTGGCGCTTTCTCGAAAGTGACATGGGCCTTGCCATGCGCGCAACGGGCGCCAATCCGAAAATGGCGCGTGCGCAGGGCGTACGTACTGACCGTCAGATTTACCTCGGCATGGCACTCTCCAATGCGCTCGTAGCGCTTGGTGGCTCGCTTTTTGCCCAGACAAACGGCTTTGCAGACGTGACCTCCGGCGTCGGCACCATCGTGGTTGGCCTTGCCGCTGTGATCATCGGTGAAACCTTGCTGCGCTCGCGCCTCATCCTTGTCATTCTCATTGGCTGTGTTTTGGGATCGATCATCTACCGTATCGCCATCCAGCTCGCACTTTCCAATGGCAGCATAGTCGGACTTCAGGCTTCCGACCTCAATATCGCAACAGCGCTTCTTGTTACATTCGCCCTGATCTTGCCGCGCCTGCGCCGTGGAGGAGCATCATCATGATTGAAGTATCCAATCTGGACGTTATTTTCGGCCGTGGAACACCGCTGGAAAAGCAGGTGCTCAACAAGATCAATCTGACTATGGATCGCGGTTCATTTGTAACCGTGATTGGCTCCAATGGCGCTGGCAAATCCACACTGCTAGGCGTTCTTGCTGGCGATGTCATTCCGACAGCCGGTAAAGTTGAGATCAGCGGACTGGATGTTACACGCAAATCCACCGCTGAGCGCGCCGGTCTTGTGGCGCGCGTGTTTCAGGACCCGCTTGCAGGCAGCTGCGGCACGCTGACGATTGAAGAAAACCTGGCGCTGGCGGCATCGCGTGGAGCACGTCGTGGTCTCACCCATGCGCTTCATGCCAAGCGGCGCGACTGGTTTCGTGAACGCGTGGCAAGCCTCAATTTGGGCCTCGAAAGCCGTATGCAGGATCGTATGGAGCTGCTCTCGGGTGGCCAGCGTCAGGCGCTTTCGCTCATCATGGCAACACTGGCCGGCTCGGAAGTGCTGCTGCTGGACGAACATACGGCAGCGCTTGATCCAGGCATGGCGGAATTTGTGATGGAGCTGACCCGCACGCTGATTGCTGAAAACAAGTTAACGGCACTCATGGTCACCCATTCCATGCGTCAGGCGCTTGATTATGGCGACCGCACCATCATGCTGCATGGCGGCAAGATTTTGCTCGACGTCACCGGCGATAAACGCAAGACGCTTGGCGTGGAAGACCTGATCGACATGTTCCGCAAAGTGCGAGGGCAGACACTCGATGACGATGCTTTGCTGATCGAATAACATTACAAACAGCTTTCTTTCACAGCTGTTCTGTTGCAAAAATTTCAGCAGTCTCAAAGAGACGCTATATCTGGGCACAATGATATGCTTCAGGCGCTGATCCAATTCAATGAGATCGGCGCTCTGGATCAAATGAGCTTCCTTGAGAGCCACCATCATCCCGGTCTGCGTCTCTCAATGATGCACATCTCTTAGCACCCAACTATCCAAGCCTCACCCGGTTTAAGAAAATGGCCGCGTGATCTGAAACGAGCCTCTTACAAAAGCGCGGGCGAACGCATTTCTTTTCGCATGATTCATTTTAGCATTTCCTGTTTTTATTAGTGCATGGAAATGCCCTATCTATTTGCTTTCACGCATTATCCCGCCCAAGCGCGTTCGCGCTTTGGCAGGAAATGCTCTAAATTGAAAAATTTGTCTATAAACCTCTCTTCATGTAAGTATAGATTGGCAAAGCCAAATGGAAAAGCAGATCAAATACTGCTGAGTTTCAGGAGGGGGAGGAGAAATTGCTACAGAATGCTCTGCTTTATGATGCGCAAGGCCAGCCGCTGCTGAGCGGAAAACTAAATGCTTCCCGGGACTGGGCAGAGGTCAATGCCTTCTGCCATCGCGTTTATATGCCACTTGTAGCGCGCCCCCTCATCGACGGTGCCGACCCAAATGCCACTTTGCGTACATTATCGATCGGCCGGATCATTTTGAGCCGGTTCTGCTTTGGAGTGCCCACCAAAGCGGATGAATTCGACCCTTCCTCGGGCAACATTATCGTGGTCAACACCATGCGTGGAAGTGTGCGTCATCCATTGACGAACGGCATCAGCGTCGACACCAGCCCCGGTGACAGCTATGTTGTGGATTGCAGTCGCACGGACTACTGGAACGTGGCGGACGGACACGATCTTCAGTTCAACCTGACGATACCCCATAAGCTCATGGAGGAAACAGCGCAGCGTTGGTACGGCTTCGTCCCGGAAGATGACCTTTGGAAGAAACGTTTGGTTTTCGGCCACCGCCAATCTGCCTGGCTTTCCCTTCTCAACTACGCAACCCTTTCGGTCGACGCCCGGAATGACGGTATTTCCAGCCCCTTGATCGAAAAGCGGATCGAGGAAACCCTTTGTCTGGAGTTGCTGCGGGGCTGGGCGGAAAGTGCCGGGCTCAATCTTGAGACCGGAGCGCGCGGTGCAGCCCCCCGATATGTGCGCGAGGCGGAACGTCTCATGAAAGAACGGGCGCATGAGGGACCCTCCGTGGCAGCGATTGCTGAACAGGTCGGCATTTCGGCCCGGAGCCTTTCCGAAGGGTTTCGGCGGTTTCGTGGCGTCACCCCGCATGACTATCTCACGGCCTGCCGTCTTGATGGTCTTCGCAAGGCGCTCGAAGAGGCAATGCCCGGGCAAACCGTGTCTGCAATTGCAGCGGAAAGAGGATATGTAAACCTCACCGCGATGACTGCGTCCTATCATCAGCGTTTCGGCGAAACGCCCTACCAGACACTGCGCAGCCGAACAGGGCGCGTGTGACAACCCTCGCCACAAGGTCCTCATGCTGAGGTGAATTTTGACTGGATACGCGTTGTTCAATCCATTTCGGCAGGTGATCAAATGGTGTAGGCTGATTTCTTCTGATTTGGAGTACTGGCTTCCTGAATGGACCAACCATCAGTCTTCGTCCATCCGCGGTCGTTGTCTACATTGCATGCAAGCGCCGACGGCGCCTCACTATCCGGACAGGAGTCAGGTTTGTGTGATCTTTGCAAAAATATGCTGAGGGGTATGCCCCCGAGGGAGGATATGATGAAAGCGTTGGTTTATCACGGACCAGGTAAAAAAGACTGGGTCGAAAAGCCCAAGCCGACCGTTCAGGAAGCAACGGATGTCATCGTGAGAATTACGAAGACGACGATCTGCGGCAGCGATCTGCATATTCTGAAGGGCGATGTGCCAAGCGTCGCCGAAGGACGGACGCTCGGCCATGAGGGCGTTGGCATTGTTGAAGAGGTTGGCGGTGCGGTTCGCAACTTCCGCCGGGGCGATGCGGTGCTGATCTCGTGCATCACATCCTGCGGTTCCTGCCCAAACTGCAAACGACAGCTTTACTCCCATTGTGATGATGGCGGCTGGCAGCTCGGCAATACGATCGACGGTACACAGGCCGAATTTGTCCGCATTCGGCATGGCGACAACTCGCTCTATCCGATCCCGCAAGGTGCAGATGAAGAAGCATTGGTGATGCTGTCGGACATCTTGCCAACAGGGCTTGAAATCGGCGTGCAGGCGGGCGGTGTGAAGCCCGGTGATACGATCGCCATCGTAGGCGCAGGGCCAGTCGGCATGTCTGCACTCCTGACGGCGCAATTCTATTCACCCGGTAAGATCGTGATGATCGATATGGACCCGGCGCGTCTGGCTCTTGCGCGTCAGTTCGGCGCCACCGACACCATTCAGGTCGGTGAAGAAGACGCAGCCTCCCGGATCATGGAAATGACCGACGGACAGGGCGTCGATGTGGCGATTGAAGCCGTCGGTGTTCCCGCGACATTCGACATCTGCCAGAAGATCGTTTCGGCTGGCGGCAATATCGCGAATGTCGGCGTTCACGGGAAGCCAGTCGAGCTTCGCATTGAAGATCTCTGGATCAAGAACATAAAAATCTCGATGGGGTTGGTGAACACCAACACGACACCGATGTTGCTGAAGACCGTCAAGGCTGGTAAATTCGATCCGAAAAAACTCATCACGCACCGTTTCCGACTCGATCAGATTCTGGACGCTTACGAAGTGTTCGGCAATGCTGCGCGCGAAAAGGCAATGAAAGTCATTCTCGCCGCCTGAAAACAGCAGAGAAACGGAC
This sequence comes from Brucella sp. TWI559, assembly GCF_039674265.1. Taxonomy (NCBI): domain Bacteria; kingdom Pseudomonadati; phylum Pseudomonadota; class Alphaproteobacteria; order Hyphomicrobiales; family Brucellaceae; genus Brucella; species Brucella sp. TWI559. Next base: position 163,261 of record NZ_JBDJNE010000009.1, read on the forward strand.
ACGAGACGCTGCGCTCTTGAAATCCGACCCGGCAAATGCCGGGTCGGCATTATTTTATATTTCGATGCCCGTTATTCCATTGCCCTTCCCGACTTTTAGGAAATCGCGGTTAAGCACGGCAGGAAGTTTGACCATACATTCATTGAACCGATGATCAGGTCGAGCGGATGAACTCCACCATCAAATCCCGCAACTAGAGCATTCCTTGTTTTGATTGTGTCATTGGAAATGCTTTATCTGTTTGCTTTCAAGTATCATCCCTCCACCCCAACGGCTTCACACTTTTGCTTGAAATGCTCTAGACACCTAATTAGTCATATTCAAAAGAAGTCGGTTTACCGAGGGTGAGAGTAACGTTTGGATAAATCAATACTGTTATAAAGCTTGTTTAGAGGGAACAAGAGGCACGTTATCATGGTGCGCAAAAGGCCAACAAGCGAAAGGCGAAGCGAAGAACGACAGCGTACACGCTTGCGATCAGGTAAAATTGTTGGGCTCGACGGGCGTTTCATCATCGAATGTCAATTCAGCGATATAGCTTCGCATGGCGCGCGATTGAGAACCGCGGATGTTCCCAGTCTGCCAGAACGTTTCTGGCTGTTCGACGATTTTTACGGCCGCGCCTTGCTGACGCGGATCGTTTGGCGGCAAAATTGCGAAATCGGCGTACAATTCATTTCGGACAGCGAAATAGCGCCGCTAAATGAAGAGCGTTTAAATCAGCTCGCTGGAAAATCGAAGTCGCTATGAACTCTCACCCGCTGCCCGAAAGGGATAGCATCGCCTGGCTTTATCGCAAAATTCACTTTTACTGAGCCTTGATAGTATCTTTGCGCATGATTGAGTGGGGTGAACGTGGATGACAGTCGATTTCGAATGAATTCGTTTTTCCAAAAAGTATCATCCTTTATACTGATTTCTTTTGCGCCCGTTGTTCAATATCTGATTGAGATCTTCAGCAAATCAAGGCTAACGTGGCCTTTCTTTAGAGCGCATTCCAAAAAGTGTGAAACGGCTTTCGGAAAAAGATGCGCGTTAAGCCAACCTTGAGAGCGCAGAACTGATCCAATCCGATTGAAACCCGCTCCAAGAAAGCCGTCGCCAGCAATGATATTCCGGGCATAATTGCGATCCGGTAGACCAAATGTCTCAACAATCTTCTTGCACTGGGTTGCCGCTTTATCACACGCATTGCCAAACACATGATGGGCTTCAGGGCATTCCATTCAGCCTCAGCGACAATCGCGGGCATCGAAGCGGCCCGCATGATCCGTAGATGTCAAGTCGACAACGACAATCAGCCACCATCCCAGTTATTTGCGGAGCTTGCAGCATAGGTGCATCCGACGATCTGGCTGCTTTCAGCCTGATCAAATTTTTGCGACAAAACCCATTGCGACAACGTTTCTGCAACATCCACGCCAACGCAAAGCGTACAAATCTATTGCAATGTATTGTTTATTGGCATACACAGAGCCCGACATTTGTATGGATATGATACTGTCATGTAGGTGATTTTCCGCACCTACAGTCCAAGGGTGCTGATATGAATTACGACAAGTCTTTCGAAGATCTGCTTGCTGATATGAAGCTAGACGGCCGTTACCGAACATTTGCTGAATTAGAGCGGATTGCCGGGGAATTTCCGACGGCGCTCTGGCATCGTCCAGACGGGCAAAAACAGCCCGTCACAGTCTGGTGCAGCAACGACTACCTCGGAATGGGCCAGCACCCGGACGTGCTCGCCGCGATGCACGAGGCCATCGATCTTTCGGGAGCAGGCACGGGCGGAACGCGCAATATTTCGGGCACCAATCGTCAGCACGTCGCCCTTGAGGCTGAACTGGCCGATCTGCACGGAAAAGACGCTGCGCTAATCTTCACATCGGGCTGGATCTCGAACCTTGCCGCTCTCGGTACGCTGGGTCGCGTTCTGCCAAACTGCGCAATCTTCTCGGATGCTCAGAACCACAACTCGATGATCGAAGGTATCCGCAGATCCGGCGCGGATAAATTTATCTTCCGTCACAACGATGCAGCACATCTTGATGAACTCATGAGCGGGATCGACCCGGATCGTCCAAAGATCGTCGCGTTTGAGAGCGTCTACAGCATGGATGGCGACATCGCCCCAATTTCGGCCATCTGTGATGTGGCGGATAAGCACGGAGCTCTGACTTACCTTGATGAAGTTCACGCCGTGGGCCTTTATGGACAGCGCGGCGGCGGTGTTGCCGAGCGCGAGGGGCTTGCGCATCGCCTGACAATCATCGAGGGAACACTCGCAAAGGCATTTGGTGTGATGGGTGGCTATGTCACCGGACCGGCGATTTTGATCGACGTCATCCGTAGCATGGCGGACAGCTTCATTTTCACGACCTCGCTGTGTCCGCATCTGGCAGCCGGGGCGCTCGCAGCCATACAACACGTCAAGGCGCATCCTGAGGAACGGGCGCGCCAGGCAGCCAATGCAACCCGTCTCAAGGCGATGATGAATGATGCAGGGTTGCCCGTCCTTGACACCCCAAGCCACATTCTTCCCGTCATCGTCGGCGATGCGCATCTGTGCCGTCTGATCAGCGAACGACTTCTCACCGAGCACGCGATCTACGTCCAGCCAATCAATTACCCCACTGTGGCTCGTGGGCAGGAAAGGCTTCGCATAACACCGACGCCATTCCACACTGAAGCTCATATGCGTTCGCTTATCGATGCGCTTCTCGCTGTAGGCAGCGATATTGGTTGGCCCGCCATACAGCGCGCTGCCTGATAGCGCGCCTTCTCGAGAATACGCCGTTTCGAAGTGTCATTGCCTCAGCTCGTCTGCTCATGGCGTCATGGCCTGGCTCGACAGTCCTGACGGCTGGAAAACACCACTGGAAACGGCGCATTCGCTAACGTTTCCTCCGTTCACATAATAATCCTGGAAAGATTCAGAATCATGGATTGGTTCCCCATCATTGCCGGCATATTCAAAGCCATCGTTTTGGTTGTGGCTATGTTTTTCGCCATCAAATGGCATTATAATAAGGATAAAGAGGAGAAGGAGAAGAAAATGGGGGAGAATAAGGAATCCAACAGGCCATAACTGCTTGTGTAGTTCTCCAACGCTTTGAATTTTTGGGTATATCCAGTGAAGCGGCAGTTGCCCCTTGATGGGGCGGCTGGGCAGAATGGCAATTGATCAGGGCGTAACTCGCTCAGACCGCGAATGACGTGATGTCCTTGCCGCGCTCTTAGAACTTTATGTGCAGCACGATCTCCGCTTCCCTTTGGTATCCATACATGATATTAGAACTGTATGTTAATAAGCCATACAGTTTGAGGGGTCGAAATGTGGAAGCCACGACTAATCGAAAACGCGAGGATGAAATATCTCGGTATCGTAGAGGCGTTGGAAGCCGATATTCGCTCCGGAAGGGTTGCCGGGGGAGATCGGTTGCCGGCGCAGCGCGTGATCGCTGAGGCGCTTAACGTCGATCTCACCACAGTCACGCGTGCCTGCAATGAAGCCCGCCGCCGGGGGCTCGTTGAGGCACAAGCGGGCCGTGGGACGTTCATCCGTGAGGCACTCAATAGCGAGCCTCATGATCATGCACCGCCGCTGATTGACCTGAGCATGAACATTCCTTCACAGCCGTCTGATGTCGATTTCAGAAAGGTTTTTCCCAGTGGAATCGCGGGGGTTCTCGGGGGCACGCGCGGGCTGCTTAATCTTCATTATCAGGAAAGCACAGGATCAGAACCGGACAGGCAAGCCGCAGCAAGCTGGCTTCGTCCCCGGATTGAAAGGGTTACGCCGGACCGCATCGTCGTCTCAGGGGGTGCACAGAGCGCATTGTTCGCCGTGTGTGAACTGCTGCTTGATCGGGGTGACATATTGGCGACCGGCGCCATGACCTATCCCGGCCTCAAGGCGGTTGCTGTTCAGAAAGGGATGGTGATTGAACCTCTGGCAATGGACGAGCAGGGGATCATTCCAGACGCCTTCGAAAAGCTGTGCCGCGAGCGTTTGCCAAAGGCGATTTATGTCATTCCCAGCATCGACAATCCGACCACTGCGACCTTGCCGGAAGACCGCCGTCGGGCTTTGGTTTCTATAGCACTCAAGAATGGTGTCGCGGTCATCGAGGATGACCCCTATGCACCACTGATACCGGATCGCACGGTTTCGATGATGGAATTGGCGCCCGACATCACCTGGCACATCGCCACGCTTTCCAAATGTGCAAGCCCGGCTTTGCGGGTTGCCTATGTGATTGCGCCCAACAGCACGAAGGCTCTTCGACTTGCCGGTGTGCTGCGCGCGACGACCCTGATGGCTCCGCCGCTTATGTCAGCCTTGGCAAGCCGATGGATTTCGGACGGCACGATGAGCGAGATTACCCGCTCCATTCGGGACGAGAACGCAGCGCGTCAAGAGCTGGCCCGATCAATCCTCAAAGGTCATGATTACGCGGCCGACCCCCATGGTCACCATTTATGGCTGCACCTGCCTCAACATTGGCGCGCGGCTGACTTTGCTGCGCATGCTGACCGTGCCGGTGTCTCAATCGTCCCCTCTTCCGCCTTCGCAACCGTTGCACATCCCATTGAAGCCGTCAGGATTTCCCTTGGCGTCGCGCCAGACCGCGAAGATCTCGAAGATGGCCTCAATCAGCTTGCCAACCTTATCACGCAGCCCTCACTCAGCACGCGCGCCGTCGTGTGATTTTCAGGATTGTTTGCCATGTCCCTCATCAAAGCCGCAGTCGTTCAAGCCGCTCCCGTCCTGTTCAACACATCCAAGACGGTAGCGAAGCTCGCTGAGTTAACCCGCGAAGCCGCAGGCAGAGGTGCCGAGCTCGTTGTTTTCCCGGAGGCTTTTGTCGGAGGCTATCCGAAGGGTTTGGATTTCGGTGCCCGGCTTGGGCTTCGAAGCGCGGAAGGCCGCGAAGAGTTCCGCCGTTATTTCGAGAGTGCCATTGATATTCCAGGCCCGGAGGCATCGCGCATCGGTGAGATCGCACGGGACAATGGCGTGCATTTGGTCGTGGGTATCATTGAGCGGGATGGCGGCACGCTCTACTGCTCGACCCTGACCTACTCTCCTGCAGGCAAGCTTCTCTACAAGCACCGCAAGCTGATGCCAACGGCGCTGGAGCGACTGGTCTGGGGCTTTGGCGATGGCTCGACGATCGGCGTGGTCGACACACCGATCGGGCGCATCGGTAGTGTCATATGCTGGGAAAACTATATGCCGCTGCTTCGAGCCGCCATGTATGCGCAGGGCGTGGAGCTCTATTGTGCGCCGACAGTAGATGACCGTGATGCCTGGCTTCCGACCATGCGCACGATTGCCCTTGAAGGCCGCTGTTTTGTGATCTCGGCGTGCCAATACCTCACGAGGAGCGATGGCCCTGCCGATTATGCGCCGATTCAGGGTGATGATCCGAGCACCGTGTTGATCCGAGGCGGTTCATGCATCATTGACCCGCTCGGAAATGTGCTGGTGGAACCCGATTTCACCGGTGAGACGATCCAGATTGCCGAAATCGACCGACGCATCATTGCGCGCGGAAAATATGACCTTGACGTTGCCGGGCATTATGCGCGGCCGGACGTCTTCCAACTCTCTGTCGATACACGAAAGAAATCTGCTGTTACGTTTGAGAGCGGGCAGTTCTCTCTTTTTGGTGAGGATAACAGCGACATTCCTCAGTCGCAGGAGGCTGCAAAATGCTCGGACTGACCGCTCTTGAGCTGGCTCGTATCCAGTTTGGTTTCACCATCTCGTTTCACATCGTGTTTCCCGCGATCACGATAGGGCTTGCGAGTTATCTCGCCGTTCTCGAAGGGCTTTGGCTTTGGAAAAAAGATACCGTCTATCGCGATCTTTATCATTTCTGGTCGCAGATTTTCGCGGTCAATTTCGCGATGGGCGTCGTGTCCGGGCTCGTCATGGCTTACCAGTTCGGAACCAATTGGAGTTACTTTTCAGCCTTTGCCGGATCGATAACGGGGCCACTGCTCGCTTATGAAGTTTTGACGGCATTTTTTCTTGAAGCCGGCTTTCTCGGTGTCATGCTGTTCGGCTGGAATAAGGTCGGACCGGGCCTTCATTTCTTTGCGACCGTCATGGTGGCGATCGGCACCTTGATCTCCGCCACATGGATTCTGGCATCAAATAGCTGGATGCAGACGCCGCAAGGGTTTGAGATCGTCAATAACGTCGTCGTGCCGGTGGACTGGTTCAAGGTTATTTTCAATCCGTCCTTCCCCTATCGGCTTGCCCACATGACCGTGGCGGCCTTTCTGGCAACGGCGCTTTTTGTCGGCGCTTCAGGTGCGTGGCATCTGCTGCGAGGTCGCAGAGATGCGCGCGTGCGGAAAATGTTCTCCATGGCCATGTGGATGATTTTGGCGGTTACGCCCATACAGATCTTTATTGGTGACTTGCATGGCCTGAACACGCTTGAGCATCAACCCGCAAAGGTCGCAGCCATGGAAGGCCATTGGCGAAATGTGCCAGGCGCTGGTGTGCCGCTCATTTTGTTCGGCTGGCCGGACATGGAAAGCGAGGAAACCCTCTACAAAATTGAGATCCCAAGGCTGGGTGGGCTCATTCTGACGCATAGCCTTGACGGGCAGTATCCGGGGCTAAGTGAATTCGCCCGCGAAGATCGCCCGAATTCAACGGTGGTGTTCTGGTCGTTCCGCATCATGGTCGGTCTTGGCATGCTCATGCTCCTGCTCGGTGTCTGGAGCGTCTGGTTGCGGTTGCGCAGTGGGCTATATGTACAAAAATGGTTCCTGCGCTTCGCAATCTGGATGGGGCCATCGGGTCTGATCGCAATTCTGGCGGGATGGTACACGACCGAAATCGGTCGCCAACCCTGGCTGGTCTATGGCGTGATGCGCACTGCGGATGGGGTGTCTAACCATTCGGCGCTCGCACTATCGACCACACTGATCATCTTCATGGTCATGTACTTCGCCGTCTTTGGTACGGGTGTCAGCTATATGCTGAAGCTGGTCGCCAAAGGGCCTGCCAAGAGTGAAGACGAAAACCCGCCGCGTGATCCGGGCCAGTCTCAACGGCCAGCGCGGCCCTTGTCAGCTGCTCCCGATAATATTGACTCAACGATTGTTTAAAGAGGAGAAAAAATATGGGCATTGATCTTCCTCTTATATGGGCGCTTATCATCGGCTTCGGTCTTATGATGTATGTCATCATGGACGGTTTCGATCTTGGCATTGGCATTCTGTTCCCTTTCGTTCGCAACCGGGACGACCGCGACGCTATGGTCAATAGCGTTGCGCCTGTCTGGGACGGAAACGAGACCTGGCTCGTGCTGGGCGGTGCTGCTTTGCTGGGCGCCTTCCCGCTGGCTTATGCCGTTATCCTTAGCGCCCTATATTTTCCGCTTCTTCTCATGTTGGCGGGTCTGATCTGGCGAGGCGTGGCATTCGAGTTTCGCTTCAAGGCGGATGAGGGGCACAAGGCGTTCTGGGATAAAGCTTTCATGTGGGGTTCCTACATTGCCACTTTTTCCCAAGGACTTGCGCTTGGCGCCTTTATCAACGGCTTCGAAGTCCGGGACGGTTCGTATGTTGGCGGTATGTTTGATTGGTTGACACCGTTTAGCCTGTTCACGGGTGTCGGCATGTTGCTCGCCTATGCCTTGCTCGGAGCGACATGGCTTGTGATGAAAACCGAGGGCGCTCTTCAGCAGCGCATGCGACAACTTGGCCGCCCGATTACCGTGGCTGTACTGGTGACGATCGTGATCGTCAGCCTCTGGACGCCATATGCCAACCCTGACATTGCAGCGCGCTGGTTCGCACTGCCGAACCTGTTCTTCTTTATGCCAGTGCCTATACTGGTTGCCTTAGCCACATGGATTCTTCTGAAAACCTTGTCAGGCAAAAGCCATGCCGCACCATTCCTGCTTTCGCTTTTACTGTTGTTCTTAGGTTATTCGGGACTGGCAATCAGCTTGTGGCCGAACATCATCCCGCCGGCTATCTCAATATGGGATGCTGCCTCGCCCCCTCAAAGCCTGGGTTTCACACTGGTCGGAGCGTTGTTTATCATTCCGTTCATCCTCGCCTACACCGCATGGTCCTATTATGTGTTCCGAGGCAAGGTTAAGGTGGGGGAAGGATATCACTAATGTCCAACACTCCTCACCATCAGAAACTGTGGCTGCGGCGTGTTGGTTGGATGGTTCTGATCTGGACCGGCAGCGTGGTGGCACTGGCAATCGTGGCGCTTCTCTTTCGCCTCTTGATGAACCTGGCCGGTATGACCGTTTGACGGTTTGGCTGCCTGATGGAACTCGCAGCATAAGTGCGTCTAAAAATAGGACCGCATATCACCGACCAAAAGCTTTGCGACAGCGATCAAAAATTCCGGTCACAGTCGCATGATCGATGCAGACGTGGCATTTTGCATAAAACAAATCGCTCCCGGCTTGGCACCGGGAGCGATAATTTGATTGCGACTATGGGTTTTCTACCACTTCACCTTGAAGCCGACATTGCCTTTGAGGGCGTAGCTGTCGGAGAAATGGTTGAGTGACGTGTTGATGGAACCTTCGCCATAGAGCATGTATTTGTTGTCGGCCCAGGCATAGGTGCCACCTGCGCCAATCCCACCCCATGTATCATCGCTGTCAGTGGCCATATGGGTTCCCGCATAATTCATACGGGCGTCACCCATGAACTCCTGATAAAGATTGGCAATGCCATAGAGTGATGTATTGACCATCCGCCCATCATGGCCCTTCCAGCTATTGGCATAGTTGGCAGCAAGACCAAGCCGGGCTGTCAGGCTATCACCGTCTCTATTGGAGATGCGTGCGCCATAGCTATCGGTAAAGGTGTCAAAATTCACCGATGACCACATGAGCTGTGCCTGCGGTGTCAGCGACCAGTTCTGGTTGATGGCAAAACGCTGACCCGCTTCAAGGCTCAGGGCATAACCGAAGCCCTTATTGCCGTTGCTGAGAGTCTGGTTGACTGCATCGACATGAAGATCGCTGTCATACCAGTTGGCCTGTGCCTGTGCGTCAAGATAGAAGCCGGACGTACCATACCATGTGGCCGTGGCACCAAGCCCCCATCCTTGCGTGCTGATGCTGCCCGAACCGTCACCGGTCCGGTTGTCGATATCCGAGCGTGCATTGCCGTATTGCCCGGTAATGCCAGCAAACAGTGTGCCATTCTCATCCTCATAGAACTGACCATCCACACCGGCCTGCATGATGAAAGTGTTGATATCCTGATGCAGATCACCTGCCGTGGAGGCACTTTCATGACGGTTATGCGCGCCTTCAATGCGGCCCCAGATCGCCTTGCTGTCGGTTTCACCGGAATTGACCTGATTGGAGCTGCCCAGATAACGCTCACCCACACGCTGTTGCAGTGTCGGCAGCTTGTTCAGAGCCTGCAGCGTCGAGCCATAGGATTCATAGATCGGAGCCGCGGGGCTGTAACGGCCCGGATTAGGACCAGGGTTAGGACCTGGAGGACAGGTATTGGTCTTCTCGCAATCCGGATCGACCGGATTGACAGGATTGACCGGATCGTTCGGATTCTTGCTGACCAGATACCAGTTGCCGTCATTTGGCGTATTGGTTCCGCCTTTTTGCAGCGTATAGGCATAGGCCGAGTCAGTCATAATAGCCTGCTTGCCGTCTTTGGTGACATAATCACCATTGAGCGTGAACAGACCATCAGAGCTCCCCCCCACGGAGATGATCTCGATGCCGTTATTGGTTTTAGCGCCAAAACCGTGACGGTTGGTGATGTCGACTTTGGAAGTGCCGGCTGTGTTGCCACTGACATTCATCC
>NZ_JBDJNE010000010.1:0-112856 GCF_039674265.1 Brucella sp. TWI559
AGCTGATAGTCCTGCAACAAAACAGGGCCGCGCTCACCCGCAGTCAGGGAATTCTGGTTATCCGGGATCGGTGCACCAGCACTTGTCGTCATAATCGGACGGTCTGCCATGGGAATTTCCTTCCTAAAAATCGTTTGTGATCCTACATTCAGCTTGGATTCTGACCTTGGACAGCCCCGCCGCATCATGCCTACTGGATAATGAACCCAGTTTAGACTAATTCTAAGTATAATCTCCAATTGCTTTTTTTGTTATTATTGATAAGTTTTTCCTATCATGTTTACAGTTCGCCAAATGCGCTACTTCGATGCGCTCGCCAATACGCTGCATTTTCGTAAAGCTGCAGAGCTTGCCCATATTTCGCAACCCGCCCTCTCAGCACAGATTGCTGAAATGGAAGCGGTGGCTGGCGCTTCGCTGTTTGAGCGCTCTCATCGCACAATCATTATGACAAAGCTTGGCCGCGAGTTACTCCCCGGCATTCGGGCCATTCTCAAAGAGCTTCACGCGATGGAGGAAATCTCTGCGCAGAGCAAAGGCCTGCTGCAGACCCAGTTGCGACTGGGGATTATCCCAACCGTTGCTCCATATATTATCCCGCATCTCATCCCACTGCTGGCCGAGCGGCACCCGTCTTTCCGTCTGCAATTGCGCGAAAGCATAACGGCAACGCTTCTTGAGGAGCTTCATTCAGGTGAGACCGACGCTGTCATTGCAGCTTTGCCAATCGTGGATGATCGGCTTACGCATCAGAAACTTTTTGATGATCGTTTTCTGATCGCCACGTCAAGCAATGATCAGACGGTATTGTCTTCGACCATGACGCAGGATGATGCGGCGCTTGATCGCCTGCTGCTGTTGGAAGAAGGCCACTGTATGCGTGATCAGGCGCTGGCGATCTGTTCTCGGCCATCCCAGCGGCAACTGGTAAAATATGGCGCAACCAGCATGACGACACTTTTACAAATGGTCGCCCATGGAATGGGCCTGACGCTTATTCCGGAAATTGCTGTTCATGCGGAAACACGCAGCAACACTATGCGCATCGTTCCGTTTGATGGGGAGCAGCCCAAACGGGAAATCGCACTTTTCTGGCGCAGGCAAAACAGACGCTTCGATGACTTTCGCGCACTTGCAGATTGCATTGTCGAAAGTGCATCCGGCCTTCTCATTGATGACGATAAAATGAAGGCACTCTCAAAATAAAAGGCGACCTCAATGAGGCCGCCCTGATGAAATGCACGTCCGATATGATATTACATACCGCCCGGATAATTCGGGCTTTCACGGGTGATGGATACGCCATGAGAATGGCTTTCACGCAAGCCCGCATTGGAAATGCGAACAAAGGTTGCCTTGTCGCGGAACTCTTCCAGCGTCTTGGCACCGACATAGCCCATGGAGGCACGCAGTCCACCGGCAAGCTGATGCAGAACAGCTGAAATCGGTCCTTTATAAGCGACCTGACCTTCAATGCCTTCCGGTACAAGCTTCAGCTCATCACGCACTTCCGCCTGAAAATAGCGATCTGCCGAACCGCGCGCCATCGCACCAACCGAGCCCATGCCACGATAGGATTTGAACGAGCGGCCCTGATGCAGATAGACCTCGCCTGGGCTTTCTTCCGTACCCGCCAGCAGCGAGCCAGCCATGGCAGCAACCGCACCAGCGGCCAGCGCCTTGGCAAAATCGCCGGAGAACTTGATACCGCCATCAGCGATAACCGGAATGTTATGCTTGTGCGCGGCTTCAACTGCCGACATGATGGCTGAAAGCTGCGGAACACCAACACCGGCGACAATGCGCGTGGTGCAGATGGAACCCGGCCCGATGCCGACCTTGACGGCATCCGCACCGGCATCGATCAGCGCCTGTGTTCCGCCAGCCGTTGCAACATTGCCGGCCAGAATGGCAACATTGGGATAGGCTTTTTTGATTTTCGCAACGGCATCAAGAACGCGCTGTGAGTGACCGTGAGCGGTATCGACAACCAGAAGATCAACACCCGCATCGATCAGACGTTCAGCACGCTCGTAACCGTCTTCGCCAACGCTTGTGGCAGCAGCAGCGCGCAAACGGCCTTGCGCATCCTTGGCGGCATTCGGGTTAAGTTGCGACTTTTCCATGTCTTTGACGGTTATCAGGCCAACGCAGCGGCCCTTGTCGTCAACGACCAGCAGCTTTTCAATACGATGCGCATGTAACAGTCGCTTCGCTTCGTCTTGGCGCACGTTTTCGCGCACCGTAACCAGGTTTTCGCGCGTCATCAGTTCATAAATCTTCTGCGCTGGATCAGAGGCAAAACGCACATCACGATTTGTCAGGATACCGACCAGTCGTCCCGGACCCTTGCCAGCGTTTTCTACAACGGGAATGCCCGAAATACGGTGCGCTTTCATGAGCGCCTGTGCATCGGCAAGCGTTGCATCCGGCCCAATCGTGACAGGGTTTACGACCATACCGGATTCGAACTTCTTGACCTGGCGGACTTCTTCGGCCTGACGTTCAGGTGTCAAGTTACGATGAATAACGCCGATACCGCCCGACTGCGCCATAGCAATGGCGAGACGTGATTCTGTGACGGTGTCCATGGCAGCTGAAAGCAGCGGCAAATTAAGCTCAATATCTTTGGCAATACGGGTGCGCAGATCAACCTGCCCCGGCATCACCTCTGAATGGCCCGGCTGCAAAAGAACATCGTCGAATGTGAGAGCAAGAGCTCCGGTGGAAGATTCTACGATTTTAGCCATTGCCAATTCCTTTACCGGGTTTACCGAATGAGCAAAGCCGCCTCTCCGGTAAGAAACCGGGAGCAGCGACTGCGCTTCGTTGCGTATTGAATTGGCACCGGCTGGTAACATGCTTATGACTGATTGGAAAGTCTTTTGCGGACAAGTTTCAGTTACTGATAACGATTTTCATGATAAACCCGCCGCCATATTCTTTAAATTTCGCCCAAAGGGGGCAAAATGCGTAAGGCATATCAACGAATCCATCTCATTCGTCGCTCACGCGCAATGTGGATGTCTCCACGATTGTGGAAGCCCCGCCTCGTTTTCTGGTGTGGCGCGATTGCAATTGGTGTTCTCAGTGTGGCCTTCGCGGAAGCCGCCGACATTGCACAGGGTTGGTTCAAGAGTCTGACCGATGGCCAAACCAGCCCATGGCGGGCCTGGTTGCCACTGTTGATCACGCCCTTCGGCTTTATGCTATGCGCGTGGATTTCAATGAAATTTTTTCCCGGCTCCGGCGGCAGCGGCATACCGCAGGCAATTGCAGCGCGGCACCTCAATGACCCAAAAGACCGAACTTTGCTGCTCTCGATGAAAATCGCTTTCGGCAAAATCCTCCTCACAATCGTCGGGTTGTTTTCTGGTGCTTCGATTGGACGCGAAGGTCCGACTGTGCAGATCGGTGCGTCGATCATGCTGTTATCTGCACGTATTGGCAGCTTGGAACACGCGCGTGGACTTATCCTTGCGGGCTCTGCGGCAGGCATTGCTGCGGCTTTCAATACGCCGCTTGCAGGAATCGTCTTTGCCATTGAGGAAATGGGGCGAGCCTATGCAGCACGAACGAACGGGCTTGTTCTGTCCGCCGTCATTCTTGCAGGTCTTGCCTCGCTCGGCCTTGTTGGAAACTATAACTATTTCGGTCTTACGACCGTAACTGTTGTAAGCCGCTTAGACTGGATTCTGGTCATTCTGTGCGGCGTGATCGGGGGTGCATTTGGCGCAACATTCAGCGCTCTTGCGCTCAATCTGACCAACCGTATCAGGCGTCGTGTACAAAAAGCACCGCTGTGCGACACAGTCATTATAGCAGGCATTTGCGGCCTGCTGATTGCCGTGATTGGTATTGCATCGGGAGGATCAACCTTCGGCACCGGCTATGATCAGGCTCGCAGCGCCATTGAAGGGCTTTCCTTGCCACCACTTTATTTCCTTGAGAAATTCATCGCCGGACTTCTCTCAATGGTTTCGGGCATTCCGGGCGGCATATTTGCCCCATCACTGTCGGTCGGCGCAGGCCTTGGCAGCACGATAGGTTTATTGCTTGGCACCAGCATCAGTCTCGCTGCCGTTCTTGGTATGGCAGGATATTTTGCAGGTGTCGTGCAAGCACCAATGACAGCCTTTGTGATTATTCTGGAGATGACCGGCAATCATAACAATGTTATTCCGCTTATGTGTGCATCAATGCTGGGCTACGGCACAGCAAGACTTATATCGCACGAGCCACTTTATCACGCTCTTTCACGTATATTTGTGGCAGATGTCTTACGTCTGCGCCGGGCACAGAAGAAGAGTGTATTAACTGAGTAATCATCAAATGGGGGGAGAACAGCCTATGGACAGGCGCGCGTTTGCAAAAGGACTTGCAGGGTTTGGAACAATGCCTTTCATTGTCGGCTCAGCGGCAGCAGCACAACGAGGGGAACAGAGCATGCTGGAACTCATGGGGGGGAGCATCACTGATGTTCCGGGACTAAAGCTGGGCCATCATACGCTGACAAAGCGCCCGACCGGCTGCACAGTTCTTCTTTGCGAAGAAGGGGCTACGGCAGGCGTCGATGTCCGCGGCTCGGCACCCGGCACCCGTGAGACTGATCTTCTGGACCCCATCAACCTTGTGCAGAAAGTACAAGCGGTCATGCTTTCGGGCGGCAGCGCCTACGGGCTGAATGCAGCAACTGGGGTCATGCGCTATCTCGAAGAAAGCAAACTGGGATTTGCAATCAGCAAAGGCGTGGTTCCAATCGTGCCGGCTGCGGTTTTGATGGATTTAGGCGTCGGCGATTTTTCCATTCGTCCTGATGAAGAAGCGGGCTATCTCGCCTGCAAGGCGGCAAAAAGCGAACCCTCCGCCGAAGGCAATATTGGCGCCGGTGCAGGCGCATCCGTCGGCAAAATGTTTGGCATGGACTATGCGATGAAGGGCGGTTTAGGCACCGCAAGCTATAAAGTACCCGGCACCGACGTTGTGGTGGGGGCGATTGTTGCCGTCAACGCGGTCGGTGATGTCTATGCACCCAATTCGCAGCAGATTCTTGCTGGCGCACGCAATGAAGACGGCAAAGGTTTCCGCAATATCATGGATGCGATCATGCAGGGCCGCAATGTCGTCAAATCGGGTGGCGCCAACACGACAATCGGTGCGATTGCCACCAATGCGCCCTTCAACAAGGCAGAACTCAAGAAAATCGCCGGCATGGCGCATGATGGGTTTGCCCGTTCGATCAATCCGATCCACACAATGTGGGATGGCGATACAATCTTTGCGCTCTCGACAGGCAAGGCAGAAGGGGTGGAAGCTGATGTCACGGCCATTGGTGCGATTGCGGCAACTGTGATGGCACATGCAGTCGCCCGCGCAGTTGTGCAGGCAGAAAGTCTACCCGATCTCAACCTGCCCGCGCATCGCGACTATGTTTAAAGGCATGTCCCCCAAAAGCGGCTCATCCTTTTGGGAGACATATTTTAAATTGAAAGCTCTCAATAACCACATGAACATCCAGCAATTGAAACAGTCAGCAATATAAGCGATAGAAAAGGCAGCCTCTATAAGGCCATTATATTAGCAGTAGATTGATTTTTATCTGGAAAACAGGCTCGGACAAGGCATGACAGGCAATTCCCTCAAATTCGGCACAAGCGGCCTTAGAGGTCTCGCAACAGAACTAAACGGATTGCCTGCCTATGCTTATTCGCTGGCATTTGTTCAGATGCTGAAATCCAGAGGAGAGCTGACTGCGGGCGAGCGCGTTTTTGTCGGTCAGGATTTACGCCCATCAAGCCCCGATATTGCGGCCCTCGCCATGGGCGCAATTGAAGACGCTGGCTTCACGCCCGTTGACTGCGGCGTGTTACCGACCCCCGCATTGAGCTATTTCGCAATAGCACAAAATGCACCCTGCATCATGATTACCGGAAGTCATATCCCAGATGACCGCAACGGCTTGAAATTCTATCGCGCCGATGGCGAAATCGACAAAAATGATGAGACAGCAATCAGCGCTGCCTATGCTGCCCTGCCCGCTGACCTTGCCACAAGAAAAGCGATGAACCTGCCTGTAAGCACTCAGGCAATGGATGCCTATGCCGCGCGCTACATCAAGCTGTTTGGCGTAGACAGTCTCGCGGGATTGACAGTCGGCGTCTATCAGCATTCCTCTGTGGCACGTGATCTTTTGATTAAAATACTGGATGCTCTTGGTGCTGAAACAGTGGCGCTTGGTCGATCCGATATTTTTGTGCCGGTCGACACAGAAGCCCTGCGTACAGAAGACATTGAGCTGCTATCGCAATGGGCAACTCAGACTTGTTTTGACGCGATCGTTTCAACAGATGGTGACGCAGACCGCCCGCTGATTGCCGATGAGCAAGGGCATTTTGTGCGCGGCGATCTCGTCGGTGCGATCACGTCTGCATGGGCAGGCGCAGACACAATCGTAACGCCTGTCACCTCCAATACAGCGCTTGAGGAATGCGGAAAGTTCGCTCACGTTTTGCGCACACGCGTCGGCTCGCCTTATGTGATTGCCGGAATGCAGAAAGCTTTAAGCGACAATGCAAAACGCGTTGTCGGTTTTGAAGCCAATGGCGGCGTGCTGCTCGGCAGCACCATTGAGAAAAACGGCCAGCCATTAACAGCCCTCCCAACCCGCGATGCGCTGCTGCCTATCCTTGCATGTCTGAGTACCATCAAACAGTCGCAAAAGCCGCTCTCCGAAATTGCGAAAAGCTACGGCTTCCGCATCGCATTGAGCGACCGTTTGCAAAACGTCGCACAAGAAAAGACTGCTGCCTTTCTCTCGGTCATTACGCAAGAAGAAGCGCGCCTGCGCTTGTTTCCATTAACGGACGCAGTTATTCGCCTTGAAACAATTGACGGTGTGAAACTGTTTTTTGCATCCGGCAACGCAATCCACTATCGCGCCTCCGGCAACGCGCCAGAACTGCGCTGCTATGTGGAAGCCGCGACCGAAGAACAGGCCGCACAACTTTTGACCATGGGACTTGAGATCGCCCGTAAAGCAACGAAGGATGCCAACAGCAAATGAGCTTTATTCCGGTTATCATCAGTGGCGGTTCTGGTTCCAGACTCTGGCCGCTTTCGCGCGACGCCCACCCAAAGCCTTTCATCGAACTGCCCGATGGCGGCACGTTGATTGGAAAGACCTATGCACGCGCATCGCATCTTGATGATGTCGAACAGATCCTTACGGTTACGAACCGCGATTTCCTGTTTCTGACGCTTGATGCCTATGCGGATGCGGGCGCACGCAAAATCGAAAACACATTTCTGCTTGAGCCGCTTGGCCGCGATACAGCTCCTGCTGTTGCCCTCGCAGCTCTTCAAGCCGCTTCAACCTATGGTGCCGACGCAACTTTGCTCGTTATGCCTGCGGATCATCTCATCGAAGATGAAGCTGCATTTGGCCAAGCCGTTCTCAAGGCACGCAAGCTTGCAGATAAGGGCCGCATCGTCACTTTCGGCATCGTTCCCGATCACCCGGAAACAGGCTTTGGCTATATCGAAGTCAATGGCGACGATGTTTTACGCTTTGTTGAAAAACCGGACGCCTCCACCGCGCAAAGCTACGTCGAAAGCGGCCGGTACTATTGGAATTCCGGCATGTTCTGCTTCAAGGCATCAACGATGATCGACGCCATGCAAAGCCATGCGCCCGATGTGCTTGCCGGTGTAAAGGCAGCCCTTGAGCACGCGCGCCATGGCCTGAACGGCGAAACCAAAACGCTCGAAATCGCCCGCGATGCGTTTGCAGCAACGCCTGCAATTTCCATCGACTACGCCGTCATGGAAAAGGCTGACAATATTGCCTGTGTTCCGGTTTCCTGTGGCTGGTCGGATATTGGGTCCTGGGCGGCGATGGCAGACCTGATTACACCAGATGCGAATGGCAACCGCTTACGCGGTGAAACTGTACTTGAAGACACGACCGATAGTTTTGTCCTGTCAGAAACCCGGCTTGTAAGCCTCGTCGGTGTTCACGATCTCCTCGTCGTCGATACGCCGGATGCGCTTCTGGTCGCCCATCGCGACAAGGCGCAGGACGTTCGCAAAGTGTTCAACAAGTTGCGCGCACAGGGCCATGAAGCAGCCAAGCTGCATCGCACAGCCCACCGTCCATGGGGAACCTATACGGTTCTTGAAGAAGGCGACGGCTTTAAAATCAAGCGTATTGAGGTTAAGCCCGGCAGCCGCCTCAGCCTGCAGGCGCATCACCACCGTTCCGAACACTGGATCGTGGTTTCCGGTACAGCCAAGGTCGTCAATGGTGAACGGGAAATCCTGCTGACCACCAACCAGTCCACCTATATCCCATGCGGTTTCAAACACCGTCTGGAAAATCCCGGCATTCTGCCGCTGGTTCTGATCGAAGTGCAGAGCGGCGAATATCTCGGTGAAGACGACATTGTTCGCTTCGACGATATTTATGGGCGGACATGATCAGACTGATGGCGAATTAGCGGTTCTTCGCAAAAGCGAATCCGCTATAGTCACATCATGACAATCCGGCACTTAAGCGAAACCATTATCAACCAGATTGCTGCTGGCGAGGTGATTGAACGCCCCGCAAGCGTAATCAAAGAACTTGTCGAAAACGCCATCGATGCAGGGGCAACCCGCATCGAGGTTGTAACAGCTGGCGGCGGCAAGACACTTTTGCGCGTCACCGATAATGGTTCAGGAATCGCCGTCGATGAACTGCCGCTGGCAGTCTCGCGCCATTGCACCTCGAAGCTTTCCGATGATGTGAACGATATTCGTGCACTGGGCTTTCGTGGCGAGGCATTGCCGTCGATTGGCTCTGTTTCAAAACTCTCGCTGAAATCACGTCCACAGGATGCGGAATCAGGCTTTGAAGTTGCCGTTAACGGCGGACGTCTGGAAGGCCCGCGTCCCGCCGCCCTTAATCGTGGCACCATTGCCGAAGTGCGCGATCTTTTTTATGCAACCCCTGCCCGTCTCAAATTTATGAAGACGGACCGTGCAGAAGCCACCGCGATTACCGACATTGTCAAGCGGATTGCCATCGCCTTTCCACATGTGCGTTTTTCTCTCGCCGGCACCGATCGCACGCCACTGGACTTGCCAGCAACGGGCAGCGGCGCAGACGCAACGTTAGAACGTATCGGGCAGATTCTTGGCAAAGAATTTTCCGAGAATGCGCTTGCAATTGACGCCGAGCGCGATGGTGTTCGACTTGCTGGCTTTGTTGGCATCCCCTCATTTAACCGCGGCAATGCGCTACACCAGTTTGCCTATGTGAATGGCCGCCCGGTGCGCGACAAACAGATTTTTGGCGCATTGCGCGGTGCTTATTCCGACGTGATTGCACGTGACCGGCATCCGGTTGCAGTGCTTTTTCTCACGCTTGATCCGGCGCTGGTGGACGTAAACGTGCACCCCGCTAAAGCCGATGTGCGTTTCCGCGATCCTGGTTTGGTGCGCGGCCTCATCGTTGGCGCAATCAAGCAGGCACTCGCGCAATCGGGCATTCGACCGGCAACCAGTGGTGCGGAAGCCATGTTGCAGGCATTTCGGGCCGAAGGCTTCCAGCAGCGCCCGGCAGCAAACACTTACGCATCGCAGAACTGGCGCACAACGCCTCCTGCCCCCCGCACCGAGTGGTCGCCGCAAACCGCACACCCTGCCCATAAGCCACTTGATTTTGATCATATCCCCGCATTTCGCGAGGATACACAGGCGATTATTGAGACTTTTTCGCAGCCGGCAGCCGATGCGCGCGCAACAATCGCGCAGGCACCTGTAGAACTGATGCAGAAGCCGCTGGGGGCTGCACGCGCGCAAATCCATGAAAATTACATCGTCGCACAAACAGAAGACAGCCTCGTCATTGTTGACCAGCACGCAGCCCACGAACGGCTTGTCTATGAGGCACTGAAAAATGCCCTGCATGCGCGTCCCATACCCGGACAAATGCTGCTCATTCCTGAAATCGTTGATCTCACGGAAGAGGATGCGGAGCGACTCGCAACCCATTCCGAAACGCTTGCACGATTTGGTCTTGGTATCGAACAGTTCGGACCCGGCGCGATAGCGGTGCGCGAAACGCCTGCCATGCTGGGCGAAATGAATGTGCAGCAACTCATCCGCGATCTCGCCGATGAAGTTGCAGAACATGATACATCCGATGGCCTCAAAGCCATGCTCAACCATGTCGCCGCGACAATGGCCTGCCACGGTTCGGTGCGTTCGGGGCGGCGCATGAAGCCCGAAGAAATGAATGCGCTGCTGCGCGATATGGAAGCAACACCCGGTTCAGGCACCTGCAATCACGGACGTCCGACCTATATCGAACTGAAGCTCACCGACATTGAACGATTGTTCGGAAGGCGCTAAAGCATGTCGCGCAAAAGTGGAAACCGCCTTTGTGGGCAAATCAGTCCACCAGGCTGATTTCCATTCCCGCTACGATCCGAGAACGCCATGCGTAAAAACAAGAAGGTCGAGCGAGCCTATTGGGTACGATTAAGCGCGGCACGCTCTAGACGATGACGCTGGCACTTGATAGATTTCCGTATCAAGGAATTACACAATGAACAGATTTGAATCACCCCGCTCTTCTCAAGCCGTTCTGCGCTATCTCGATGGCGATTTTGAAATTGTGCAGCACGGTTCTTATGTCGTCTGTGCTGTGTCTAGCGCGCATATCCCGCTCGACGAGCTGAAATACTGGAGCGTGGCGCGGCAGGAGCCCTATGCGACGGGACTTATTTCTTACGAGCGTGAGCTCGAACTCAATCCGGAATTGCGCAGCCGCAAGAAGGCTTGATAATCAGGCGATTGAGCGGGCTTTGAACCGCTCAACAGCCGTATCGAGAATTTGGCGCAGCGCATCCTTGCGCTCAAATTGCAGATCGACATCAAGCACAGCCAACTGACTGATGAATGCGTGCGGCACGCTGCTCATGGTGGCAAGGCGAACATGGTCCTTGGCAGTGGTGATCAGTCCAAGGCCAAGCTTTTTCGCGGTTTCAACCAGCGTGCGGATATCATCCGGCTGATAGCTGTAATGGTCCGGGAAGCTTCGCGTTTCCTCCACACTACCGCCTGCCTGCTCTACACTTGCAAAGAACTTGGCAGGATTGCCAATGCCTGCAAAGGCCAGCCAGCGTTTGCCTGCAACGTTTGATGAAGAGGATGGCAGCAATTGCGCTTCATAGACAGCTCGTCCGGCACGCGATGCCTGTCGCACCACGAAATCTGCCTCGCGCGCCTTGCCAATGCGCAGCAGCGCATCGGTTTTGCGCATCTGGTCCGTCAAAGATGCCCTTAATGGCCCTGCCGGGATCACCCGCCCATTGCCAATACCACGCGTGGAATCGACCACCAGAAGTGAAAAATCGGCATGAAGGCGTGCGCTCTGAAAACCATCATCCATGATGATAAAATCGCAGCCACGCTCAATCAGTTCCAAAGCCGATTTCAGCCGATCCGGGCAAAGTGCAACCGGCGCGTGGCGCGCCAGTAAAAGCGGTTCATCGCCAACATGACGCGCACTGTCATTGGAGGGATCGACAATATGCAACCCGGTATAATTGCCGCCGTAACCGCGGGAAACAATGCCGGGGTGCAAGCCGCGCTCCTTTGCGGCCTTGGCAAAGGCAATCGCAGTGGGGGTTTTGCCTGCGCCGCCCACTGTGAAATTGCCGATGCAAAGCACAGGCGCTGCGATTTTGGGAGGTTCAGCATGGAGAAGCCTGCGGCCCGCAACAGCGCCATAGCCCCAGGATAGCGGAGCAAGTGCGTATGCCCGCCAGTCAGGCTTTCCCCACCAGAAGGGCGGTGCCTCGCTCACCATGATCAGATGCCGCCGTTGATAAAGATCGCATCATTGCGATTTCCCGGCAACTGCGCTTGCAGCACCAGCGGCTGGATAAAAGGCTCCAGTGAATTTAGTGTGCGGTTGAGTGCGCCGCGCATGTCTTTCACGGTATCCGAACCGGCATTGATCATCGTCTGCAAATGCTGCGGATTGTTAAACAGGAAATTGATAGCGCCAGCCAGCATATTGCGGTCTTTCACAACACGCGCACCACCATTTTTGATGAGACGCTGGAAAGAATCGCGGAAATTCTGCACATTCTTGCCGGTCAGTACGGCTGTGCCCATCATCGCTGGTTCAAGCGGATTATGACCGCCTTCCTTGGTCAGTGAATTGCCAATGAATGCAATATCCGTCAGTTGCAGATATAGCCCCATTTCGCCAATCGTATCACCAAGCAAAATATCTGTATCGGCTGCAATCATATCGCCACGGCTGCGCGCTGCGACCTTCAAGCCCTTTTCGCCAAGCATTGCCTCAATGGCGGGAGCACGGTTGGGATGACGCGGTACAATGACCGTCACCAGACGCGGATAGCGAACTTTGAGCATCTGATGCACTTCGGCAGCGATTTCTTCCTCGCCGTCATGTGTCGATATAGCTGCCCAGGTGCGGCGCCCACCAATCTGGTGCTGAAGTGCAGCCAATGCCTGCGGATCAGCAGGAGCAGGCGCGGTATCAACCTTGAGATTGCCGGAAACGCTGACAGGCCGTGCGCCCAGCGCGCGGAAACGATCTCCGTCAAGCTCGGACTGCGCAATCACATGCGCGAAATTTTCAAACAAGGCTTCGGCCAGTTCGGGGCGCTTCTGCCATGCTGTAAAAGAGCGGTCAGAAAGACGACCATTCACCAGAACCTGTGGGATATGCCGTGAGCTGAGTGAAAGCACGGTCGCAGGCCATATTTCGGATTCACAGCCAATCGCCAGATCCGGCTTCCAGTGATCAAGGAAATTATTGACCGCCGGTTGCAGATCAAGCGGCGCATATTGATGAATCACCTGACTGCCAAGCAGATCCGCAACAAGTTTGGCAGATGTCACAGTGCCAGTCGTCATTACAATATGGATGCCCGCCGCGGCAATACATTCAATCAGCGGAGCAATCGCAACCGTTTCACCCACACTTGCTGCATGCGCCCAGATAACGGGGCCCTGCGGTCTGGGGATAGCGGTCTTGCCGTAGCGCTCTGCACGCCGCAAACGTTCTTCCTTGCCGCGCGAAGCACGATAGGAAATATATGTCCCGATGAATGGGTAAGCGGCAGAGCCGAGCATACGATAGGCCGACAACATGTTTCGTGCCCAACGTTCACTCATTTCATTGCCTCCAATGCGGCATAGGCTTTGATCGTCGCGTCATTAAGCTGGCGCGTCAATTCCATGCGCTTTTCTTCCAGTTGTGCCTCGTCGGCATTTTCATCCACCCAGACCGGCTCTCCGCAAACAATCATCGAGCGGCCAAATGGCAACGGAATAGTGGTCTTATCCCATGTCTTATGCAAAACATGATTCCGCGAAAAAGCATATGCAAAAGGCATTATTGGCCGACCGGAGAGTTTGGCCAGCAAAATAATCCCCTCGCCTGCTTCTCGCGCCTTGCCATGAGCAATATCGGCAATCATCGATGCCGATTGTCCCTTTTTCAGCGCATTTTTCAATGTCAGAAGTGCACGCGCGCCACCTTTTTTCGCCGAATTTCCTTCGCCACGACCACCAGAGCCCCGCACAGTTATAAAGCCGAATGTCTCGGCAATACGTGCATTAAGCTCCGCATCCGCACTGCGTGAAAACATTGCCACGACTTGAAGATCGTGCGGGCGCACCACAGGCGCCATAATGTGCTGGCCATGCCAGAAGGTTATGATGGAGGGACTGTGTTCACTCAAAAGACCTTTTATATCCGCAGACCCTTTAAGGGCCGGATTGGTCAGGTGCACGAATTTCAGATAGCCGGAAATCAACTGCACCAGCGCAGATTTGACAAATGCAGAGCGCGCCAGCGGGCCGCGAATGCGGCGCCACACGCGCTTGGCAAAGCCATCCGAGCGGCTGCGCGCATCGGCTTGCGATGCGCGCTCTGTTTCGGCCACCTGATCTTTATGCGGAGTGGACAAAAGCGTTTATTCCGCCTTCAGGTCCACGCCTTCCGGGTCCAGCAAGCGGTGCAGATGGACGATGAAATAACGCATATGCGCATTATCCACGGTCTGCTGCGCCTTCGACTTCCATGCAGTCTTTGCAGTTTCATAATCCGGGTAGATTCCGACAATATCGAGATTGTCGAGATCGCGGAACTGAACCGTTCCAAGCTTGGTCAGCTCACCGCCGAACACCAGATGAAGAAGCTGCTTTTTGTCGCCTTCGGCACTCATATGATCATTCCTTGAAACAAACCCGTTCGCCGCATGATTAGCTCAATGGCCAGTCCGCGACAACACTCAACATTTCCTGCAAAAGGTTTCCACTCGACGCCACCAGCGCGCCATGTTGCAGCGTCTGCCCACCATAAATGAGCGGTCGGGCATCATGGTTCAAGAGCGCACCACCCGACTCACTCAAAATGAGGTCTGCCGCAGCCAAGTCCCAATCATGAGAATTGGGCCGAATGAAGGTACCAGCAATATCCCCACGTGCAACCATCGCGATACGATAGGCCAGTGACGGGACATAGGGATGAAGAACCGCCCTGTCGCGCCAGCTTTCAGGCATAACGTCAACCATTCTCCTAGCGGAAGCGATTGAAATTTTTTCATCAACAGGCGGCAGCCGGGTTTGAATAGGCATACCATTCTGCGATGCGCCAAATCCCTTGCCAGCCTCAATCACCTCATTAAGTGCAGGGCATTGCAACACACCGGCAATTGGCTTTCCGTCTTCAACAATGGCAACACTGACACACCACTGCGCCTGCCCGTTGATGTAACCGCGCGTTCCATCAATCGGATCAATCACAAAGGCACGGCTTCGCACCGCAGCGGCGCGATCATCGGTCGTCTCTTCTGAAATCCAGCCATAATCGGGGCGCGCTTCGAGCAGCACGTCCTTGAGATAGCGATCAACCGCAAAATCTGCTTCGCTGACGGGAGACTGGCCGTCTTTCATCCAGACTTCCGGCGACTGGCCGAAATAGCGCATAGCGATGCGGCCAGCCTCCCGCGCTGCGTGACGCAGGAGTTCCAGCTCGTTCTGAATATCTTTTCGTTTCTCAATTTCCGGCAAGGGTCATGCCTTCAATTACAAGAGTTGGGGCGGTCATACCAAAATTCCGATCAATATCGGAGGCGGGAGTCATGTTGAGGAACATGTTCTTCAGATTGGATGCAATCGTCACTTCGCTGACCGGATAGGCGAGAGTGCCATTTTCAATCCAGAAGCCTGACGCGCCACGGCTATATTGACCGGTGATCATATCGACGCCCTGACCAAACACTTCCGTCACATAAAACCCTGTACCGACCGAGCGGATCAACTCTTCCGGCGATTGGATACCCGGCTCAATGGCAAAATTTGTTGAGGCAGGCGAAATATGTGAACCTGAACGCACGCCACGCCCATTGCCCACAAGGCCCAGTTCACGCCCACTCGAACCGGATAACAGCCAATGGTTCAGCACACCGTTTTCAACCATGGTCAGAGCCTGACCCTCAATGCCCTCACCATCGAATGGACGCGATGAGGCCCCGCGAATACGCAGTGGGTCGTCGGTGACGTTGATTCCTGCTTTTAAAATCTGCTTGCCGAGACTATCGCGCAGAAAACTTGTCTTGCGCGCAACCGAAGCGCCATTGATGGCGCTGGCAAGATGCCCCGCGATACCACGTGCCAGACGCGGATCAAAAACAACGGTCACGGGACCGGTTTTGGCCTGCCTTGCGCCCAGACGGCGCACAGCACGCTCACCAGCACGTTTGCCGATATTTTCAGGCGTATCGAGATCAGCAAAATGAAGGCGCGAACTAAAATCATAGTCACGCTCCATCTTCGTGCCCTGACCTGCAATTGCAGACACAGAACGACCAAAGCGCGTTGCCGCATATTCCCCTGAGAAGCCGGATGAAGTGACGAGTACCAGTCCGCCCATGCTGCGCGATGCCCCCGCACCGCCTGAATTGGTAACACCGGCAACAGCGCGTGCAGCCGCTTCGGTTGCCAACGCATCTTCTGTAAGGCGGGCAGTGTTAATCTCTGTCGCGTCAAACAGATCAAGATCACGTGGTGATTTTACCAGCAGTGCCGGATCGGCCAATTGTTCGAATGGGTCCTCCAGGGCAACGCGTGCCATGGCAACCGCCCGCTCCGCCAATTGCATTGGATCACTTCCAGCGTTGGCCGAAACACTGGCGATACGACGGCCGACAAATACGCGCAGAGAAAAATCATCGCTCTCCGACGATTCGGTTCCCTCAACCTTGCCAAGTCGGACAGAAACGCTCACCGAGCGCGCGCGGATCACAACTGCGTCAGCATGATCAGCCCCTGCGCGCTTCGCAGCTTCAACAAGACGGGCTGCGCGATCGACGATTTTTTCCGAAGAATTATTTGAAATCATTACATTATCCAAGTCCACAGGGGCCTAACTTAACCAGACTGGCAACCACGATATATAACCAACCGTAACGGGAGTTTGCGAAAATATCGTCAAATCGTTCGACATCAGACTGATTAGAGCCATATCTTGCTTCTATATTGCCGAAATCCGGGGGCTTCAAGGCAAGGCCGCCACATTCTTCAAATTCCAAGAGCATAACATGGTCGCAACTGGCGGAAGTCTCTACTTACAGGCCCTGGTAATTCTGGGTGGCGCGATCATCGCAGCGCCTTTGTTCAAGCGACTTGGCTTGGGCACGGTTCTGGGTTATCTCGCCGCCGGTATTGTTATTGGACCGATAGCACGTCTCATCGCGGACGGTGAAGATTTTCTGCATTTTTCCGAACTCGGCGTCGTGTTCCTGCTCTTTATTATCGGGCTTGAACTCAAACCGTCCCGGCTATGGGCATTGCGCCATGCCATTTTTGGCCTCGGTGCCGCGCAGGTGATCCTGACTGGCTCGGCATTGGCAGCGCTTGGCGTTTATCTCGCCGATCTGGACACAGAAGCTGCGATCATCATCGGCTTCGGCCTCGCATTGTCTTCAACAGCCTTCGCCATGCAGGTGCTGGAAGACAGAGCGGAGACCAACCAGAAGCACGGCCAGCGCGCTTTTGCGATCCTGTTGTTTCAGGATCTCGCAATCGTGCCGATCCTTGCGATTATCCCGGCACTCTCTCCCAATGAACCTTCACAAGCAAGCGCTGGCTTTCATCTCATAACGGCCATCGCAGCCATTGCAGCGCTGGTGATTGCCGGTCGCTATCTGATCAATCCGATGTTCCGCATCATTGCCAATACGGGCGCGCGCGAAGTCATGATTGCAGCAGCCCTTTTCGTTGTGCTGGGATCGGCAAGTCTGTTGCAGGCCGCAGGGCTGTCCATGGCGATGGGTGCTTTCATTGCTGGCGTTCTGCTGGCCGAATCCTCCTATCGCCACGAGCTGGAAGCCGATATCGAACCCTTTCGCGGAATATTCCTCGGGCTGTTCTTCGTGGCCGTCGGCCTTTCGCTTAACCTCACCGTTATCCTGCAATATTGGCAGACAATCCTGATCGCGGTTCCGATCTTCATGATCGTCAAAGCGGCCATTATCTATATTCTGTGCCGTATCTTCCGCTCAAACCACAACGATGCGATACGCATCGCATTCCTGTTGCCACAGGGCGGCGAATTCGCTTTCGTGCTGTTTTCGGCTGCGGCTGCGGCTGCCGTCATTTCGAACGCGCTCAGTTCTGAACTGGTGGCCGCCGTCACTGTTTCGATGGCACTGACACCGCTTTCTGTCGCCATAGGCACAAAACTGCTGATCAAAGACAAGACAGAAGACGTCATCGAAGAAAACTTTGAAGGTGCGGGGGCAGATGTGCTGATGATCGGCTTTTCGCGTTACGGACAGATCTCAGCGCAGATTCTGCTTGCAGGCGGCATCGATGTGACGGTGATCGACAATTCACCCAACCGCGTGCGTGCTGCTGGAAAATTCGGCTTCCGTATTTATTTTGGCGATGGCACCCGCAAGGACGTGCTGGAAGCGGCAGGGATTCGCAAAGCGAAAATCGTCGCCGTCTGCACGCATAAGAAGGAAATCACCAACCGCATCGTTAATATGATTCAGTCGGAATATCCCGATGTGCGCCTGTTTGTTCGTTCCTATGACCGTGAACACACGCTGCAACTGCGTGGGCAGGGTGTGGAATATGAACTGCGAGAAACCTTCGAGTCTGGTCTGTTGTTCGGTCAACGAACCCTTGAAGGTCTGGGAATAACGGAAACAATCGCCTATCAAATCCGTGAAGATGTACGCCAGCGCGACGAAGACCGCCTCCATGTGCAGGCATCTGAAGGAATCATGGCAGGCCGGTATCTGCTGTTCAACAAGCCGGTTACGCCAGAACCTCTTGTCAAACCTGCACGCGAAGGCCAGCGCATCGACAAGGCGGGCAGCGATATGGATGTTGTTGCACAGATCGATGAGGGCGCGCCTGCGAACTCGCTCGCAGCTGAATAATTTAAGATGCAGACGCCGCCACTGGCTTTCCACTTAGCACCGTATCAAGTGCGCGCTTCAACTCTTCGCGTATATCAGCGCTTTGTGACAATATCTGCTCGAACTTCAGGAAATCGAGCAGACCTATCCGCTCAACATTCGGGCGAAGGAAGATGTGCGGCGGACGATTGCGGAACTTGTTTTCTATAATCGAGCACATGGTGAGTTGGTTGGCACCCATCACCGCTTCAATGGTCGTCGGCATATAATCGTCTGGGCCCACAGGCGCCCCGACAACATCGATGCCAATCACAATATCAGCCTTATCGAAGAGCAAATCGAACGGAACAGGATTGAGCAATCCACCATCCACCAGAATTCGACCATCGCGCCGCACCGGCCTGAACACCGGCGGAATGGCGCAGGAAGCAGCAATCGCCGAGCGCAAATCACCGCTTTGAATGTTGATTTCGGTGGCCGCATGAAAATCCGATGCTGTAATACTCATCGGAATTTTCAGATCTTCGACATTTTCCGGCAACGCCGCAGGGAGAAAGACGTGGAGTATTTTTTCAATGTTAAACTGGCTGACGCGAAAACCACCCTTGAGCAGCTCGACCCAGCGTTCAGGGCGCGCCTGCCACATACGACGCGCGACCTCCGAACGGCGATTGAAAATCGCTGCCATATAGTCGTGAATTTCCTGGCCGCTCATGCCATTGGCCATACCAGCACCGACAATCGAGCCGATGGACGAACCGGCAATGGCCACAGGCTTGATGCCAAGCTCGTCAAGAACTTCGATAATGTGGATATGGGTAATTCCACGCGCGCCACCGCCGCCAAAGGCGACGGCGATACGCGGCGTTGATGGCACGGTGGTATCCATGCTGTTCTTTCTGCAGTTAGAGCATTTCCAGCAAAAATGCGAGGCAGTTCTGCATGGGATAATGCGTGAAAACAAACAGATAGAGCATTTCCTGTTTTGATTGAAACATTGGAAATGCTCTAGGACTGTACCAACTTAAGACTGTGCCGGCCCATAAACCAAAATTGCAGGTTCTGCTTCCAGAAGCTTTTTGGCAATAGCTTTTACCTGATCAAGCGTAACCGCATCGATCAGTTCGGCGCGTTTATCAATATAATCCCGATCAAGCTCTGCTTCCTGAAGGCCAACGAGCGTGTCAGCAATCGACACAGACGAGTCCAGATTATTCACCGCATATGAGCCTTTAAGATAGCTCTTGGCAGCGGCAAGTTCTGCCTCCGTCGGGCCTTCATTGGCCATTTTCGCCACCTGCTCGCGAATAATCTTGAGTGCTTCCTGAGACTTGTCAGGGCGTGTGGCCGTCGAAATCGTCAAAGCCGAGACGTGATCACGCAGCGCCATGGACGAGGATACTGAATAGGCAAGCCCACGCTTTTCACGCACTTCTGCATAAAGACGCGAGGTAAAACCACCACCCAGAATATGGTTCATCAGGTAAGAGGCAAAAAACTCGTCGTCCTTGCGCGGCACAGCCGGATAGACAAGGCTGATCGATGTCTGCGGCATATCAAAGCTCAAGCTCGTCGTCGTACCAAGCGCGAGCTTCGCATCCGGCACAGGCACAAGCTCTGCATTTGCGGGCAGATCACCAAACACCTTGTCGAGCATTTCACCCAGATCCTTCGGGGTGATCGAGCCGACAACACCAATTGTCAGGTGATCCCGTGCAAAGTTCTTGCGGTGAAAATTGATCAGGTCATCCCGGGTAATCGATTGCAGCGACTTGACCGTACCATCATCAGGGCGACCGTAAGGATGCTTGCCATAGAGGACTTCAGAAAATTTGCGCGAAGCGATCGTTGAAGGATTGCGCTGTGACGCTTCAAGGCCGGCAACAACCTGCTGGCGAATGCGATCAATCGCATCCTGATCAAAGCGCGGCTTATTAACAGCAAGAGCGAGAAGGTCAGCGACAGCATCGCGGTTTTCAGAAAGCATCCGAATGCTGCCTGCAACAGAATCAAGTGACGCCGAAAAGCTCATCTCCGCGCCGAGATTATCGATGCGTTCCTGAAAGCTATCGGCATCAAGATCGCCAGCACCTTCATCGAAGAGGCCTGTCATCAGGTTGGCAAGACCTTCCTTGCCACCCGGATCCTGCGATGTCCCCCCCTTGAATGAAAACCGCATCGAAACAAGCGGCACGGAATTATCTTCCACCAGCCAGGCTTTGATGCCTTTGGGCGAAACGACTTCCTGTATTTCAATTGCATTGGCCGGAAGGCTCAGAGCGGCCAGCAACAACATCGAGGTTACAACGGCGGCAATGGCATTTTTCGTCCGCAGAATGCTCAAAACAACAACATTACTCACTGGATTGCTCCTTCTGCGCCATTCACTCCTGCATTGCCCGCCGCTGCATTGGAATTTTCACTTGCATTTTCCGGCTCCGTATCGGGCGGCAACAGATAGCTCGTCACCGACTGGTCCTTCACAAGATAACGGCTTGCCGCGTCCCTGATCTGCTCAACCGTTACAGATTTGATCAGGTCTGGCCATTTCTGAATATCTTCAATGTTCTGACCAACAGACAATGCTGAACCGTAAATTCGCGCCATACCAGACTGGCTGTCCCGCGCAAAAATCACGGCCTTGAGAAAACGGTTGCGCGCCTGATCGAGTTCTTCTTGCGTCACACCATCTTTGATAATGCGTGCAACCTGCGCATCAACAGCCTTTTCCACTTCCGCCAATGTCTTGCCAGTTTGTGGAGAGCCGTAAACCGAGAACGTGCCGTCATCCAGCGCATCACCGTCATAGCTCGCGCCGGTATTGGACGCGATGCCCTGCTTAACGATCAGTTCCTGATAAAGGCGCGAGCGCAGCGATCCGCCCAGAATCTCGCCCAAAAGGTCAAGTGCAGGTGCATCGCCCTTCTTTACATTGGGAAAGCGCTTTTCATTGGCGTAAGATGGTACAAGCCAGGAAATGCGGAACGATGGGGTGCTGACGCGTTCATCATGCAAGGTCACAATCCGCGCCGCATGTTTTACCGGCTCCTGCGGACGGTCACGCGGCAGGACCTCAGCCCGCTTCGGGATTTTTGCCCAGGTTTTCATGACAAGATCACGCACGCGCTCAGGCGTCACATCGCCAGCGATCACCAGCGTGGCGTTGTTTGGCGTGTAATATTGCTGATAAAAATCGATCGCGTCTTTGAGGCTGAGCTTTTCCATTTCCTGCCGCCAGCCGATTACCGGCACGCGATAAGGATGATTATAAAAAAGCGTAGCATCGGTGTTTTCCATCAGCATCGCTGCGGGATTGGAATCCACCCGCATACTGCGTTCTTCGAGGATAACATCGCGTTCTGTCTTAACCGCCTCTTCATTAAGCACCAGATTGGCCATCCGGTCCGATTCATACCCCATCACCATCTCAAGCGCGTCGGGCGTCACTCGCTGGAAATACGCCGTGTAATCATAAGAGGTGAAAGCGTTTTCCTGACCACCAATGGCCGCAACTTTTGCCGAAAATTCGCCTGCCGGGTAGGTCTCGGTGCCCTTGAACATCAAATGTTCGAGAAAATGCGCAATCCCGGATTTACCCGCAGCTTCGTCAGCCGAACCCACATGATACCAGATCATCTGCGTCACGACAGGCGCGCGGTGATCCGGGATAACGACGACTTGCAACCCGTTTTCAAGGGTGAAGCTGCTGATACCTTCGGATTGCTTTATTTCAGGAAGCTTTTGAGGCGACAGCGACGCTGCGGCCTCGGTCGTTGCAGCCGGAGCTGCCGTTTGCGCCTGTACGGAACCAGATGCCAGCGGCAACACCAGTGCAAAACCAAGTGCCGTAGACAACAATAAGCGCCGGAGTGAGGGGTTATGCACCAAGCGACATCTCCAATCAGTTTACATTTCACCCAGATCCTGAGTGAAATGGCTTAATATAAAATCAAATATTACCCCCGGACCCGGTTTTCCGGTTCCGGTAAGTCATTAGCTTTACTTCAGCTGGATGAGGCGAATGATGGTGCCACCATAATTCCGCTCTTCATGCACGACGAATCGTTCATCCAGTTCAAGCGATGCTTCTGCATCCTCTTCAAGCACGAGAAGTGCGTCAGGATTAAGCCAATTGCCTTCAAGTGCAGACAAAAGTGCTTTTTCACCCATGCGACGTCCATAAGGCGGATCGGCAAAAACCAGATCAAAAGGCTCCATTGTTCCTGCCTCGCCGAGCTTGCAGGCATCACGACGCAAAACTTTGGTCTGCCCCTGAAGTCCAAATGTTTCAATGTTCTGGCGAAGAAGACCGCGTCCTTCCGCCGATTCCTCGACGAAAACCGCATAGCGTGCACCGCGCGACAGCGCTTCAAGACCGAGCGCGCCTGTGCCTGCAAAAAGGTCAAGGACACGCCCGCCGTCCACTTTGTCAGGAAAACTATGCGCGAGAATGTTGAACAGGCTTTCACGTGTGCGATCCGTTGTCGGACGGATCGCATTTGTTGCAGGTGTTACGAGCGTGCGCCCGCGGAATTTACCGCCGACGATCCGCACCACTACCCCCTGGCTTGCCACCGCGTGGCTTTCCATCGCCAGACCGGCCATTGCCTGGCTTGCCGCCTGAGCCACCACGATCCGGCCCCTTGCCAAAGCCGCCCGACCCCTTCGACGGGCTGCGGCCTTCGCTGGAGCGCGCACCGCTGCCACGTGGCCCGGATGGCTTACCAAAGCTCCGGCCTTCATAGCCGCCCGATGATCTTTCGCCGCCCTCACCCTTTAGTTCAGCGCGCTCACGCTTGCCGGGCCGACGCTCTTGCTTGCGATCGTCGCGTCCTTCGGGCCGTGGTGCACGCGGTTCAAAACGGCCCTCGGCGCGCCGGGGACGCTCTTCACGCCCCTCATCACGGCGTTGTTCACCATCACCAAAGCGTCGTGGACGGGACGGGAAATCTCCCTCCGGGCGCGGACCGCGATGCGCCGGACGTCCTTCCGAACGACCTTCAGGGCGAGAGCCCTGCTTGTCAAAGCGCCCTTCAGAACGGCGCGGATCACCATCGGAGCGGCTTGCGCGCACACCACGGCTCTCGGCACGAGCGGCCTTGATTGCAGCAGCCTTTTCACCCTGTGGGCGCGCGCCTGACGCCATCCAGACATTGGAATTGCCACGACGGCGCGGCTCAACCCTGTCTTCTTTCGTTTCTTTCTGCTTGCGGCGTTCCGGCTGGCTCGAAATCCATTCGCGCTCCCGTGGCGCGCGCCGACGCTCTTCTTCCGGCTCACGCTGTTCCATTTCACGCGCGGTTCGGCCCTGAACAACCGTGTTGGAGAACTCGTTGAGAATGGGGGCATCGAAATCAGCCCCCGATTCCTCGACCAGCTTTTCACCAAGCTGGTCACGCAGAATGCGACCGCGAATTTCGCGCACGCCGCCTTCTTCCAGATCGCCCAGCTGGAATGGACCAAATGAGACGCGGATCAGACGACCAACGGTCAGACCAAGTGCACCAAGAATGTTCTTAACTTCGCGGTTCTTGCCCTCGCGCAAACCGATCGAAATCCAGACATTCGAACCCTGTTCGCGCTCAAGCGTCGCTTCAATGCTGCCATAAAAGACGCCATCAACCGCAATACCGTTTTTCAGTTCATCAAGCTGCGCCTGTGTTACCTTGCCATGGGCGCGCACGCGATAACGGCGCAGCCAGCCGGTGGAAGGCAGTTCAAGAACGCGCGACAGCCCACCATCATTGGTAAGCAGCAGCAGACCTTCCGTATTGATGTCCAGACGTCCGACCGAGAGCACACGCGGCATTTCCGCAGGCAGCGCTTCAAACACGGTCGGGCGACCTTCAGGATCGCGATTGGTCGTCACAAGACCTGCTGGTTTATGGTACAGCCAGAGACGAGTGCGCTCGGCCTGCTTAAGCTGTTTGCCGTCAACGGTGATGACATCGCTGCGCTTCACGTTCACAGCCGGGCTGTCTAGCACCTTACCATTCACAGAAATGCGGCCTGCCGCAATCATCGTCTCGGCTTCGCGGCGCGACGCAATGCCCGCACGTGCCAGACGCTTGGCGATACGCTCGCTGGTATCTTCGCCTTCCTGCGGGGCGCGCGATCCAAACGTGCGCGGCGCACCACGATCGTCTTCGCGACGCGGCCTGTCTTCGCGCGGCTTACCTTCGCGAGGCCGGTCGTTACGCGGACGCTCTCCGCGACCTTCGCCGCGTCCGAATGGAGGACGTCGACCGCCCTTATTGTCGTCTTCAGTGCTCATCTGGTATTGGCCTCTCAGCAGCGTTGCCTTGTCCTCTGTCGCCTTTTTGGGGCCATACAGAACCATACGGTCAAAAACGCTGTATAAATCCGTTTGCAAATCGGTTTTGATTTCGTGACTTATGCAGTAACAAATCGCTCAATGGCTTGCGAGCAAAATTTCCCGCTCTTTGCCACGAAATGAGGTTGGCTTGAAAAAGGTTGCAGATATTTCACCACCCAAACTAGCAACACCGATGGATATTGCGCTTGAGGAAGCGAAATCTGCGGCCCTTCGCGGAGAGGTGCCGATTGGCGCAGTTGTCGTATATGAAGGAAAAATCATCGCGCGCACGGGCAACCGGACACGGGAATTAAATGATGTGACAGCGCATGCAGAGGTCCTTGCAATACGCATTGCGGGCGAGGCGCTCAAATCTGAGAGGCTGATCGATTGCGATCTTTATGTAACGCTTGAGCCTTGCGCAATGTGCGCGGCTGCAATCTCATTTGCCCGTATCCGCCGCCTTTATTATGGCGCAGCCGACCCTAAGGGCGGCGGCGTGGAATCTGGGCCGCGCTTTTACACGCAGCCCACATGCCATCATGTTCCAGAAATTTACACAGGCTTTTCCGAAGAGAAAGCGCAGAAGATACTCAGGGATTTTTTCCGCGAGAAGCGGTAATCATTTGGCCTCTCGGGCCACACGGCGCCCGGTCATAAGCTCCAATGTGTTATCCCGCATTGCAAAATGATGCACAAACACCATCAGCACATGGCCAACAATGGCCGCCAGGAGTAACCAGCCAAGAAGGCCATGAACTGCAATGGCAGGCGCGGTCAGCAGAGTATTCGGCACTCCCGTGCGTTCAAAAATCTGAATCCCAAGAAACGAGAAGCCACGGCCATTACCATAGCTGCGCAGGACTGCAACCGCTGGCACGACAAACATCAGCCCATAAATAACCAGATGACCAAGACCCGCCAGCTTGCCCAAAACACCAGACTTATGCGGGCGCCTTGATAAATTCAGCAATCCCCACACGCCTCTGATCAAAACCAGCAAAAACAACGCAAAGCCAACCTGAAAATGTGTTGGCCATATCAAATTATAAATTGCTGTGTCTTTAGCAAAAAAGCGAAGGATTGTTGTGATGAATTGCCAAACAAACAGTACAACCATCAACCAGTGCAAAGATCGGCTGACCACCCCATAACCATCGGAGCCGTCTAAAAAAGGATTGTTTTTGTTCATAATAGATACCTTAATTTAAAAAATAATATAATAACGAATAGCCAATAACTTCACTTTGATTGAAATCACACATTGTTCAAAATAACCAAAATTAAAAATATTTAATATTTTGCAGCGCCCATCAAAGGGCATTTATATCTGCTTAAGTCAGACCGGCCTCTGAGGTCTTTGCTTTGAAGCATAATCCCAGAGCACTTTCTGTTTTGATCAAATCATCGGGAATGCTCTATCTATTTGTTTTCACACGTTATCTCACGCAAATCCGCTTCGCACTTCTGCTCGACATATGCTAAAGCTTGTGAACACTTAAAATCGGTAATTTTTCAATTTTGTGCTTCAATCTTCCTTTTGAGGGGGCTTTGATACGGCACGAGGAGGTCGTCATCGACTTGCTGGTAGATAGAGTGCCTCATATTCCGTTCTGACGCGGACTAAACAATCAACCGGGCACAACGCCGCCGCTGGCATCTATATGTCTCCGACTCCGATGTCTCGGGGGTTATGTCTGCTTCGGTTCTGGCTTAAGAAGAGTCCCGCCAATGTGGCAACAAACATGACATTATTCGATCGGTTGGTGAGTTGTCTGATCGTTATAAAACCATGCCTGCGAGGCAAAAGACCCCGCGCAACGGGCTGTTCTTTACCGCCGTGGCAAGCATTTTCTGAGGAAATATCATCCAACCGGACCTTATCATAAGAAAACGTGACCCCAACACACTGGCGATCCGGTGGAATTGCAGTTAATGGCCTTTCGATAAACATCTTACGAGGGGTCCATGTCCTATTTTCCAAAGTGGCATCTAACCAGGAACAGCACGGTGCTGCCCGATGAACGGCTTCCAACGACAGCGGCCGTTCCGATGGGCATTCAGCATCTGCTGGCCATGTCCGGCTCTACGATCGTTGCGCCATTGCTGATGGGCTTTGATCCAAATGTCGCCGTCTTTTTCTCCGGCATCGGAACACTCATCTTCTTCCTAATGACCGGTGGTCGCGTGCCAAGTTATCTTGGTTCGTCCTTCTCTTTCATCGCGGTGGTGATTGCCGTCACCGCCTATTCCGGTAGCGGTCCCAATCCGAACATCGCACTCGCTCTTGGCGGCATCATCGCCTGCGGTGCACTTTATGCCGCAATAGGGCTGGTGGTCATGGCCATAGGCTCCGGCTGGGTCGAGCGTCTGATGCCGCCCGTCGTCACAGGCGCCATCGGCGTCGCCATCGGGCTCAATCTCGCACCCGTGGCAATCGGCCAGCTTAAAGGCTCTGGCGCGCATATGGCAATCGCACTGCTGACCGTGCTTTGCATGGCAATGATTTCTGCCTATGGCTCGCTTGCAACCAAGCGCGTTGCCGTGCTGCTGGCGCTGCTGTTCGGATATTGCCTTGTGCTGATTTTCGGCAATGGCCTCGGCTTTGTTCCGGGCATCGATTTTGCCGCTGTGGGTGCCGCGCCATGGTTTGGCCTGCCCGCCTTCACGGCACCTGTTTTCACATGGCCTGCGATCACGTTGATCGCGCCGGTGGCGATCGTTCTGGTTGCTGAAAATCTCGGCCATATCAAAGCGCTTGGCGCTATCACCGGACAGAGCATGGACCGTTATATCGGGCGCGGCTTTTTTGGTGACGGCATTGCCACAATGATTTCAGGTTTCGGCGGCGGCACAGGTGTCACGACCTATGCTGAAAACATTGGCGTGATGGCCATGACCAAGGTCTATTCGACACTGATTTTCGTCATTGCTGCCGTTGTAGCGATTGCACTTGGCATGTCACCCAAATTCGGTGCAATGCTGCATACCATTCCCGCGCCGGTTCTGGCTGGTCTTGCGGTCTCGGTCTTTGGCCTGATTGCCTCGGCAATGGCGCGCATCTGGGTCGTTAACAAGGTTGACTTCTCCGATCCGCGCAATCTCTTCACTGTTGGCGTAGCACTCATTTTCGGTGCGGGTGACTTCACCCTCAATATTGGAAATTTTGCGCTCGGCGGAATTGGTACATCAACCTTTGCGGCTCTGGTGCTGTACCAACTTCTGAGCATTGGTCGCAAAAGCGACAAGCCTGCTTAAAATCAAGCTATGCAAAGCTGTCAAAGCTTTGCGCAGCCTCTGAATTGGCGCAGAAACAGCGATACCCTTTGATCTTACGTCAAATCGAGATGAGCTTTCAGCGGCATATCATCGTGAACAGAGACTGTTTGTCGCTCAATCATGCGATGCACGAGAGGCGGGGTTGCGCCCTTGTGAAGAGCAAGCAGTCTTTCTGACACTTCCGCATCCGATTGTGTGCGCCGTTGATTATGACGCACATATTCGACCCATGTCGGAACATGATAGCTCTCGGTCCATATTTCCGGATTTTCCAGATCACGCAGCAGCGCCCATTGCCGCGCACCATCGCGAATGCGGATACGGCGCCGCAACGCCATTGCCTCAAGAAATGCCCGGACATCTTCCTGTGCGATCTTATAATCAACCATGATCATGATCGGACCGCTGCGCGAACGCAAATCCAGGCGCAATTTCGGCTCACTGAAACGATTGAGCGGGTCGAGATTAAGCGATTCAAAATCCGGCTGCGGCAGAAGAATGCCGATCAACGCGCCAAACAGCAACACACCTGCCGCAACCATCAGCGCAAATGGCACCCCAAAACCGTCCGCCACGGAACCCCAGAGCCAGCTCCCTGCCGCCATGCCGCCAAAAGTGGCTGTTTGATAAAATGCCAATGCACGCCCCACCACCCATCGTGGCGTGGAAAGCTGCACAGTCACATTGAAAAGCGAAAGCGCGAGCACCCAGGACAGGCCAGCAGGGAACAGGAAAATACAACTCAGCCAAATGCTGCGGCTGAGCGACAGCAAGACACAGCTGATTGCAAAAGTGGTAAAGGCAGCGCGTACGAGCCACTCATTGCCAAGATATTCGCGCAACCGGGCGCTTGAAAGCGCGCCGCCAATGGCACCGATGCCAAAAAAGCCAAGCATAATACCATATGTGAGCGCTGTACCGTCAACAAGATCCCGCGCCACAAGTGGTAAAAGGGCCAGAATAACAATCGCCGACAGGCCAAACAAAAAGCCACGAAACATAACCTTTAGAAGGCTCGGCGACATAGCCACATAGCGCAGACCGGCAACCATTGCAGGCCCCAGTGTTTCGCGCGGCAAAGTCGATTTGGTTATCTGCGGTTGCCAGCGCCAGAGCGCCAGAATAAGCGCGCAATAACTAAAGGCATTGAAAATGAAGGCAAAGGCTGCGCCAGCGATTGCGACAATCGCACCACCAATTGCCGGTCCAATGCTGCGCATCAGGTTAAAGCTCATGGAATTGAGAGCCACAGCCGCTGGCAAATCCGCTCTCGGAACAATATCGCCCATCGACGCCTGCCATGATGGGTTATGCAACGCTCCACCACATCCAATGAGAAAGGTGAAGCCAAGCAACATCCACGGTGTCAGCATGCCAAGATAGGCAAATGCCGCAAGTGCTACAGAAATGAACAACAGCAGGGTTTGCGCAGTGAGCATAATACGGCGGCGATCAAAATTGTCAGCCAGCGCACCCGCCGCTACAGAAAATATCATCACAGGCAACGTGGTGGAAGCCTGAACCAGCGCAACCATATCGTCAGAGTTCGCGATGGTTGCCATCATCCAACCCGCGCCAACGGTTTGCACGAGGCCGCCAAGATTTGAAAACAACGTTGCAGACCACAAAGCGCGAAAAGTTCCATATTGAAACGGCGCCAGGGGGGAGTTTTTTTGCGGCATTCGGACGAACCTCCATCCTCAACCAATACTTTAGATGATATCTAAATAGCCACCAAACAATAATTAAATTCAGGGGAGCGCTTTTCTATATGGACAAACCGGATCAGCGCTCTCAACCCAAGTATCGGTCGGCATGGCTCGTAGACGCTTGGTTCAACCCTTGTGGCGCTTAAAGATTTTAAGGCCTGCTGCGCCAGCATCTGAGCGCTTGGGAAGTCTTGAGCGCGACAAGGTGTCAGGCAACCTGCCCCGCGCACCAGCCGGACGACCACGCCCACTGAAAATTGTAACCACCGAGCCAGCCCGTAACATCGACCACCTCACCAATGAAATAGAGGCCGGAAACACCCTTGGCCTCCATGGTTTTGGATTCAAGATCGCGCGTGTCCACACCACCCAAAGTCACTTCCGCGGTGCGATAGCCTTCAGAACCGGCTGGCTTTACATGCCAGTCATTCACCGCAGCAGCAACACGCCGCAGCACGGTGTCTGAAAAATCCGCGAGGTTGTTTGCAGGAAAATCTGCCGCAATAAGCTGCGCCAGCTTTTTGGGGATGAAAAATGAAAGTGCCGTTTGCAGCGCCTGCTTGCCATTTTTTGAACGCTGATCGCGCAGGGCGTCAAACAGATCCGTCTTTGGCAGCATAGAGATAGCGATTTCGTCTCCCTCGCGCCAGTAAGACGAAATCTGCAAAATAGACGGGCCGCTGATACCGCGATGCGTAAACAGCATGGCTTCAGCGAATTTCGTCTTCTTGCAGGAAACAACTGCATCAACAGCAATACCGGCCAAGGGCTTCAGGCGTTCAAGCAAATGCGGCTCAAAAGTCAGCGGCACCAGCCCCGGACGCGTCTCAACAAGACGCAGACCAAACTGCCTGGCAATGTCATAGCCGAAGCCCGTCGCTCCCATTTTGGGAATGGATTTTCCACCGGTGGCAATAACCAGAGACTGCGCAGCAACGCTTCCGCCTGAATGCCTGACCACAAAACCGCGCTCAGTCTTTTCAACTTTTTCGATAGAGGTTTCGAGCTGCAAACGAGCGCCATACTGCTTCATTTCATCAAGCAGCATAGCGATAATCTGCGCTGCTGACCCATCGCAGAAGAGCTGTCCAAGCGTCTTTTCGTGATACGCAATGCGATGCCTTTCTACCATCTTGATAAAATCGCGCTGCGTATAGCGACTTAAGGCAGAAATACAGAAATGCGGGTTTTGCGACAGGAAATTTTTCGGGCTCGCATGGATATTGGTGAAATTGCAGCGTCCGCCACCGGAGATGCGGATTTTGTCGCCGGGCTTTTTCGCATGATCAATAAGGAGCACCGAACGGCCCCGTTTTGCCGCCTCTATCGCGCACATCATGCCAGCAGCGCCAGCGCCTATCACCAAAACATCGACGCTTTGCAAAAAACAACTCCAATCGAAAGATAAGCGCTGTGATTCATTGAAATCGAAACGCGCCCTAAGCGCGCAACATATTGCCGGAAATCACAAGCGCAAGGCGTGTTTTTGAGTTTTTAAACAATAGAGGTTAGAAAGAAACAGAGTCGGTCCATTTGTGCCGAACGGGGGCATCATTTGAAAATTTTTATGACTTCATATACTGATAATGAAGATGGAGGCTCTCGCTTTCTCGGCGGCCCGATCTTCTGGATGCTGCTTGTCCTGCTTGTGCTGGTGGGCTTGTTAAGCATCGCACTGACAGTGCCAATCGGCGCGATGTATTGGGATACTTATCTTTATCTCGACGCGGCCCAACGTATAAATACCGGGCAGATCCCGTCCGTGGATTTTTCCACGCCTGGTGGTCCACTCGGATATTATCTTTTCACCTGGGGCATAACGCTTTTCCCGCATGCACAAACTCTGCTGCTTGCGCAATGGTCGTTGCTCGCAGTGGCAGCACCACTGATGATTATCATCATCGCCGATGTGGACAGAAAAAGCCGCATGCTGGCTTTTGCACTTCTCATTCCCTTTCTCGTTTTCGCGGTTTGTCCGGTCAATGTGCAGACCTATACGTCCTATCCGGGGCTGGATGGCTTTGGTATCTATAACCGACAGGTGTCAGTACTGCTTTATGTGCTGATCTGCGGACTGATATTCATTGATGATGGCCGCAAGCTCGCAGCCATTTGTGCAGTGGCCATGCTGGCGCTGTTTCTGACAAAAATAACCGGGTTTCTGGTTGGCGGTCTTTTTTGCCTCACCGCACTTCTGGCGGGGCATATTTCAATCAAAAACATTCTGATTGCAACATTTGTCACCCTCATCGCTCTGGGGGCGCTCGAATTAAACCACCACTTGATTTCAGCCTATATTGCCGACGTCGGACAGCTTCTTGCCCTGAACAAAGGGGCGCTGCTGCCGCGCTTTCTGACAGTTGTTTCCGGTAAGCTCGATGTCATTTTACCAGCAGCAATACTGGTTCTGGTGCTGTTCTGGGTTGAAACCACACGCGGTATAACCTCTCGCCGGTTTTTCGATCGCAGTTCCGTTTGGCTTGCCATTGTCCTTCTGGGCGGCACCATTCTGGAAACACAAAACACCGGCAGTCAGGAATTCATTTTCATCTGGCCCGTTTTGCTGATGATC
Organism: Brucella sp. TWI559; assembly: GCF_039674265.1. Taxonomy (NCBI): domain Bacteria; kingdom Pseudomonadati; phylum Pseudomonadota; class Alphaproteobacteria; order Hyphomicrobiales; family Brucellaceae; genus Brucella; species Brucella sp. TWI559. The sequence goes on from NZ_JBDJNE010000010.1 coordinate 32,335, forward strand.
TATCAGCGTCTCAGACCTATTCAAAGCAAAGCAAAAATCGCGTTCATCGCGCTTTCTGCCTTTTGCGTCATACCGGCGTTCAGCACGGTAACGCATAGAACTTTGCGCACGATTGCCGTGGCGCCAACTTATATTCAGCCACCGGTAACTGAGCTTAAAAACATGCGTCAGGTGTCAACCAAACCCGACATCATGGAGCGTGCAAGATTACTTCCAGAACATTATGCCGCGTATTTCGCACCCTATGAAGCACTGGGAAAACAGGGACAATTGCCCAGCTGGCGGCTGTATTCTGAGCTTGATTATCAAATGTACTGGCTCATTTCGGTTGATGAAGCCGTCAAGGCCTTCAAACAATTTGAAGCCGAAACAGGCCTGCATCTGAACACGCTGATGGCACTTGATTTCACCGATCCGTTTCCATGGCTGCTGAACCGCAAGGCAACGCGCAAAATCCAGATCGGTGCAGACCCATTTCGCACCGTCCCGGCAATGACACCGGAAACCAAAGCCGCGGTGGAAGCAACCGACGGCGTGTTGCGTCCCAAATGCCCGATGACGTCATCGCGCTGGGCTTTGCAGGAAATTTATGCGGATGCGCTTAAAGATCGCGACGTGGTGCCGCTCAACGCATGTTGGGATTTGCTGGTGCGCCCGGGCATTCTCAAAGAAAAGGCCGGGTAAAATCCCGGCCTTTTCACTTTACTTAATCTGCGCTTTCACAAAATCTTTGACAATGCGGACAATGCCGCGTCCAAGAACTTCATCAAGTGCCGCTATAAAATCATCAATATGCTGGCGCCCGCAAATCAATGGCGGCTCAAGCCGGATCACATTGCGATTATATTCGGTGAAAGCCACCAGCACCCCATGATCGCGCAAAAGATGACTGCCGATAAAGCCCGGCAACGAGCCTTTCAGCTTGTCATCCAGCATTGCCAGTACAGGGCGCAGCACCATTGGCATGGCCTTTGAGAAATCGTGGAACTCAAGCCCCACCATCATGCCTTTGCCGCGTACATCCTTGATGAGCGTTGGATAGCGTTCGTGAAGCTCTTTCAGACGATCCAGCAGATAATCCCCCATTTCAGCCGCGTTGTCGATCAGATGCTCATCGTAAAGCACATTGATCGTTTCAATGGAGGTGATGCAGGATTCGCCAATGCCGCCGAAAGTTGCCATGGCATGGATCATTGCCGTCTTCGGCGTGCCATAGGCTTTCATATAGACGTCGCGTCTGGCAATCATTGCAGCCATAGCCGTCTTGCCGCCACCCAGCGACTTGGCGAGCGCTGTGACATCCGGAATGACGCCGTAATGTTCAAAGGCATAGAACTTGCCGGTACGGCCAAAACCGCACTGCACTTCGTCGGCTACCCACACCACACCATACTGATCACAGAGCTGGCGCAGCTTCTGCCAGAATGCCGCATCGGCCTGAATGATCCCGCCGCCGCCCTGAACGGTTTCAAGCACAATGACACCGATTTCCGGATCGGACCGGAAGGCATTTTCAATGGCATCAATATCGCCAAATGGCACGCGAACGGTGTTATCAACCAGCTTGAACTCACCGCGATAAAGTCCGCCATCAGTGATCGACAACACACCCTTGGTCTTGCCGTGGAAAGAATTTTCAGCATAGACGATCTTCGGCTTCTTCGGCCCTGCGGCGCGTTCTGCAACCTTGACCGCAGCTTCCATGGCTTCAGAACCGGACGAGCCTAAGAACACCATATCAAGATCGCCCGGCGAGCAGGCAGCAATGTCATAAGCGAGGGCTGCTGCATATTGCGACATGAAAGCGATCGCGATTTCGTGCCGCATTTCCTCCTGAAATTTGTGACGCGCTTCGAGAATGCGCGGGTGATTGTGTCCTAATGCCAGCGAACCGAAACCGCCGAAAAAATCGAGAATCTTGCGGCCGTCCTGATCATAATAATACATGCCTTCGGCACGCTCGATTTTCACCTTATGAAAACCCAGCAGCTTCATGAAGTGCAACTGCCCCGGATTAAGGTGCGCGGTGAAAAGCTCTGTCATGCGGGGCAGATCAAGCGCCTTGGCGTCTTCAACGCTCAGCAACTTCGGCTTAGGCGTGGTATTTGTTGTTACAATATTGGTCATGGCCTGTTCTCACGCTGCCTTCGATTCAAGTTTCTTATGATATTCGCTATAGGCTGCGATCAGCATGTCCTCATCGCGATATTGCGGCACCCAGCCGAGTTCGCGCTCGCCCTTTGAAACATCAAGAATACACATTTCATCAGCAATCAAATATTGCTCCGGGTCCATCAAAGGCTTGTTGAGCCAATCAAGGAAATCCAGCGTACGCTTGACCGCCCATGCCGGTGTCGGCACCAGAATGGATTTCGAGCCGGCGTGCTTGACCAGATCGCCGAGCAATTTGCGCACCGGTGGCGGATTAAGCGATCCAAGGTTATAAACCTCGTTCGGTACACCTACTTTGAAGGCCGCGTAACAAGCGGACGCACAGTCAAACACAGAAATGAACTGATAAGGATTTTTGCCTGAGCCAATCATCGGCACCGGCAGGTTATTATCAATCAGCTTAAACAGCTTTTCCAGAATACCAAGGCGTCCCGGTCCGATGATCAGGCGCGGACGGAACAGCGAAATATTCATGCCGCGCTTGCGCCATTCCGCAGCCAGTTCCTCGGTTTTCAGCTTCGACAAGCCATATTCGCCCAGCGGATTGCATGGGTGATCTTCTTTCTGCGGCCAGACATAAGTGTGGCCATAAACCATGTCGGTGGTAAAATGAACGAGACGCTTTGCGCCAGCCTCGTCCATCGCCTTGATGATGTTTTCCGTGCCGTAATAATTAACCGGGAAGAAAAAATCGTGACGCTTGGCCCGTACCTGAAGCGGCGAGAGCATTTTGGCCGAAAGATTATAAACCATATCGTCGGCGCGAAGCCCAAGCTTGCGGATGGCTTCCGGGTCGGTCACATCCGTATGCACAAAGGTTGCTTGGCCATAATGCGCGAGATCGCTTTTCACGATATCTGCGACGATCACTTCATGGCCATCAGCGAGAAGCATAGGAGCGAGATAACGCCCCACAAAACCATCCCCACCGAAAATAATATGTCTCATAATCCTGCCCCGACTTTTAAATTTAGACTGACGAACGGTCATGAACCGCCGCGTTCTGTTCGACCTTCGGCGTCTTACCGCTCTGTGCGATCAATACTGTTCCAATGCAGATGAAAGCGATGCCTGCAATTTTGTAGGCACCCAGTTCTTCCTTGAACAAAAGCCACGCGAAAACTGCGACCGCAACATAAGCAAGGCTCAGAAAAGGATATGCGAAAGACAAATCGACTTTTGAGAGCACATACATATGGGATGCCATCGAAATCACGAACATGGTCAAGCCAGCGAAAACCCACGGATTAAAGACAATCTGAAAAATCCGATAAATCAGCGTATCCGCTGTATAGCTGGCATTGCTAAATGTCATCATGCCATATTTGAGCAGAAGTTGTGCTGCCGCATTGGTCATGACCGTAAAAAGAATGAATGGGATATATTTCATTGTCTGTCCCGTGGTTTAATTTTTCAATGCGGTACGCCGCCAGAAATCAGAGCAGAACCGCGCGTCACGCATCTCTTCAAGCTGCTGCCACTCTGGAAAGCCTGCCTTGAATGTCTCCGCACTCATGCGCTGATCTTTGTATGGATTGACACGACCACCGGCTTCTATCGTCATACGGTCAAGAAGGGTGAGCAATTCAAGCGTCTTTTGCCCGCGATTTGGAAAGTCCATTGTCAGGGTATAACCCGGCTTTGGAAATGACATCAGCCCCGGAGAATGCGCATCGCCAAACCGCTTCAACACCGTAAGAAATGATGCCTGCCCTGCTGCCCTGCTTGCATGAAGCATTGCAGGAATGGCGCGCTCCGCCTCTTGAAGCGGGATCACACTTTGATGCTGATAAAGTCCTGCCGGACCGTAAAGCCGGTTCCAGTTGCGCAGGCTATCAAGCGGATAAAAGAACCCCTCGAACCCTGTAAGATGTGGCGCCTGCCTGCGGCGTTTTGCATGAAAATAGAGTGTGTTGAACGCAGTGAGACTCAGTTTGTTGAGCATCGAAAATGGCATCTCGAACGGAACGCCAAGCCGCGCTGCACCATGATTGACCAAGCGCTTGCCATTGACTGCATGATTTCCGGTAATCAGAATCCCGCGCCCTTCTGAATGGCCGCTTGCCAGTTGATCCACCCAGGCAACCGCATATTCATTTTGCTGGTCGGATTCTTCAGCCATCGCGAAATATTCGGGCAGGCTTTTAAAGGGTGTCAGGCGCTCTTCTACATCCAGCGAACCAACCGGCATCAACCGGATGCGGGCATTGAGGATCAACCCTGTCAGGCCCATGCCGCCAATCGTTGCTGAAAAAAGCTCTGCATTTTCTGCGCTTGAGCAGATGTAATGCACACCGTCAGAACGCAACAATTCAAAGCTCTCAACATGGCTCCCGAATGTTCCGCGCAGATGATGGTTTTTCCCATGCACATCATTGGCGATTGCCCCGCCAAGCGTTACAAAGCGCGTGCCGGGCGTCACGGGTAGAAAATAACCATGCTTGGCAACAGCGGCGATAATCTCACTCAACAAAACACCGGATTCCGCTTCAAGAACACCGGTATGCGGATCAAAGCTTACAATCCGCGCATGCGTGCGCATCGGCACAAGCAGCCCTGTGTCATTATGGCAGCTGTCGCCATAAGACCGTCCATTGCCGAATGCGAGCAGACTTTGCGGGCCTTCCAGCCTGGAAAACACATCGTCGAATGCAATTGCGCTTCGCCTATGACGATCAATGCGTCCAAAGCTGTCGAAAGACTGGTCCATCAGCGCATCCCGGCCACAAACAGCAGGCCCGCGCCAATCGCGATCACCAGCTGACTACGCCAGTCATTGGCAAGAAAGACGACCGGATCGTCGTCCATTTCCTTGCGGTGCGCCAATATCCAAACACGAATGATGATATAAAGCACGATTGGGACCAGCGGCCAGATCAGCCACGGATAGTTGTAAAGCTGCTGAACGGCGGCACTGTTGACATAAAGTGCTAAAACCACTGCTGCGGTAAAACCAGAAGCAACCCCGCTTTGGCCGACAATATCCAAATCTTCCGGGCGATAGCCGCGACCAGCGATACGATCTTTTTCGGTTACCGTGGAATTCTGCAGCTCGACATAGCGTTTGACCAGCGCGAGCGACAGGAAGAAGAACATAGCGAATGCCATCAGCCAGAATGACGGAGGAATTTCTGTAACCGTTGCACCGCCAAGAAGACGCAACGTATAAAGCCCCCCCAAACAGATCACGTCTATCAGCAACATACGTTTGAGCGCCACCGAATAGGCTGTTGTGGCAAGCAGATAAAGACCGATAACCAAGCTGAAAGGCAATGGCAGCAACAAGCACAGTCCGGCCGTGATCATTAACAGCAACAATGAAACTTTCAGCCCGAATGGAATACTGAGCGCTCCACTGGCGAAAGGACGTGAGCGCTTTCTGGTATGCTGGCGGTCAAGCGGCAGGTCTACAATATCATTGAGAATATAGATCGCAGAGGCTGCCGCTGAGAACGCAACGAAAGCGAGTACAGAGGACAGAATTATCTCTGGATAGAATATGGTATGGCTGAGAAATGCGGGCACAAAAACCAACAGATTCTTGAGCCATTGGTGAACACGCAGCATTTTAAGATAGGGCTTTATGCCTGTCTTATCTGCCTTGAAAAGGCGGCCACCATTTTGTTTGTGAAAGCGTGCGGCAGCACGGTCGGGGGCAACGACAATCACCTTGCGCGCAGCCGCAAACACGGCAATATCAGCGCGATCATTACCGGCATAATCAAAACCGTTCTGGCCAAATTTTTCGCTTAGAAGCTGTGCCTTACGGTGTGAGGACAGATTTGTTTTCCCACTTGTCGCGTAAACACTTTCAAAAATCCCAAGCTCAGTCGCCACAACCTTCGCGAGCGGTTGCGCTGCGGCAGTTGCCAACACCAGCCTGCGACCCAGCGAATGTTCATGACGCAGATATGCGAGAAAATCCTGCCGGTAAGGCAAAAGCGCTGCGTCAATAGAAATACGACTGGCTATCTGCTGCTTGAGATTGGCCTTGCCTGACAACAGCCAGACTGGCAGCAGAAATACAAAAAGCGGGTTTTTCTTAAGAAGAACAAAGACACTCTCCCATAGCAAATCTGTCGCAACGAGTGTGCCATCCAGATCTACCGCTAGCGGGACATCCCGGCTTTTTAGCGGTTTATCCATATTTTGCCCCCTGAAATCATCGCATCCATACCGCTTTCAAAGGCTTCAGACGAGACTCAATCGAAAATTGTTATTGACGAACGGTCTCTACCAGATTGGACTTTAATCAATCGCTACAAAATTAGGTTAATAACACGCTTCTATAGATAAGTGCTGGTTTATCTTTTAACCGCATAATATAAGGCAATCATTATCTGCCAATCTGGTCTGCGAATAATGCAACAACGCCTCAGGTTTAGAACCGAACGATGAATATTGAATCTGCCTTAAATGACGGTGCCAATGTCTTTGAACTCGCGCCAATTTCCCTGTGGCTTGAAGACTATAGCGGCCTGCGTAAGCAATTTGAGCAATGGCGCAAACTCGGCGTGACAGATTTAAGAGCCTTCCTCAAAGAAGATCTCAGCCGCTTGCGCATCTGCACAAGCCAGATCCGTGTGCTCAAGGTCAATCGCAAAACGTTATCGCTTTATGAAGCACGCGACATCCACCATCTGAAGGAAAATCTGGAGCGTGTGTTCCGCGACGATATGGTTGATCCGCATATCGAAGAAATGGTTCAGCTCTGGAATGGTGACAACGCCTTTATGAGCGATACCATAAACTATTCTCTCGGTGGCAAGCGTCTCGATATTCAGCTTAAGGGCGTGGTTCTCCCCGGCCATGAAGAAAGCTGGGAGCGTGTTCTGTTGTCTATCGAAGACGTGACAGCACGCGAAGAAGCGCGGCGCGAGCAAAATAAGCATAAGCAGCACGCGGAAGGCCTGTTTGAGCATTCCCCTGTTTCGCTCTGGGTTGAAGATTTCAGCCGTATCAAACAGATGATGGACGATATTCGCGAGCGCGGCATTGTCGATTTTCGCATTTTTACGGATGTGCATCCTGAATTTGTGCGTCAGTGCATGAGCGAAATCCGCGTCCTTGATATCAATCGCGAAACACTCGAACTGTTTCTGGCGCCCGACAAAGCTACCTTGTTGCAGAACCTGCAAAATGTTTTCAAAGGCGATATGGAAACGAATTTCCGCGAGCAACTCATCGACCTTTGGAATGGCGTTCTGTTTCAGCGCCGCGAGGTCGTCAACTATGCACTTGATGGAAGCGAGCGGCATTTACTCTTGCAGTTTTCAGTGCTCCCCGGACACGAAAAAGACTGGTCGCTGGTTCAAGTCGCCTTGGCTGATATTACCGCGCGCAAAAAGGCAGAAGCCTATCTCGAATACCTTGGCAAACATGATGTGCTGACCAAGTTGCACAACCGCGCTTTCTATGTCGATGAACTCAATCGTCTTGAGCGCAAGGGACAGCCCCCAGTCTCAATCATCATCATTGACCTCAACGGCCTCAAGGCAGCCAATGACCAGCTGGGGCACGCCAGCGGCGATGGTTTGCTGCGCCGTATCGGTGAAGTGCTCAACGAAGCCGTAAAACTTCCCGGCCATGCTGCCCGTATCGGTGGCGATGAATTTGCGGTTGTGCTGCCATATGTTGATGAACGCGGCGCGGACGCGGTGATGGAAGATATTCGCCGGCTGGTCGATATCAACAACCAGTATTATTCGCAGCTTAAAATCGAGCTTTCGATGGGTGCCGCCACCAGTATGCCGGGCGAAAAACTGGAAACGGTTGCGAAGCGCGCTGATCTTTTGATGTATGAAGACAAACGTAAACATTATTCAGCAGAAGCGCTGCGGAAATCGCAGCTTTCCTGATCAGTCGTCAAACTTTATCACGGTTTTACCGCGAGTGATGTCGCTCACCAGACGCGCCAGATCATCTTGTGCGGCAAGCGGCATCGCACCCGTTATTTCGACGCCGGTTGCGGTGAAGTTCTCATTCGCAATCGTCACATTCTCAACAGCCGTCAGGCGCGCTTTTATAAGCGCATGATCAGAAAAATCACACGCCAGCACAAAACCAATTACGGGGATGACTTCGGTCTTCTCAGCCTGCCGAAGACACATGGCCGCCGTGCCACCATAAGCGCGCATTAACCCGCCACTGCCCAGCAGAATACCGCCAAACCAGCGTGTGACAACCACCACAATATTATCAAGCTGCTGACCGTCTATCGCTTGCAAAATAGGCTTGCCTGCCGAGCCACTCGGCTCACCATCATCGCTGAAGCGATAATTCTGTCCCATGCGCCATGCCCAGCAATTATGCGTCGCAGACAGATCGGAATATTCAGTCAGGAAATCCTTTGCCGCCTGTTCGTTCGCCACAGGAGCGGCAATAGCCAGAAAACGGCTCTTCTTGATCTCCTGTGTCATGGTTTCAATGCGGCTGATGGTGAACATGGCTATCCTGCTAACAGTATTTTTGCGGACTAGCATTTTACGTTGCGGATGACGACCCCTTATGGCTCCGTCAGCATTGCGTGCGTGCAAAGTTGGGTATAAGTCAAAACGCAAATGAGCAGCACATTATAGCGCTCATATTTTTATAATGACCAAGAGGCCGCCCATGTTCGATCTGATTGTAAGAAACGCCAATCTTCCCAACGGACGTGAAAAGCAGGACATTCTGGTCAAAGACGGCAAGATTGCCGATATTGTGCCATCCACGGGCGATCATCAGGCAGCCAAGGAAATCGACGCTTCAAACCGGCTGGTCACACCGCCTTTCGTTGATCCACATTTCCATATGGACGCAACTCTGTCACTTGGCTTGCCGCGCTTAAACCGCTCCGGCACATTGCTGGAAGGCATCGCGCTTTGGGGTGAACTCAAGCCCATGCTGACCGTTGACGCCATGGTTGAGCGCGCGCTTCGCTATTGCGATCTCGCTGTCAGTCAGGGCCTGCTTGCCATTCGCAGTCATGTCGATGTCAGCGATCCGCGTCTGCTCACGGCAGAGGCGATGATCGAAGTGCGCGAAAAGGTGAAACCTTATATCGACCTTCAACTCGTGGCGTTCCCGCAGGACGGGTACTATCGTTCGCCCGGTGCTGTCGATCTCGTCAATCGTTCGCTCGATATGGGCCTTGATGTTGTCGGCGGTATTCCACATTTCGAACGCACCATGGCAGACGGTGCAGCATCGCTAGAAGAACTCTGCCGCATTGCCGCAGAACGCGGCCTGCCGGTTGATATTCATTGCGACGAAACCGATGATCCAATGTCGCGCCATGTCGAAACACTGGCCGCACAGACAATGCGGTTTGGCCTTCAGGGCCGCGTCTCCGGCTCGCACCTCACCTCCATGCACTCCATGGACAATTATTACGTTTCCAAGCTCATTCCGTTGATTGCGGAAGCGCAGATGAACGCCATTCCAAACCCGCTCATCAACATCACATTGCAGGGCCGTGCAGATACCTATCCGAAGCGTCGCGGCATGACCCGCGTGCCGGAACTGATGGCGGCTGGCATTAACGTAGCCTTTGGCCATGATTGCGTGATGGACCCATGGTATTCTATGGGTTCGGGTGACATGCTGGAAGTCGGCCATATGGCTGTTCACGTCGCGCAGATGACATCGATTGAAGGCAAGAAACAGGTCTTCAACGCGCTCACCGTCAATTCGGCTAAAGCGCTGGGCCTTGAAGGTTACGGCCTTGAAAAAGGCTGCAATGCAGATTTCGTGGTGCTTCAGGCACGCGACGCGCTGGAAGCACTTCGCCTAAAAGCCAACCGCCTGATAGTCGTCAAACGCGGAAAAATCATCGCCGAAACACCACAACGCATCAGCGCACTCAACCTTGAAGGCCGTCCGTCTTCGGTTGATGGCGCAGATTATGCGCCACAGGAATAATATTCCCACAAAAATACGACGAAAAAGCAGTGCCTCTTTTTCAACCGTCTGATAAAAGCGCTTGAATTAACGGCAGATTCGTCTGAAATACGTGACGTTGCTCATAAGCCTCGCAAAAAGAGGCGGAGCAATCAGTCGCGCATAATTGCACGTCTACACATCACCCAAGAGGGGTTTCCATGACCACACCGTCCAAACTCACACGCCGCAGCGTTCTCGCAATGTCTGCGGCTCTCAGTGTAACAGCACTCTCCACCAGCGTTTTCGCGGCAGAAGAAAAGTTAAAAGTCGCAGGCATTCATGCATCACCTGTTGAAAACGCATGGAACTCGCGCCTTCATGAAGCGCTCAAGCAGGCCAATGACGACGGCGTTATCGAATATGTCTTTTCGGAAGGCGTTTCGGCCAGCGACTATCCGCGCGCCATGCGCGAATATGCAGAACAGGGCATCAAACTGATCGTCGGCGAATCCTATGCTGTTGAACGCGAAGCGCGTCAGGTTGCAGCCGATTACCCACAGACCACCTTCATCATGGGTTCTTCCGGCAAGGAACAGGGCGACAATTTCGGCGTGTTCGGCACATGGAATTTTGAAGCGGCCTATCTCGCAGGAATGCTTGCGGGTGGCATGAGCAAGACCGGTACGTTCGGTTCCGTCGGTGCTATCCCAATTCCTGAAGTCAACATGCTCATCAACGCATTTCAGGACGGTGTGAAAGAAACCCGCCCGGATGCGAAGTTCAACGCTTCGTTCATCGGCACATTCTTCGATCCGCCAAAGGCACGCGAAGCTGGTCTCGCCCAGATCGACGCTGGCGCTGACATCCTGTTTGGCGAGCGTATCGGTACGGCAGATGCTGCCAAAGAACGCGGCATCAAAGCAATTGGTTCGCTGATCGATTACACGCCACGCTACCCGGATACCGTCTTTGCCAATGCGATGTGGAACTTCCGCCCGATCCTTGATGCAGCCGTTGCAGACGTCAAGGCTGGAAATCCAACCGGCAAGGATTACACGCCATTCAGCCTGATGAAGGAAGGCGGCAACGACATCGTTTACGTCAAGGGCGTTGCTCCGGCAGACGTCGAAGCCAAAATGGAAGCCCGTCGCGCCGAGATCAAGGCTGGCACTTTCAAGGTCGAGCCAAATCCGGCAGAGCCTAAGTAAGAAATTTCAGGACAGCAACGTGGCACTCGATATGAAGCAACAGGATGCAACAGCGCTCGCACTCGCGATTGCGAAAGGCGTTTTGACCGCACGAGAGGCCATGGATGCCGCGATTGAAGCCGCAGAAAAATGGCGCCCTCTGGGCGCCATTGCATATCTCGATGAAGAACTTGGACGCGGGAATGCGAGCGCTTTTGATCACAAAGCGCCATTCGCCGGGGTACCGTCCCTGTTCAAGGATCTTGGTGGTCCATGCGCTGGCCTGCCGATCCGCCTTGGTTCGCGCGCCTGTGCGAACGCACCGCGAGACCTTGATTCAGAACTCGCTGCGCGTTTGCGCAAAGCGGGCCTTAGCTTCTTCGGCACGACAACCGTTCCAGAATTCGGCATGGCGCTTGCAAGCGAGCCAATAGACGGCCCTCTCGCTCGCCATCCTTTCGACGACACACTCTCGCCTGCCGGATCATCGGGCGGTGCAGCCGCAGCCGTGGCAGCCGGTATTGTTTCAATAGCGCACGCAACCGATGCTGGTGGTTCGATCCGCGTTCCAGCGGCAACTTGTGGGCTGATCGGCCTCAAGCCAAGCCGTGGCGCTATGCCAGCCGGTCCGCATTTCGGCAATTATCTCGCAGGCATCGCAAGCGAATTTGCGCTTTGCCGTTCAATTCGCGATGCAAAGACTTTATTCCCGCTCGTTGCTGGCAACGCCGAAAGCTTCCTGCCTGATGTCTCCCTTCGATCAGACAACAAGCCGTCAAAACTGCGCATCGGTATTGTTTCGGGAGATTTGACCAAATATCCGGTAACGGAAGAGCGTCAACAAGTGGTTGAAGATGCAGCCCGCTTTCTCGAAGCGCAAGGCCACACAATTCGGGCGATCAATGCGGATGCTCTTTCCCCGCTCGTTGATAACAGTGCCACAGCTTTTGACCGGATCATCTCGGCCAATCTGGCATCGGCGATTGATGCATTCTCAATTGACGAAGATAAGCCTGAAAGACTGACGCAAGCCGTGGCATTGCGCGGACGCAGAATGAGCGCAGTCGAACTCTACGACGCCATGAATGGCGGCGTTATGACGGCCTATCAACTCTGGCAGATTTTCCATGACATTGATGTGTTAATAACGCCGATGCTGGCGCGTGGTCCGCAGCCGATCGGCTCATATCCTATGGATCATGACGATGTGGACGCACATTGGCATAAGATGAATGCATTCGCGCCTTATGCGGCCTTGGCCAATATTTCCGGCTTTCCGGCGCTTTCCATGCCTTTTGGCACGGACGCAAACGGTATGCCGCTTGCAATTCAGTTGATTGCTCGTATGGGAGCGGACAATCTTCTCTTAAACCTGGGCGAGTTGATGGAAGAGGACTGTCGCTTTCAGCATAAATTTGGCGTTGCGGGGTTGAACGCATGACCACCACAGTTCTCGAACTGCAAAATATAACCAAACGCTTTGGCACGCTGACCGCCAATGACGCTATTTCGTTAAAGCTTGAGCGCGGCGAAATCCTCGCTTTTCTCGGCGAAAACGGCGCTGGCAAAACCACGCTAATGAACATTCTGTTCGGCCATTACGTGCCTGATGAAGGGCGCGTTTTCGTCAAGGGCACCGAAATCCCGCAGGGTAAGCCACGCGCCGCAATCGATGCGGGCGTTGGTATGGTGCATCAGCATTTTACACTGGCTCCCAATCTCACGGTTCTGGAAAACATCATCACCGGCACCGAAAGCCTCTGGAAACTAAAATCAGCGCATGGTGCAGCGCGCGCCAAAATTTCGGAAATTGCCAAACGCTTTGGCTTGCAGGTCGATCCCGATGCACGGCTTGGTGACCTTTCGGTCGGCGAGCAGCAACGTGTGGAAATCCTCAAGGCACTCTATAACGACGCCGACATCCTGATCCTCGACGAGCCGACCGCCGTTCTGACCACGCAGGAAGCCGAAAACCTGTTTGCGACACTGAAAGAGATGGCGCGTCAGGGCCTGTCGCTCATTTTCATTTCGCATAAGCTGCATGAAGTCATGTCTGCTGCTGACCGCGTTGTGGTCTTGCGCGGCGGCAAGCTTGTCGCAGAACGCAAAGCGTCCGAAACCTCCAAGGAAGAGCTGGCTGAACTGATGGTTGGCCGCCGTGTTTCGCGCCCTTCGCGCGCAGCCGCCCCCCCCGGCGAGACTTTGCTTGAAGCAAAGAATGTCACTGTGGTGGAAGATGGTGTGGCGCGCTTGACCGATCTTGATTTTCATCTGCGCGCTGGCGAAACCCTCGGCATCATCGGCGTTTCCGGCAATGGTCAGGCGGCGCTCGGCCGTCTTGTTTCCGGCCTCAGCCAGCCTGCCAGTGGCTCACTCGTTATGTTCGGCGAGGCGGTTAAGAAGTTTGATCCGCGTCAGTTTGTGGGAATGGGCGTTGGCCGTATCCCGGAAGATCGCAATGCGGAAGGCGCAATCGGCGATCTCACACTTTGGGAAAACGCTATACTTGAGCGCGTCCGCGATCCGCAATTTTCCAATGGCATTCTGGTCAATCGAACGGCTGCGCGTGAATTTACCAACCGCATCATTAAAGATTTCGATGTGCGTGGCGGCACGCCCGACAGCCGCATTCGTCTGCTTTCAGGCGGCAACATGCAGAAACTCATTCTGGGCCGCAACCTTGAAACAGCCCCGCGCATTCTAATTGCTGCCCAGCCAACGCGCGGCCTTGATGAAGGTGCAGTCGCTGCCATTCATGCCCGCATTCTGGAAGCGCGGGCCAAAGGTGCTGCCGTGCTGCTTATCTCGGAAGACCTTGACGAAATTATCGGCCTTGCCGACCGCGTGCAGGCTATCGTCAAAGGAAAGCTGTCTCCACCCATTGATGCAGCCGAGGCCAATGCGCAAAGACTGGGCCTGATGATGGCCGGCGAATGGCAGAATAATACTACGAAGGGGCTCAACTGATGCGTATTGAACGACGCGAAACAAGGCCCATGGCTCTGGTGGCAACGGCTCCGGTTCTTGCGGTTCTCGCTGCCTTTGTGCTGGCTGGTCTGCTGATCGCAGCCGCGGGCGCCCCTGTGCTTGAATCCTTCCGCCAGATTGCAATCGGCGCATTCGGTACGAAGCTTTCCATCACCGAAACATTGACCCGCGCGGCCCCTTTGATGCTGACCGGCCTTGCTGCGGCTGTCGCCTTCCGTTCAAAACTCTGGAATATCGGCGCTGAAGGCCAATTTTATATGGGTGCCCTTGCGGTTGTTGCCTGTGGCACGCAATTAGCCCTGCCAGCACCCTTACTCATTCCGCTGTTGCTGATCGTGGGTGCGATTGCTGGCATGATCTTTTTGCTGATCCCGCTCGGCCTTCGCCTGCGCTTTGGCGTTGATGAAGTCGTGACCACGCTGCTGCTCAATTTCGTGGCTGTTCTATTCGTTTCGATGATGATCGAAGGCCCGATGAAAGACCCGCTGGCTTTCGGCTGGCCGCAGTCGGAACCTGTACCGGATGCAGCCGTGCTGCCAAAAATCATGCCGGGCATGCGGCTCCATATCGGCATTTTGATTGCCATCGCGCTTGCGCTGATCATCGCCTATGTCCAAAAGCGCACCGTGTTTGGTCTTGAAACCAAAGCTGCGGGACTTAACCCGAAAGCCGCGCGTTTTGCAGGTGTACCCCTTGGCAAAACGCTGGTGAAAGTCGCCTGCATTTCCGGTGGTCTTGCGGGTCTTGCCGGTGCAATACAGGTCATGGGTGTCAAAGGTTATGTCACAACCGATCTGTCGCCGGGCTTTGGCTATTCCGGCATCATCGTTGCCATGCTTGCCAATCTGAACCCCATTGGTGCGATTTTTTCGGCCCTTTTTGCAGCAGCCATGTTCGTTGGCGCAGACGGCATGAGCCGCGCCATTGGCATTCCGAGCTTCATCGCCGATGTGACGGTTGCACTGTCGCTGCTCACCATGCTGGTCGCCCTCTTCTTCACCCAATACAGGATCGCCCGATGAACGAGTTGATGGATATCCTGCTTTCCGCTGGCCTCTGGGTATCGGTTCTGCGCATCGCAACACCGCTGATTTTCGGCACGCTCGGCGCACTTTATTGCGAACGTGCAGGCGTTCTGAATCTCGGCATCGAAGGCATCATGACCTTTGGCGCAATGATCGGCTGGCTGACCGTCTTCAACGGGGCAGATCTTTGGGTCGGCGTGCTGGCTGCTGCCGCATCGGGTGCTGTTTTTGGCCTGCTGCACGCAGCGCTGACCGTTCCACTCGGCCTGTCGCAGCATGTGGTCGGCCTTGGCATCACGCTGTTTGCGTCGAGTCTGAGCTATTTCCTGTTTCGTCTGCTGGTGCCATTGTCTTCCACACCACCGACAATCACACCGTTCCAGCCAGTCAATCCGTCTTGGCTTGCGGATATTCCGTTTATTGGACAGGTGCTCGGCACCCAGACAGCACTCACATGGATCGCCATTCCACTGGCACTGCTGCTTGGTTATGTGCTGTTTCGCACACCACTTGGCCTCGCCATTCGCATGACCGGTGAAAATCCACATGCAGCCGAAGCGCAAGGCATCAACCCGATCCGGGTGCGTATTTTCACCATCATGTTCGGCAGTGCATTGATGGCTGTTGGCGGCTCGTTTCTCACGCTCTCCGCGTTCAACTCGTTCTTCCCGACCATGATGCAGGGACGCGGCTGGGTGTGTATCGCGCTCGTCGTATTTGCCTCATGGAAGCCTGCGCGCGCACTTTTAGGCGCCTTGCTGTTTGCGCTCTTTGACGCGTTCCAGCTGCGTCTACAAACCGTTTACGGCAAGCTCGTGCCTTATCAGCTCTTCCTGATGATCCCATATATCATGTCGATTGTGGCGCTGATCGTAATGGCACGTCGCGCACGCGTTCCACAGGCGCTGATGCAGCCCTATCGCCGCGGCGAGCGATAAAGAATAAATCTTGTTACCCCAAACAAAAACGGCGCCCGAAGGCGCCGTTTTTTTATAGCATCAGAAAGATCAGGCAGCGCTTGACTTGCCGCTCTTTTCAAAACGCTTACGCTCATTTGGATCGAGATAGAGCTTGCGCAGACGGATCGACTTTGGCGTGACTTCAACCAGTTCGTCGTCCTGAATCCATGACAGAGCGCGTTCCAGTGTCATGCGGATCGGCGGCGTCAGCTTCACAGCTTCATCCTTGCCTGCCGCGCGAACGTTGGTGAGCTTCTTGCCCTTCAGCACGTTTACTTCAAGGTCGTTATCGCGTGAGTGGATGCCGATCAGCATGCCCTGGTAAACCTTGACGCCTGCGTCAATGATCATTGGACCACGATCTTCAAGGTTAAAGAGCGCATAGGCAACAGCTTCACCCTGATCGTTGGAGATCAGAACGCCATTGTTACGGCCAGCGATTTCACCCTTATATGGCTGATAATCGTGGAACAGGCGGTTCATGATCGCCGTGCCGCGTGTATCGGTCAAAAGTTCCGACTGATAGCCGATCAGACCACGGGTCGGTGCGTAGAACACCATACGAACGCGGTTGCCGCCCGAAGGACGCAGTTCGACCATTTCGGCTTTGCGTTCAGACATCTTCTGAACAACGGTGCCCGAATATTCTTCATCAACGTCGATGACGACTTCTTCGACAGGCTCCAGCTTCTCGCCGTTTTCGCCGTCCTTCATGACAACACGTGGACGCGAAACGCCAAGCTCAAAACCTTCACGGCGCATGTTTTCGATCAGAACAGCAAGCTGCAATTCGCCACGACCGGAAACGAAGAACGAATCCTTTTCGCCGGATTCTTCAATCTTGAGAGCAACACTGCCTTCAGCTTCTTTCATCAGGCGATCGCGGATCACGCGGCTGGTAACCTTATCACCTTCCGTGCCAGCCAGAGGACTGTCATTGACGATGAAGGACATGGTTACAGTCGGTGGATCAATCGGCTGCGCTTCAAGTGGTGTGGTCACGGAAGGATCGCAGAACGTGTCTGCAACCGTGCCCTTGGAAAGACCGGCAATAGCAACGATGTCGCCTGCCTGTGCTTCTTCAATCGGCTGACGTTCGATACCGCGGAAAGCGAGGATCTTCGAAATACGGCCGTTTTCAAGAAGCTTACCTTCCTGATCAAGAACCTTAACGCTCTGGTTCGGCTTGATCGAACCGGAATGGATGCGACCGGTGATGATGCGGCCAAGGAACGGATCAGCTTCGAGGATCGTGCCGATCATACGGAACGGACCTTCCGCAACCTTTGGCGCAGGAACGTGCTTGAGAACCAGATCGAACAGCGGCGCAAGACCTTCGTCCTTTGGGCCGTCTGGGTTCAATGCCATCCAGCCATTGCGGCCTGAACCGTAAAGCACCGGAAAGTCGAGCTGCTCGTCGGTTGCGTCGAGGTTGGCAAAAAGGTCAAACACTTCGTTGATGACTTCTTCATGACGGCCATCCGGGCGATCGATCTTGTTGATCGCAACGATTGGCTTCAGACCAACCTTAAGCGCCTTGCCAACCACGAACTTCGTCTGTGGCATTGGGCCTTCAGCAGCATCAACGAGAACGATAGCGCCGTCCACCATCGAAAGAATACGCTCAACTTCACCGCCGAAATCGGCGTGGCCGGGCGTGTCAACGATGTTGATGCGGGTGTTCTTCCAGACAACCGAAGTGGCCTTGGCGAGAATGGTGATGCCGCGCTCGCGCTCGATATCGTTGGAGTCCATCATGCGTTCTGCAACGCGCTGATTGTCGCGGAAAGAGCCGGACTGCTTCAGCAGTTCGTCGACCAGCGTTGTTTTGCCATGGTCGACGTGTGCGATAATAGCGATATTACGCAATTCCATATAGAGATCACTTCTGTATGAGTTGGGAGCCGCGCCAAGATGGATGCACGGAAAATCAATGGGGCGCTCTTACAGGTTTTTTTACGTTTTAGAAAGGGGCAGCGCGAAACTGCCCCTCATTTAACCCGAAAAGACCGGATTTAGATGTTTGTTTACAGGCTGATTGTGACAGTTTTGCCGGTGTTTCTATAACAAGGTACCCGACAAAATGACCAGCGCAACGCTGAAATAGATCACGAGACCCGTCACATCAACCAGTGTGGCGACAAAAGGCGCCGAGGCACTTGCGGGATCAAAGCCCAGTCTGCGCAGAATGAACGGCAGCATCGAACCTGTCAGCGAGCCGAAGGTCACGATACAGACAAGCGCCATCCCCACCGTGACCGCAACCAGCATCCAGTGCTCTCCATAGTCATAGATGCCGAGATTCTGCCAGATAGCAATACGGACAACACCGATAAACCCAAGGAATGCACCAAGTGCCAGACCGGTTGGTATTTCGCGAATTGCGACCCGCCACCAGTCCTTGAGCGTCAGTTCCTGTAGAGCCAGCGCGCGAATGATCAGTGAGGTTGCCTGCGAACCGGAATTGCCGCCGGACGACATGATCAACGGAATAAACAGCGTCAGAACCAGTGCTTTTTCCAGCTCCAGCTCAAAATGCTGCATCGCACTTGCGGTCAGCATTTCGCCAAGGAACAGGATACCCAGCCAGCCACCGCGTTTTTTAAGCATTTCGCCAAAGCCGATGCGCATATAAGGCTTATCAAGTGCCTCCATGCCGCCAAAACGATAAGCATCTTCGCTGGCATCCTCGGTCATGGCATCCAGCACATCATCGACAGTAACAATGCCGATGATGTGGCGGCTGTCATCAACGACAGGCACCGCCAGAAGGTCGTGCTTGCGGAAAAGCCGCGCAACATCTTCACGGTTGGCAAGGGGCGAAATGGTGATCGGATCATCATCGCGGGCAAGCGAGAGGATCGGCTCATCAAGCTCGCGAACAATCAGACGACGCAGGCTGACCACGCCCAGCAGAACGCGGGTCTGTGGCTCAACCACATAGATTGCATAAACCGTCTCCCGTGTGCGCTCGACCTTACGAATATGATCAAGCGTTTGCCCGACATTCCAGTCCGAAGGAACCGTGATGAATTCAATGGTCATCAGACTACCAGCCGTGTTCGGCGGATAGCCCATAAGCTTTTTCAACGCAGCCTTTGTCTCAGGCGCGAGAATGGGAAAAAGCCGTGCCCGATCCGCATCTTCCATGTCCTGGAAAACGTCCGTGGCACGGTCAGCGGACATGCCATCAAGCAGCGAGCTTGCGATATTGGGCTGTAAATTTGCAAGAATTTCGGTCGCACGTTCCAGTTCCGGCTGGTCAAGCAGGCGGATGGCATCATCGTGCGATAGCTGTGCAAGAACCGCGATTGCATCATCTGCATCCAGTTCATTGACGATCTCGACCGCGTCACCTGTACGAATATCGGCGATGCGGCTGGCAATTGCCGCAGCAGGGAGGTCGGCAACATTAAGCACTTCAGAGAAGAAGTTGTTGTCGGTCATAGGCTTGCCTTTCTGTCGATCCGCCGTCAGAGGCAGATCGTGCAAGCCGACCGCAAGCGATCAGATCACGAACTGCCTTGACGGCTGAAACAATCGACTATGACTGTCGCTTGGCATAAGAGAATAAAACTCCGGTTGAAATGCAGCCAAAGAAAATGCGGCTGCGAGGCTCATGTGCGCCGGGTCGACATCAAAGTCAACCCCTGCGCGACTTTCATGACGGCTTTTTCATATTCTGCTTATACTGCCAATTGCCCTTGTCCTCAACGCATTCAAATCCTAAGTCTTACTCATATCGAGTTCATTTAAATGAGAGTTTTGCGATGTCCGACACGCCCGTCTATAATCATGCACTGACCGAATGGAATGGACCTCTCGGCCTGCCGGATTTCACCGCTTTCAAGGATGAAGATTTCGCTCCCGCCTTTGATGCTGCTTTGGCTTACGACCTTGCAGACGTGGAAACCATTGCAAACAGTGCCTCCGAGGCAACGATTGAGAATACGCTCAAAGCCTTACAGCTTTCAGGCAAGGCGCTCGACCGTGTTTCGTCAGTTTTCTGGTTGCGCGCAGGTGCACATACCAATGATACGATTCAGGCGCTTGAGCGCGAAATCGCGCCGAAAATGTCGCGCCATTACTCGCGTATCATGATGGACCCGGCTCTCTTTGCGCGTATCAACGCACTGTATGAAAAGCGCGATCATCTGGATCTCGACATGGAGACAAAGCGTGTGCTGGAAAAGACCTGGAAGGGCTTTGTGCGCTCTGGTGCGAAGCTTGATGAGGCAGGCAAAAACGAACTCGCAGGCATCAATGAAAAACTCGCCGGGCTTGGCGCACGCTTTGGTCAGAATGTGCTGAAGGATGAAGCAGGCTGGGCGCTTTTCATCACCGACGAAGCCGATCTTGCGGGACTTCCCGATTTTCTTAAAAACGCCATGCAAAGTGCGGCTGGCGAACATGGCCGACCTGACGTTTGGGCGGTGACGCTCTCACGCTCGATTGTCGAACCATTTTTGAGCTTTTCAGAAAACCGGGAACTTCGAGAGCAAGCTTTCAATGCCTGGGCCAAGCGTGGCGAAAATGGAGGCGACAACGACAATCGCGAGATTGTGCGCGAAATGGTGGAACTGCGCGAGCGCAAGGCGCATCTGCTCGGTTATGCCAATTTTGCCGCCTATAAGCTTGATGACACCATGGCCAAGACGCCAGAGGCTGTCATGAACCTGCTGGAACCCGTGTGGGATAAGGCGCGAGCCAAGGCGCGCGAAGAAGAAGCTGAACTGGAACGTCTGATCGCCGCCGATGGTGGCAATCACAAGGTCGCGCCATGGGACTGGCGTTTTTATGCCGAGAAGCTGCGTGCCGAGCGTTTTGCTTTCGATGAGGCTGAACTGAAACCCTATCTGCAACTCGAAAAGATCATCGAAGCCAGCTTTGATGTGGCAACGCGCCTTTTCGGTATTCGCTTTGAAGAAAAGAAGGGCATTACCACTTGGCATCCAGATGTACGGGTGTTTCAGGTGTTCAATGCGGACGGCAGCGAACGCGGCCTGTTTCTCGGTGATTATTTTGCGCGTAAATCGAAACGTTCCGGCGCGTGGATGAGTTCGCTACAATCAAGCCACAAGCTCGATGCAGGCCAAAAACCTTTCATCTACAATGTCATGAATTTTGCAAAACCAAAAGCCGGAGAACCGGCGCTTCTCTCGCTTGATGATGCCCGCACGCTTTTTCATGAATTTGGCCATGCGCTGCACGGACTTTTATCGGATGTAACATGGCCAGCCGTTTCCGGCACCGCCGTTTCGCGTGACTTTGTTGAATTGCCGTCGCAGCTTTACGAGCATTGGCTGACCGTGCCGCAGGTGCTTGAAGAATACGCCGTGCATTATCGCACGGGAGAAGCCATGCCAAAGGCACTTCTTGATAAGGTGCTTGCTGCGCGCTCGTTCAATGCAGGCTTCAACACGGTTGAATTCACCGCATCTGCGCTCGTCGATATGGCGTTCCATACCGGCAAGGAAAAGATCACCGATCCGCTGGCATTTGAAACAGCAGCGCTGAAAAAGCTATCGATGCCAGATGCAATTATCATGCGTCACCGCACACCACATTTCACCCATGTCTTCTCCGGTGATGGCTATTCAGCCGGTTACTATTCTTACATGTGGTCGGAAGTGCTCGATGCCGATGCATTTGCGGCTTTTGAAGAAACCGGCGACGCGTTTAACCCGGAACTGGCTGCAAAACTCAGGCAATATATCTATTCAGCCGGTGGCAGCCGCGATCCGGAAGAGCTTTACAAAGCCTTCCGCGGCAAGATGCCAACGCCCGATGCAATGATTGAAAAGCGTGGACTGAACTGAAAAAAAGGCCGGGAAACCGGCCTTTTTCTCGTCTTATCAATAATCGCCGAGCTTGATGTCCGGCGTATAGTCTACACCTTCAACTTCCTTGATAACCGGCTGGCCGCAATGAAGCACGCCCGTTGCTGCATTGAACGCATAGGTTGGCGAGCCATGAAGCTGCCAGCCCTTGTTCAAAGCGGCGGTCACGCGATGACAAAATGCGGAGTCATCCGGGCCAGTGATGAAACGATAAAGCTTCATAGTCTTTCTTCCTTTGTCATGATGATGAATTTGATTTTGCAAGCAAACGCTCAGCCATTGCGAGATGCAGGCGCTCGACCATCTGGCCGTCCAGCGACACAACGCCTTTATCCGCATTTTCTGCTTTCGAAAACACCTCTATCACAGCGCGGGCATGGGCTAGCTGGTCATCCGATGGCGAAAAAGCACGGTTTGCAGCGCCAATTTGCGACGGATGAATGAGCGTCTTGCCGTCAAAGCCCATTAGAGCCGCTTGCAAGCATTCAGCCTCGAAGCCAGCGCTATCGCGAAAATCATTATAAACGCCATCCAGCACATCGATACCGCCTGCGCGCGCCGCGAGAACAATCTGCATGAGCCATGGGATCAAATAAGGCCGCCCGGCTTGCGGACGAACGCCCGTGGCGAGCGCAATATCATTGGGTCCAACCACAAAACAGCCAAGCCTTGCCGCCGAACGATGGCCAAGCATGGCAATTTCATCCGCATTGAGAATGCCGCGTGGCGTTTCAATCATTGCCCAGATGCGCAAGGACAACGCGGCATCGCTGCCATCCAGCAGATTAGCGGCATCAATCACATCCTGCGGTCGCTCGACCTTTGGCAGAAGAACGGCATCCGCGCCGATTTTCGCGCCCGCCAGAATATCCGCCTCTCCCCATTGCGTGTCCGCAGCATTCACCCGCACGATGCGCTCAAACTGAACCTTGGGATAAAGGGAAAAATGCGCAATCAACGCATCGCGGGCAGCGATTTTTGCTTCTGGCGCAACAGAATCTTCAAGATCGTAAATCACGCAATCGGCTGAAAGCGCCAGCGATTTCTCCAGCGCACGGCTGTTGGAGGCAGGAACAAACAAAACGGAACGACGTGGGCGAGCAAGTGTTTTCATGCGCAATTTGTGCACTGAACAGCGCCAGGGTGCAAGCACCCCATTCCCATATTGAGGGGCTTGTAATCCTCCTCACATATGCCTATTTTCTGCCCTTGGGTTGGAATGCACCCGCCGCTCGCAGCCTCATGGCCATGGTAAAGCATTCTAAATTCACGTTCCTGTTCCGGTGACGGCAGAAACGGCAATGCGGGTACCCGTTCACGAAAACGCTGCTCACATTCAGGAGCAAAACCATGACCACAGCTACCCTTGCTGGGCATAATACGATGCATTTTAAACATCAGGCTCGCCGTTTGCGGCAGGCTCTGGGGGAAGAGGGCATCCAAATCAGCCACGGAAAAGCGCTTGACCTCGTTGCTCGCCAGTCCGGTACACGTGATTGGAACACACTGGCAGCCTATGGCGCGAAGACCGATGCCGCGCATACCGAAGACGGTGCGGCCCCTTACCGTGTCAGTCAACGCGTTTCAGGCACCTTTCACTCAACCGTTTTTAAAGCACGCATTATCGCTGTTGAAGAAACGATCAAGCCTGATCTCTGGCGGATCACCCTGCAATTCGACCCTGCGATTGATGTCGCAGTTTCGCCAAACCTCACCATGCTGCGCAGACGCTATACCGTTGTCGTCGGAGCAGATGGAAAAGCACGCAGGCTGACTGGCAGTGAAGCCGGCGGCATCGCACTTGATATGCAATAATTTCGTCCAAACCAACTCTGGCGCATGATTCTGAATTTTAGATACTAATTTCAGACATATTCATGCGCAAAACACGATAACCACTTCCGGCCTCTTCAAAACAGGCCGGAAGCGCTGCTAATCTGCTTCAAGGTTGCGACCTATTGGGCACTCGCCTCCTGAAAGATTGACTCTGTGCTGGGCTGATGTAAATCAGACTGCAAATTTAAAATACCCAACCGACAGGTCAGGAAGATGGATAAGTTCACCAAGCTCACGGGCGTTGCAGCCCCCCTGCCGATCGTCAATATCGATACGGACATGATTATCCCGAAGGATTATCTCAAGACGATCAAGCGCACAGGTCTGAGCAAGGGGCTTTTTGCCGAAATGCGTTTTAACGAAGACGGAACCGAAAATCCGGATTTCGTGCTCAACAAGCCCGGCTATCGCAATGCGCAGATTCTTGTCGCAGGCGATAATTTCGGCTGTGGCTCTTCGCGTGAGCATGCGCCTTGGGCATTGCTTGATTTTGGTATCCGCTGCGTGATCTCAACCTCGTTTGCCGACATCTTTTACAACAATTGCTTCAAGAATGGCATTCTGCCGATCAAGGTCAGCCAGGAAGATCTCGACAAGCTGATGGACGACGCGTCGCGTGGCGCCAATGCAACGCTGACTGTTGATCTCGAAACCAAGGAAATCCATGGCCCCGATGGCGGTTCGATTTCCTTTGACCTCGACGACTTCAAGCGCCACTGCCTGCTCAATGGTCTTGATGACATCGGCCTGACCATGGAAAAGGCTAAAAGCATTGATACGTTCGAGGCGAAAAACGCTGAATTGCGTCCTTGGGCATAATGATCAAATCATTATCTACCTCTGGTCTAAGCATGGTGGCCTGAACGAGTGAATAGGACACGATTGGCTGAAATGGCCCGAGAAGATCAAAGCGGTGACTGGGCGGCACGTTTGTCGCCGTCACTTGATGAAGTCGAATCTATCGCGATTGAAGCTCTTGCGCATCTGCCTCAAGAGTTCAGGACGCTGTGCGGCGATATTATTATACAGATATCTGACTTCCCCGAAGAACAGATTGTCGAAGATATGGGACTGGAAACGCCTTTCGACCTGTTAGGACTGTTCGAGGGCGCGGGCATCGGTGAACGCTTCAGCCTGCAAACGGGCGACACCCCAAACCGCATCACACTTTTCCGCCGCGCTATTCTCGACTACTGGTCCGAGCATGAAGAGACGCTCGGCGACATCATTACCCATGTGCTTATCCATGAAATTGGCCATCATTTCGGCCTTTCGGATGACGATATGGAAAATCTTGAAACACAGGCGGAATAGAATGACAGATTTGCGATGAATGGCGCAGCTTGGCCATTTCTGATCAAAACAGTGACAATTTCGTGAGATTTCGATACAATCGCAATACAGATATTGCATGCGGAGAATGCTATTGATTGCCTCAGTTCAAACTGAGTGATGATCATGAACCTTTCTCCGGCTGCCTACCAGCTTCTGCTCGTTTACACGACCTATGTTATTGCTGCCGGAAGCCCGGGCCCCAGCAATATGCGCATTATGGGCGTAGCCATGAATCAGGGTCGAAAAGCGGGGCTGATATTCGCCACAGGGGTTGTGACTGGCTCCATATTCTGGGGCGTAATGGCCGCGACCGGAGTTTCGGCAATCCTCACCCGCTACGCCGAGGCACTGATTATTCTAAAAATTTTCGGCGGACTCTATCTGCTTTATCTTGCTTTCAAAGCAGCACGCGCGGCCATGGCATCAGACGAGAAGATTGCAGCACGTACGATAAATGGCGATGCTCTTCTTTCGGATGGAGAGCTTTATCGGCGCGGACTGCTGATGCATCTTTCCAATCCCAAGTCGATCCTGTCATGGATCGCGCTGGTAACGCTTGGCCTTGGAACAAATTCATCATGGCCACAGGTTGCAGCCTTCCTCAGCGGCTGCATTGTCCTAAGCATCACCATCTTCTGTGGCTATGCCATCGTCTTTTCAACCGCGCCCATGGTGCGTTTATACCGGCGCGCTCGCCGATGGATCGAAGGCATTCTGTCAGCCGTCTTTGCCTTTGCTGGTATTCGCCTGCTTTTGTCACGCTAGACCAGCTTGAAGTATGAGTATCGCAATGAATATTTTCAAAGGTCTCTCCGCTTTCCCTCTCACCCCAATCGATACAGCAGGCAATCTCATAGAGGATATGCTCAGCGCTTTTCTCACCCGCATCCATGACGCAGGCGCGGGCTCAATCGGCCTGCTGGGAAGCACTGGTGGCTATGCGTTCCTCACACGAGAACAACGCCGACATACAGTCAAAACCGCCGTGAAATGCATCGGTGGTAAGACACCGCTCATTGTGGGCGTTGGCGCATTGCGGACCGATGAAGCGCAAGCGCTTGCCCGCGATGCGGCAGATGCCGGTGCTGATGCACTGTTGCTCGCGCCCGTGTCTTATACACCGCTCACGCAGGAGGAAGGCTTCCAGCATTTCAAAGCTGTTGCACAAGCGACTGATCTGCCTTTGTGCATCTACAACAATCCCGGCACCACCCGTTTCATTTTCACGGATGAGCTGATTGCGCGCCTGGCAGAACTCAAAAACATCAGGGCAATCAAAATGCCCCTGCCTGCCGATGATAAATACGCGGCTGAGATCGCGAAACTTCGCGCTGTAACGCCCGATGATTTCGCCATCGGTTATAGCGGCGATTGGGGCGCAAAGAATGCGCTGCTTGCAGGCGCTGATGCTTTCTACAGTGTGGCAGCGGGCCTTCTGCCAAAGCAGTTTGCAGCCTTGGTGCGCGCTGCACAAAGCGGCAAACAGGAAGAAGCCGAGCGCATCAATAGGGCATTTGAACCGCTCTGGAGCCTGTTCAAAACCCATGGCAGTTTCCGTGTGATGTTTGTTATTGCCGATCTGCTTGATCTTGCAAAGATCGAGCCGCCGCGGCCCATTCTGCCATTGGGCGAAGAAACGCGAGCACAGGTTGAGGCAGCCCTAAAAGCGTTGAATGATCTGCCTGAATGAATAAAACAAAGGCGCCCGTCTGGGCGCCTTGTGCTAATTTTATTCGCCGCGCATCTTTTTCCAAAAACCGGTTCCCACTTTTCGGGATGCGCTTTATGCCACGCTCAGGCGGACATCGATGTTGCCGCGCGTTGCATGTGAATAAGGGCAAACAATGTGCGCGGCATTGACCAGCTCTTCTGCCCTGGCCTTATCAACGCCCGGCAGAGCGACTTCCAGAGCCACATCCAGTCCAAAACCAGTACCATCTTCACGCGGACCAATACCAACCGTTGCGGTCACTGTGCTATCAGCGGAAACAGAAACCTTTTCTTTGGCTGCGACAAATTTCAATGCCCCGAGAAAGCATGCTGCATAACCAGATGCAAACAGTTGCTCAGGATTGGTTCCCTCGCCGCCCGAACCGCCAAGCTCCTTTGGTGTGTCAAGAACAACGCTGAGACGTCCATCAGCGGTCTTGGCGCTGCCCGTGCGGCCGCCGGTTGCCGTAGACTGGGTGGTGTAAAGAATAGCCATTTGAAAATCTCCTTTGGTGCGTATTCATGTATCTCCGCAATCAAAATTGCAAATTATTAAATTGCGCACAATCTAATTTTGCAAAATACATTATCACAAATATGTGATGCGCAATTCAATTGCACCTCCTATAAAGTTCTGCCATGGAGCTTGCGCTATGAAAGAAGACCCAAAGGAATCTCATCTCAATTTGTCGGACATGGTCTGTTTTGCGATCTATTCGACGGCGAATGCGCTGACGCGCGCCTATCAGCCGATCCTCAGCAAGCTGGAACTCACCTACCCTCAGTTTCTGGTCATGATTGTTTTGTGGGAACAGGATAACCGCACGGTTTCTGAAATCGGCGCGAAACTCAATCTCGATTCCGGCACCCTCACCCCGCTTTTAAAAAGGCTGGAAGCAGCAGGGCATATTGCGCGCCGCCGTGACAGCCAAGATGAACGGCAGGTTCGCATCACGCTGACCGATGAAGGCCGTGCTTTGCGCAAACAAGCTGAAAGCATCCCGGAACAGGTGCTTTGCGCACTCGGTCAACCCATCGGGGATTTACAGCATCTTCGAGCACAGCTGCTTGATGTCCGCAACAATCTCAAAGACAGTCTCTCAAATTGAAAAAGCGCCGGAAAACCGGCGCCTTTATTTTGCGATCTGCAATCTTGATTAAGCAGCCAGTGCCTTTGGCGTAATGAGGCCACGAGCGACAAGCAGTTCGGCGATCTGGATCGTGTTGAGAGCTGCGCCCTTGCGCAGGTTGTCGGAAACAACCCACAGTGCCAGACCGTTTTCAACCGTGATGTCTTCACGGATACGGCTGATATAGGTTGCATCTTCGCCAGCCGATTCATACGGCGTGATGTAACCGCCGTCTTCATGCTTATCGACAACCTGACAGCCTGGCGCTTCGCGCAGAATATCGCGTGCTTCTTCAGCCGAAATCGGGTTTTCAAACTCGATGTTGACGGCTTCCGAGTGACCGATGAACACGGGCACACGAACGGCCGTTGCTGTGAGCTTGATCTTTGGATCAAGCATCTTCTTGGTTTCGGCCACCATCTTCCATTCTTCCTTGGTGTAACCGTCTTCCATAAAGACATCGATATGCGGGATCACGTTGAACGCGATCCGCTTGGTGAACTTCTGAGCAGTGACCGGATCAGCAACAAACACCGCGCGCGACTGCTGGAACAGCTCATCCATGCCTTCCTTGCCAGCACCCGAAACGGACTGATAGGTCGAAACAACGACGCGCTTGATCTTGGCTGCATCGTGCAAAGGCTTCAGCGCCACGACGAGCTGCGCAGTCGAGCAATTCGGGTTGGCAATAATATTCTTCTTGCGAAAACCTTCGATCGCGTCCGGGTTCACTTCAGGCACAATGAGCGGCACATTGGCGTCATAGCGCCATGCGGACGAATTATCGATAACGACACAGCCCTGCGCACCGATCTTAGGCGACCATTCCTTGGAAATATTTCCACCAGCGGACATGAGGCAAATGTCGGTATCGGAAAAGTCATACTGGTCGAGTGCTTTTACCTTCAGCGTCTTGTCGCCATAGGATACTTCCGTTCCCTGGCTACGACGCGAAGCAAGCGCTACGACTTCATCAGCCGGAAAACCGCGTTCTTCAAGGATATTGAGCATTTCGCGACCGACATTTCCGGTGGCGCCGACGACTGCAACTTTAAAACCCATTTACCTTCTCCTGTCCTCTCCGCTTCCATAAAAACCCGCGACCAGCGGGCCTTTTCCCTGGGCCGGACCCGGGGAGAGAGGGCGAGCAGGCCAAGGGGTCAGACCGTTTTGGTGGTCGTTTTAATGCAAGTGGCCATGGTAGTTTTGGAAACGGACGCCATAGGGCTCAAAATGGCGATGAGGCCATTTCGTCCGCACAGGCTATGTGATGCGCGAGAAGCATTCACGGGATTGTCTCCTTTTCCGATTGCGCTTTTAAGCCCTTTGAAAAAAGAGTCAATGTGTTTGCAGCAATGAGCGCAACAAAACTGCTCTAAAATACAGGAAGGATCGCGCTTATTTCGTTATATCCCAAATGCAAAAGCGCAGCACGGCGCATAGGGCATCGCCCGTTTCCTAACCGGCAAAATTTGCACCGGCCAAAACGGCTGACCTTAACAGACCGGCTACACGATCACTGTCTTCGGCCTTTGAAGCTGTGCAATGGCGTTTTTGTCGGTGACGCCATATTGCCATACTTTACGATTATGCAACTCCGCAAATTATACCCGTTCGAGAGGCGGTCAACGCTAGCTTATGACAGACATCGATGCCACATGGCTGTAAGAGCTGCTTGAATCCTCCCCCTCAATTGCAGGAGTTGGACTAATTTATCTTTTGCGCTCTAACTGATGTCAATTTTGAAAGTCCGTGCCTTTTCTCAATAAGGATTTAAGAATGAAGAAATTTCATACCACCCGCTGACTGCAGCGCTATTGCGCAGCATTTAAAACAGCGATGAAAGGGTCAGAGAAAACCGGCGGATAATTACGGCCGGCCGGAAAACTGACCAAACCCGCTTAAAGTACAGCTTAAACTCATATCCTATACTCCGCTCCGCACAAGGCGCACGCAATTTACAACAAATAAAATTACATTCAATACTAAATACAAGTTAAATAAAAATTGTTATAACCACCATTATTTATAAATTATACTTATAAACAAAACAACGAAATACGCATCCGAAAAATTTCCAGCGACAGGGCGCAGTTACGCGCACCGTCAATGCAGATCTTATTTTATTTCAGCACCAAAGTTATTGAAATTTAAAACAATAGCGTGAAGGAGGAAGCATGGCTCATCGTGAACAGACCGAGCATAAAACTTGTAGCGCAGATTGGCGTGAAAGCTTCTGGCTTGCACAGCGCATTCGCATAGGTATCGTTCCGCTTCCTGTTTATCTGCTTATCGCGCTTCTGGTCGTTGGCTTCGTATCAATCGGTAAGGTGCCCTCTGATTTGACGATGTCGATCGGCATTCTGGCGATTGGCGGCTTCTTCTTTATGGAATTGGGCAAGCGTGTGCGAATCCTCGGGCTGATGGGCGGTGCCGCAATCATGGCATTTGTTGTCCCTTCGGCTGCAGTGTTCTATGGTTGGGTACCGGCGTCGGTTGCAGAATCCGTGACGACATTCAGCAAACAGTCGAATTTTCTCTATCTATATATTTCAGCAATTATCGTCGGCAGCATCATCAGCATGGACCGTCAGGTCCTGTTGGCAGGTTTCATCAAGGTATTCATTCCCCTTGCCGCCGGGTCGATCGTTGCTATGATCGTCGGCACCTTGACGGGCATGACGATGGGATTCACCGCCACGCACAGTCTGTTTTTCATCGTCGTTCCAATTATGGCGGGAGGCTTGGGAGAAGGCGCAATCCCCTTGTCTCTCGGATACTCACTCATCCTTCATCAATCACAAGATGTGCTTTTTGCTCAGATCATACCCATTGTTATGCTTGGGAGCTTCACAGCCGTCCTGCTATGCGGACTTCTCAATCTGTTGGGCAAGCGTTTGCCCCGCCTGACCGGCGAAGGACAGCTTCAACCGGGCAAGGCAAATGTGGCTTCCCAAAACACTGAAAATTCAAAATCAGCCGACATAACCGAAATCGCAGCGGCGGGCGTCACGATTGTCAGCTTATACCTTCTCGGCGTCTTCATTCAAAAATTGACGGAATTTCCCGCACCCATCTGCATGCTGTTTCTGGTTGTTGCCGCCAAGATCGGCCGCGTGTTTGAGCCAAGCATCGAAAGCGGAAGCCGCGATGTCTACAAGTTTTTCTCAACCATTGTCACCTGGCCACTGCTGTTTGCTATGGGCGTCGCCTTTACGCCGTGGGCAGAATTTGTTGCTGTGTTTACCCTCCCAACCGTCATAACAGTATTCGCTACGGTGTTTTCCCTTATCGCGACCGGCTTTTTCACCGCCCGATTGGTTAAAATGTATCCGATCGACACCGCGATCGTGGTCGGCTGTCATAGCGGTCAAGGCGGCACAGGGGACATCGCCATCCTTACTGCTGCAAACCGTATGACGCTCATGCCTTTCGCGCAGATTGCGACGCGTATCGGCGGTGCAATCACTGTCTCGCTGGCGATTATTATAATCAAATATATTGTTTAAACATTGAGGCTCAAATTCAGATAACAGAGGGCAAAGCACCTTGCTGCGTCGAAAGTTTTACCCCCAAAAGAAATCCGAAACTGCTTTGACGCACCGGGCCACCTCTGAGGGCTCCTATGGGCAACTAATTGTCCGCCTTTAAGTGACCTCAATTGTTTCCTTGCTATTTGGCCCATAAAAGCCGACCCTCAAGCTGCGGGCCCATTCATTTTTATCAAGGCTTGCTGACAGGGACCAGCTTGTCCTTACCCACAATCTGAAAGGAGGGCTGCATGCCTTCCAATATTCACCACGTTGATTTCCATATGAGCAATCGCATCCTCAGACAGATGATGTCCAAAGCCAGTTATGTGACCTTCAAAATGAAGCCGCTATCCGGCCCGCTCTTTCAACAGTCGCAACTTGTTCTGCAGAATTTTATGTCAGGTGTCATTCCAAATCATGGCATGAACGTCGCACCATTGCCGAACAATACCGCTGCATATGGCACGCCATAAATGAACAACTTATCTTTTGGGTGAGCTCTCCGATAAGGAGAGAGCTCGCCTGACTTAACTTCATAAATATTATCGACGATAGATTATAAAATAAAATTCAAAAATAGCGCCCAAACAGAATATTATTAAAATATAATTTGACAATTAATCAAAAAAATAATATTAAAAATACATCGATATTTTCTTGATGAGTTTTGCTTATTGCACGTTTAGCACCGTGCCCTGAACGAACCCCCTTTTAAAAATCGTTATCACTTTGCGCACGCAACAGCGTGCCATCCTCTATACTGCTATGAAAGGGTTCATTATGACCACTGGCACAGTTAAATGGTTCAATTCCACAAAAGGCTTCGGCTTCATTCAGCCTGACAACGGCGGCGCTGATGCCTTCGTTCATATCTCTGCCGTCGAGCGCGCCGGAATGCGCGAAATCGTCGAAGGCCAGAAGATTGGCTACGATATGGAGCGGGACATGAAGTCCGGCAAAATGTCGGCTTGCAACCTGCAGGCTGCTTAAATATTTTTTCTTCTTTCCTTTGACCACGGATGTACTGGCACTGTTGAAAGAAGTTAAAACTTGAGGGGTCGGGTGGACACTCGACCCTTTTTTATTTGATATTTTTCAGACTAGGAAATATTTCACCTGGGAGGCATCATGAAAACTCAAATTGATCATGCGTATAACTTCATTCCCACTATACGAAAACTTGATGTTACGCCTGTAAAACAGGCATCGACATCAAATGTCAGCGCAGAGCGCCCCGTTTTGTCGGGAGAGTGGGCAAAACTTTCAAATGTTTTGAGAAGAAGTGCGGGCGGTTGCTCTAAAAGCCGAACGCGGTCGCTATAGATATTCACGCAAATCGGAAGAAAAAACAATGATAACAGAACTTACAAAAGATACGCTGTTCAAGCCAATGCCTTCACGCCTTGAAGCACAGAAATCGCGAACGGATCTGGCAGCTCAAGCTATTCTCAACGAGGAGAGATCCGCTATCGCCGCCAAGACCGATCGTTTGAGGGCTGCAAGAATAGCCCGTGATCATTCTGTATAAAAAAACAATAGAGAGGAGATACTTTGCAAGTTCTAGTCAGAGATAATAACGTCGATCAAGCCCTACGTGTTTTGAAAAAGAAATTGCAGCGCGAAGGTGTGTTTCGCGAAATGAAGGCCCGTCGCGCTTATGAGAAGCCGTCCGAAAGACGAATTCGCGAAAAAGAAGCTGCAATAGGTCGAGCGAAAAAAGAAGCAAAGAAAAAGGCTCAGCGTGAAGGTCTGTTGCCTAAACCAAAGAAGAAGCCATTTGCCCGGCCGATGACATCATCGATACGAAGCGCTGAAACGCAGAGCGCAACTTAAAGTTTCTATCAGGTTCAATCAGATCGAAACCCGCAATAGCAGGCTTCGAAAGCACACTTGATGCACACATCATCAATGCGAATGATGAATACAGTCGCTATCTCTGCTCTTGTTGCGGTTAAATCTAAAAAAGCGATTTGTCAGCTGCGATGGGTAACGTGTCCCCTATCTCATGGATAATTATGATATGGATCTGGCAAAACTTTTATTTGAGGATAAGGACGGCGCTTTCGCCATCCACTATCGGCAGGCCCATAGCAAGAAGCAATTGTCAGGCAGATAATGTCCGACTGCTGCCGGTAATGACCATACCGACGAAGCCAGGTTTTTAGCCGTCAATCGTATCAATGGCATGAGCCTGTGCGCTGGCTACCCCGCTGAAAATGCCAAAACCAATACGAAATTGGTGGCAGAAAGCCCTCAAGTTATCCCCTTAGCCCCAAATACCGCTCCGGTGTCGGAGAGTATGATGCGCTCCAACATCAAGTCGCTGAAATTGCAGGGCATATCGATGGGACGACTGGACTGGGCCCCGGTCCGTTACGCCAATCGTGCCTTCAGCCCAAACCTTCTGGCAGCTATCTACCGTAAAGGTAAAGTGGGATTGGTAACGCCTTTGCATGACGGAGTGATCCTCGTCGCAAAGGAGTATGTTGCAGCACAAGACCCTGAAGATCCGGGCGTTCATGTTCGTTCACGCTTTGCTGACGCGATTGGACGCACAGTCTCCATCCGCCGGATAAGGAAAGAGCGATACGAAATGATGGCAACGATAACATAAAAAACAATGTATTTTCTCGGTGCAATAGCTATCTCACACCACTGCAAGAAATACCTTTGAAATAGGTCTCGTCATGATAAGTTCCAAGCTTAGCTTGACTCGGAAAATCTTGACCATGTTTTGTCCGCAAAAGCGGTTTGTTAATCGCCAAGATCATCATGAAACGCATGTCGATATTGGCCACCCACCAATACCACCCGGTGCATGTTCAAGTCGAAAGCAAGGTTGTACAAAGCGCTAAGTTTGTGGTTTGTTTTTTTTGCCGATGGAGATGATGTTTTGTGTGATGTTGGCCGCCATATTCAACGCAGCCGCAGTCGCTGCCGCCATTTGTGGCAAAATCATCCACTCCAGTGTCCAGGCTGCACCTGAGCGCTCTTGTTCATGCACCAGAGATTGATGCATAGCTGACACCTGAATAGCGTTAAACCGTGCCAAGGAAACCAAGACTTCAGCCTCAACCGGATTTTGCTTGTGCGGCATGGCCGAGGAACCACCGCCGCCGCGTATAGAAATCTCATCACCAATTTCTGCCATTAAAACGATATCTTGACCAAACTTACCAAGACTACCGGTGATGGATGATAACGCATTTGCGAATGCTACAACATAATCGCGCTGGGTTTGCCATTGGGGTACATCGTTCAGGCCAAGCATGGTTGCAAGTGCGGCTCTTAACGGCGCTGCATATTCACCAAATTTGTCCAGCGTGCCGACAGCACCGCCAAATTGCAATGGAAATTGCAAACTGCGCACATGTTGCAAGTGGCGTGCAAGCGGTGCGCGCCATGCGCCAATCCGATCGCTGACCCGAATAGGGATAGCCACCTGCATCCGCGTATAGCCGGTCAATTCAACACCCCCAAACACTTGATCCAGCTGATCAAACCGCTCAATCAAGTGGGTCAACCGTTGATCGAAAAGCTGAAACACCTGCTTCAGTCGCAGGATCAGGCTGGTGTCGATAACGTCCTGACTGGTTACGCCCAAATGCACATGAGCGGCATAGTGTTCTCCGACTGCATGGCGCAGTTGGCGCACCAGTTCCGGCACCACAACACCATCGCGCGCGGTCGCCCGCTTCAGAGCATCCATATCCGGTTGGAGGCCTGCTGCAACCTCTGCGATGGTTTTCGCTGAAACGCTTGGCACGATTCCCAATTGAGCCTGAGCATTGGCAAGTGCTCCTTCAAAACGCAGCATCTCGCGCACATCGCATGAGGCTTCAAATGCCCGCGCGACTTCATCATCGCCGAACAGCCCCGATTGAAAGGCGTGATTAAAAACTGAAATGCTCATATATCGAAGAAAACAGTTTCGTTTTCGCCCTGCAAATGAATGTCGAATGTGTAGGTATCACCGTTGCGCTCGCCGATCAGGGTTGGCACACGAACCCGATGTTCAATCCGCGCCAAAACCGGGTCTGTTGCATTGGCTTCTTCCTCATCGGAAAAATACATGCGTGTATGTAACCCAAGATTGATGCCGCGCGCAACAATCCAAAGCGTGACATGTGGGGCCATCAAACGTCCGTTTCTAAATGCAACGCGCCCCGGTTTGATCGTCTCAAAATGAAACTCGCCAGTCTCCATATCGGCGGGGCAGCGGCCCCAGCCACGAAAATTTTCGTCAGCCTTACCACCCGTTTCCGTTGGGCTATTGTAAAGTCCGGCGGCATCGGCTTGCCAGATTTCCACCATAGCGTCTTTCATCGCTGTGCCGGAGCCATCATACACTCTTCCCCGAATGGCTATGCGTTCGCCACGCGTCTTGTCGTTAACAAGCGGGCCCGCCCCAAGGTCTTCTTTGAAAATACCGTGGATGCCGGCAAAATTGGGCGTGCAGCCTATATGGACGTATGGTCCAGCAGTCTGGGATGCGGTTTCTTTTAAATAACCGAGTGGTTGGACCATGATTAATTTCCCTCCATGCGGTTTTCAAATAACGTTGAGCGACGACCCCGCAATACAATATCGAATTTATAGGCGAGCATGTCCATTGGCAGGGTTGCATTCATATCCAGCGGTGCAATCAGCCGTTCAATTGCTGATTTGTCAGGAATGGTGTTAACAATTGGGCACCGCCAGATCAGCGGATCGCCTTCGAAATACATTTGTGTGATCAGTCGCTGGGAGAAGCCCGCACCGAAAATCGAAAAATGGATGTGAGCTGGACGCCAGTCATTGACGCCATTTGGCCACGGATATGCACCTGGTTGAATCGTCCTGAACCAATAGCCACCGTTCTCATCGGTTATAGTGCGCCCCACGCCACCGAAATTTGGATCAATTGCTGCAAGATAAGTATCTTTTTTATGGCGATACCGCCCGCCCGCGTTAGCCTGCCAGAACTCCACAAGCGCTCCCGGTACTGGACGGTTGCTTTCATCCAACACACGGCCATGGACGAGAATACGTGGACCAATCGCCATTTCGCCAGGTTTTGCGTAATTGAGGATAAGATCATTATCCAGCTCATTAAGCATGTTATGTCCGAAAACAGGCCCGGTAATTTCACTCTTTGTGCCTTCGAGAGACAAAAGCGCACGCGTTGGCGAACGCAATACCGAGGTTTTATAACCGGGCGTAAAGGCCGGAGGGTGGACCGCCAGATCGCGGGCAAAAAACGGTGTCGTTTCAGGTTTTATGTTGCTCACGATGCGTCCCCCTCGGCTTGCTTGGCTGCTTCCATCTGTTCAAATGTTAGCTTGGCGATTTTAAATGCATGGTTTGAAGCGGGAACGCCTGCATAGATCGCGACATGCATCAGCGCCTCGCAGATATCTTCTTTTGTGGCACCCGTATTTGCGGTCGCACGCACATGCATGGCCACTTCTTCATCCTGACCGAGCGCGGCCAGAAGTGCGATCGTAACAATGGAACGCTCGCGTTTGGTGAGTCCAGGTCGCGCCCAGACAGTTCCCCACGCAGCTTCAGTAATCAACTCCTGAAACGGCATGTCAAAATCAGTGGTTGTCAATTGGGCGCGATCCACATGAGCATTACCGAGAACTGAGCGACGTACGCCCATGCCTGTCTGATAGCGCTCGGATGGCGCAGCTTTATTAGACATCGGCCTTATCTCCATTTTCAACTGATTGTATGAATTCGCCAAGCAGTTTGGCAAAAATATAAGGCTGTTCGACGCAAGGGATATGACCGCTGTCACCGATTTCTTCAAAGTGGGCGCCGGGGATTAGCTTTGCCAGCTCACGAACCAGATCGGGCGGTGTCGCACCATCTTGATCGCCGCCAATACAGAGCGTCGGGGCTTTGATGTTGGCTGCAGCGAATGTGAGGTCTGCGTCACGCAGCGCCGCACAAGTTGCAATATACCCATCTAGCGGTTGACGCGTAAACATATTGCAATAACCAGCAAAGGCAGCGTTATCAGACGAGCGAAACTGCGCTGTAAACCAACGCGCCATCGTACTTTGAACAATCCCCGCAAGACCAATTTCTTCGATCGCACGAATACGGTCATTCCACATCTGTCCAGTACCAATTTTATGGGCGGTATTGGAAAGAACTAACCCAGCTACTAAATCGGGCCGCTGGGCGTAAACTTCCTGCGCGATCAGCCCACCAACGGAAAGGCCGCAAATAACCACTT
The DNA here is from genome assembly GCF_039674265.1 of Brucella sp. TWI559. NCBI lineage: Bacteria > Pseudomonadati > Pseudomonadota > Alphaproteobacteria > Hyphomicrobiales > Brucellaceae > Brucella > Brucella sp. TWI559. The sequence continues at coordinate 70,139 of NZ_JBDJNE010000010.1, forward strand.
TTTCAATTGCCAGATGTTCGATCAGCGCAATCAAGTCGGCTGCGAGCATTTCGACTGAATAAGGCGTTTTACCAACATCTGAGAGGCCATGTCCGCGCTTGTCGTAAGTGAGAATGGAATAGCCATCACCCAACTGCGCCTTTACATCATCCCATATACCCAGACCAGTTCCGAGCGAATTGATGAAGACAACCGCCAGCTTACCTTCGCCTGCGTGGTTCCAGTCATAATGCACGGCAATATTGTTGATATAAGCAAACTGCACGCTGATCTCCTCCGTTAAACCAGACTGGCATTTTCGTATGGTTAGGTATAATGATATTATTGTACCTACTCATAACTTATAGGTTATGAAAATAATGATAAACTATCGTATCAAGCTTCGCCATTTACACACACTCATTGAGGTTGCGCGCCAAAAAGGCGTAATGAAAGCCTCCGAGGTGCTACATGTCAGCCAGCCCGCCGTAACAAAAACAATCCGTGAGTTGGAAGAAATTCTTGGCGTTCCCGTGATTGAGCGTGATGGTCGCAGTATCCGCATCACGCGTTATGGTGAGGTATTTCTACGTCATGCAGGCACTGCTTTGTCAGCGCTACGGCAAGGGCTGGATTCCGTTTCTCAGGAGCTTCATGGATCTGGTCCACCACTGCGTATCGGCGCATTGCCGACCGTTTCAACACGCATCATGCCAAATGCCATCAACCTGTTTCTGACCGAAAAAATCGGGAGTCCGATCAAGATTGTCACAGGCGAAAATGCGGTTCTGCTGGAACAGTTGCGCGTCGGCGATCTTGATTTAGTGGTTGGACGCTTGGCTGCGCCCGATAAGATGACAGGCTTTTCCTTCGAGCACCTCTATTCAGAAAAAGTGCTGTTCCTCGTGCGTGCTGGCCATCCACTCACCTCTGGAAAACGCTCGCTATTTGATTGTCTCGCAGATTATCCCGTGCTTATGCCGACCCAGAATTCGATTATTCGGCCATTTGTTGATCGGCTTTTGATCGTGAATGGAATTGGACCACTGCCAATGCAGATCGATACCGTTTCGGACGCTTTCGGACGCGCATTTGTCCGTGAGAGTGATGCGATATGGATTATTTCTGAAGGTGTGGTGGCAACTGACATTGCGGAAGGCCGTTTGGTGCCATTGCCAATTGATACTAGTGAAACAACGGGACCGGTCGGATTGACCATCCGCACCGATGCAATACCGTCAACCGCACTGCAAATACTCATCCAGACTATTCGTGAAACCGCAAAAGCAATTTAAGGCAACGCACTCTACGGCAGGACCGCTCGAAGAGCGCTTTGCGTCCGTTGCATTGCGGGCAAAATACGCTCAATCAGCTCCTCTACCTCAACACGCATTGCTGGCGCGCCGATATTCAATGCAGCCACAATCGTTCCGCGGCTATTGAATATCGGTATCGCAATTGAGCGAAGACCCAGCTCCAGTTCCTGATCATTGATTGCATGGCCTTGTGCTCTGATACGTGTAAACTCTTCCATCAACCGATCAGGATCCGTGCGCGTATAACGGGTTCTCGATTGCAGATCGGAACGGGCAAGCAGCGCACGCGCTTCGGTTTCAGGGAGCCATGACAACAGTACGCGCCCCATCGAAGCACAATAAGCCGGCAAACGACTTCCCGGCATCAGATTGATCGACATGACCCGTATCTGGGCTGCGCGCGCGATGTAAACGATTTCCGTTCCATCCAGCACTGAAGCCGAAGCGCTTTCGCCCACAGCCTCGGAGAGTTGATCCAGATGAGGCTGAATAATCGTTGGTAGTGGTGTCGCAGAGAGATATGCATGCCCAAGCCGCAATATCTTGGGCAACAGCATGAAGAATTTGCCGTCATATTCAGCATAACCCAATTCTGCCAACGTCAAGAGACAGCGACGCGCGGTTGCGCGGTCAAGCCCCGTAATATGCGATACATCGGTTATGGAAAGTCGTGGCTTATCTTCTCCAAACGCCTCTATCACCGCCAGTCCTTTGGCGAACCCACCTAAAAAATCGGTCTCTCGCATCACGCGCCCCAGTCAAAAGTGATGATCGATTTTGTGCGATATACGAACAAATGTCAAATAATGAACAAAATATTTGACCGCTTGCCTGCGTGGTGGCTTACTTGAGGCAGGTTTGCTGCGAGAAGCCCCACCAAAAGCATGTCTCACGAAAATCAAAGCCACTTTGAGAAGAAGACATACGTGAAAACAGAGCTCTCAAGCGTATTCAGGCTGCGCAGGGAGTGCGGGTGGCAAAAGGGAGATTTTGAATGGACAAAATTATTGGAAGCCTTGCTGATGCAGTCGCTGAAATCAGCGACGGAGCCACCGTTATGATCGGTGGCTTTGGTGGCGCGGGCGCGCCGATTGAGCTTATACATGCGCTTATCGACAAGCGGCCGAAGGGCCTGACTGTTATTAATAACAATGCCGGAAATGGGCGCATTGGTATCGCCGCGATGATTGATGCCGGCATGGTTAAAAAGATGATCTGCTCATTTCCACGCTCATCCGATCCCCGCGCATTTACTGATAAGTACCTTGCAGGGCAAATTGAACTTGAACTGGTTCCGCAAGGAACACTTGCCGAGCGCATTCGTGCCGGAGGGGCCGGAATACCGGCATTTTATACGCCAACGGCCTATGGAACCGAACTTGCTGAAGGCAAGGTAATCGCCGAATTTGACGGGCGACATTACGTTCAGGAGCGCTGGTTAAAGGCTGATTTTGCATTGATCAAAGCCCATTCAGGCGATCCCCATGGCAACCTGACGTACCGAATGGCTGCGCGTAATTTTAATCCTCTTATGTGCATGGCTGCCGCCAAGACCATCGTTCAGGTGTCTAAAACTGTAGCACTTGGGGAGATTGACCCGGAGAACGTCATTACTCCCGGCATTTTCGTCGACAGCATCGTGGAAGTCGCGGATCCCCAACAGGAAGAAACGCTCATTCGGGCAGGAGTTGAATACGTATGACCGTCGATACTCGTGAGGACATCAAGTTATCGAATGCACAAATTGCCTGGCGTGCAGCACAGGATATTGCCGATGGCGCTTATGTAAACCTTGGCATTGGTTTTCCCGAAATGGTTGCGAGATACCAGCCAGCGGGACGGCAAGCGATATTCCATACTGAAAACGGTATTCTGGATTTTGGAGAAGCGCCCCCTCAAGGGGAAGAAGACTGGGATCTGATCAATGCTGGCAAAAAAGCTGTCACGCTCAAGCCTGGCGCTGCTTTCTTTCACCATGCCGATAGTTTTGCGATGGTTCGCGGCGGGCATCTTGATGTGGCAATTCTCGGCGCCTATCAGGTTGCCCAGAATGGCGATCTCGCCAACTGGCGGGTTGGTGCAAAGGGCGTGCCTGCGGTTGGTGGGGCTATGGATCTTGTGCATGGCGCCAAACAAGTGGTTGTGATTACCGAACACGTCACAAAAAAGGGTGAGCCTAAGCTTGTAGAACAATGCACGTTTCCGCTGACAGGCGTTGCCTGCATCACACGCATCTACACCAGTCATGCCGTTATCGACGTTGAAAAAGGGCGATTTGTTTTACGCGAGAAGCTGGCTGATATGAGCTTTGATGAGTTGCAGGCCATGACCGGTGCACAGCTTCACGTTAATGGATCCGTTGCTAATCTTGTTGTTCCGGAATTGTGAGACACCATCATGACCGAAGCTTATATTTGTGATTATATCCGTACCCCTATCGGCCGTTATGGTGGGGCGCTTTCATCGGTTCGTGCTGATGATCTGGGTGCTGTTCCACTCAAAGCTTTGATGGAGCGCAACGAAACGGTCGATTGGGAAGCGATCGATGATGTGATTTTCGGCTCCGCCAATCAGGCAGGGGAAGATAACCGCAACGTTGCCCGCATGTCGCTGTTGCTGGCAGGACTTCCAGTGAAGGTATCCGGAACGACCATCAATCGTCTGTGTGGTTCCGGCATGGATGCTGTAATAACTGCCGCACGCGCCATCAAAGCAGGTGAGGCGGAATTGGTAATTGCGGGCGGTGTTGAGAGCATGAGCCGCGCGCCTTTGGTGATGCCAAAAGCTGAAACCGCATTTTCCCGGAAAGCTGAAATCTTCGATACCACTATAGGTTGGCGCTTTGTCAATCCGCTGATGAAGCAGCAATATGGCGTCGATTCCATGCCGGAAACCGGTGAGAATGTCGCCGAAGAATACAATATTTCCCGCGAAAATCAGGACGCATTTGCTTTGCGTAGCCAGGATAAGGCAGCAGCGGCTCAGGCCAGTGGTCGCCTCGCGAAGGAGATCATACCCGTCACAATTCCCCAGCGCAAAGGAGACCCGTTGCGCGTGGATAAGGACGAGCATCCGCGTCCAACCACACTGGAAGCGCTTGCAAAGCTTGGAACCCCTTTTCGTGAAGGGGGAACGGTCACAGCCGGAAATGCTTCAGGTGTCAATGATGGAGCGGCTGCGCTGATCATCGCATCGGAAGCGGCCATTAAAAAATATGGCCTGACACCGATAGCGCGTATCATTGGCGGAGCGGCTGCCGGTGTTCCGCCGCGCATTATGGGGATTGGTCCAGCTCCGGCTTCGCAAAAACTTTTGGCTCGCCTCGGCCTTCAACCGGATCAGCTTGACGTGATCGAGCTCAATGAGGCCTTTGCCAGTCAAGGACTGGCAACACTGCGCGAACTGGGGATTGATGACAATGACGCAAGAGTCAATCCCAATGGCGGTGCCATCGCGCTTGGCCATCCACTCGGCATGTCAGGGGCACGCATAACAGGAACAGCCGCTCTGGAATTACGGCTGAACGGCGGCAAATATGCATTGGCCACCATGTGCATTGGTGTCGGTCAAGGCATCGCCATCGCACTGGAAACGGTATAATTGATCCATCTTGATAGCCGGCTCTTGGAGCGCCGATCGAATTTAATCAGATCGATGCTCCAAGAGCCGGGTGATGCACTTTATTCCTTGAAAAGCGAAAGTTGCTTGCGTAGCCGCAATGTACGGGTGTCAGACGGCTGCTTCGGCAACTGGTCAAACGCGTTGAGATAATTGCTCTTGGTGCGCAGGATATGGTCTGAAAGCACTGTCGTCAGCGTGGTCAACTCATTATCTTTTACCAGATCTATCATCAAACCATGATCACCAAATGAGCGGTCCGGTTCACCTTTCGCACCGATTGCGAGATGTGTGCGTAAGGCTGCAACACGCCCTAGAATATGATCATAGGCCCGCGCCAGATAGCGGTTGCCGCAATTCCTGAAAAAAGTCAGATGAAATTCAGTATCGTGGCGCCCATAGCTGCGTAAATCCTGCTTCGCGATTGCAACGCGCATGGCTTCAAAATGCGTATTGAGATCAATAACGAGTTTTGCTTTGGCGCGCGCCAGTGAAAGCGTGATGGCCTGTGTTTCCAACGCAACACGATAATCGCATAATTCAGCAATGTCGTTGTGATCTGGCGTAAAAACATAGGTTCCCGATTTCGGTACGATATGGACCAGATCTTGCATTTGCAGAATATTGAGCGCCTCGCGTACAGGCGTCCGGCTGACTTCAAAAGCCGTAGCGAGCGTATCTTCAGAGAGACTTTCTCCGAAATCAAATTCGGCATTAACAATAGCCACGCGAATACGATCAGCAATAGAGCTTGCCAAACTCGCTTTGGTTTTGCCGCGAATCTTTTTCATATGAAAATCTTATAGGTACTTGTGTGGTTTGAATAGAAACGACTGGCCAGAAATACCTGGCCAGTCTGTGGACATCTTCAATCTCGTTTCGCCTTAAGGCTCATGCAGATGAAAAAACCTAAGATTGGGAATACAGCGAGTGTCAAAAGCGCCAGAGAAAAACTGTCGGTCGTCGATTTGACATAGCCAACCAAGTAGGGGCCGGTAAAACCGCCCAGCTGCGCGAACCCGTTAATGGCTGCAAGGCCACCAGCGGCTGCAGCACCAGAGAGAAATTGCGTCGGCAGCGTCCAGAATACGCCGAGATATGACCAGAGGAAGAAGGCACAGGCGCAAAGCAACAACAGTCCCACAAGTGGTGTTGGTGCAAGCGCGCTGGCGGCAAGGAACCCACCCCCGAACAAACCGGCAATTGCGGTATGAATTTTGCGTTCGCCTGTTTTGTCGGAGCTGCGAGAGATCACAACCAAGCCCAGTGCTGCAAAGACAAAGGGAATCGCTGAAATCAGACCCGTTTGCGCTGCCGAATAATCACCAAGGCTCTTGACGATCTGCGGGAGCCACATGATCACGCCATAAATGGCAATTCCATTGAACATATAAACCAGCGTGAGCAACCAGACGCGATAGTCGCTGAATACTTCGCGCAACGAATGACGCGTATCTGCCTGCTTGCCTTTACGCTCTTCTGCGAGCTCTTTTAACAACCAGGCGCGCTCATCAGCATCAAGCCATTTGCTATCTTTTTCCGGGCTATCCACCAGATAGAAAAAAGTGATGATACCAAGAATAACGGCCGGAATACCTTCCAGGATGAACATAGCCTGCCAACCATGAAGTCCAAACAGACCTTCACCGGCATCCATAAGCCAGCCTGATAGCGGCGCGCCAAGGACGATGGAAAGCACTGTCGCGGTCATAAACAAGGCAGTCGCCCGACCGCGCTCTTTAGCGGGAAACCAAAAGGTCAGATAAAGCAGAACGCCGGGCGCAAATCCTGCTTCAGCAACCCCCAGCAGAAAACGCAGAATGTAGAACGATATGGGGCCCTGAACAAAGGCCATGGCGCAAGAAACAATTCCCCATGTCACCATGATGCGCCCGATCCAGATGCGCGACCCGAACCTGTGCAGCATCATATTGCTTGGCACTTCAAACAACATGTAGCCGATGAAGAAAATCCCAGCCCCAATACCAAACATATATGGGGTCAGGCCAATATCCTTGTTCATATGAAGAGCGGCGTAACCGATGTTCACACGATCAAGGTAGTTAATGATAAATGCAATGAAACAAAACAAGACGATGCGCACGTTAAGCTTGCGGATCGTGCTGTCGCGCAGTGAAGTATTGGCGCTCATCGCACCAGTGACAGAGTGTACCACGGTTTCCTCCCTAGGTAAGTCGCGCTTTGAGCCAGTTCGTGGCACATGCCGCTTAAGGCTCAGAGTCCCAGATCTCAGCGTTAGCGTGTTCGCGCCGCATAGAAGGCGGTTGTTTCCCCACGGCGCAATACCCTGAACACCCCTTCCATCTGAAGCTCTCAATATCTGTGTATCGCCGCATTTCGTATATTACAAGTAGTATGCGAAAACTTGTACCCTAGATTGACAAATAGGGTTTAGATGTGCCCTTTAATGGGACGCTATGCGCATGTGTGATCCCCCGGTTCGCTTACGCAAGTTTTCAACCTTGGCAAGGACGGCATCTTTTCATGAATGAGCAAAATCCAAATTCTCCCGGCCCTATCGACTTTTTTCGAAACCGTGTTGTTCTGGTAACGGGTGGTGCATCAGGCATCGGTTATGCCGTCACCGCCAAACTCGCCGGATTGGGGGCGCGGGTGGCAGTGTGGGACATTCAGGAAAGTCGCCTGGCAGAGGTTGCTGCTACCTTTGGCAACCAAGTGATGACACAAAAGGTCGATGTTTCCGACAAAAGTGCCGTTGATGCAGCGGTCGCAGAATTGGTCGGGCATTGGGGAGCGATTGATCATCTGGTCAACAATGCTGGCATTATCGGCAATCGCATGACGGTAAAAGACTTTGATTCCGATGAACTCGACCGCGTTCTGGCTATTAACCTGAAAAGCATTTTCTACGTGTCGAGCGCCTATCTGCGCCACATGAGCAGCAATGATGGCCGCTCAGTCATCAGTCTTTCGTCAATTGCTGGCCGTACCGGCGGCATGATTGGCAATATCGCCTATGCAACGACCAAGGGAGCCATTGCGTCCTATACCTATGCCTTGGCCAAAGAGCTTGCTCCGGCGGTGCGTGTCAATGCGCTGGCTCCCGGTGTCATTGATACCGAAATTCAGAAAGACGTGTTCGCTGATCCCGCGAATATTGCAAAAATGGCCGAACTCATTCCGCTTAAGCGCCTCGGGAGCGCTGAGGAAGTCGCAGACGCTGCGGTCTGGCTGCTCTCACCCAGTTCTGCTTACATTACCGGGGTCGTGCTTGACGTCTCCGGCGGTCGTTAAGGAGATCAAGAGATGTCACAGGCAAAAACTCTCAAAGCGCTTATTAACAGCGGAAAGATCATACAGGCTCCTGGAGCGCAGGATGCATTGACGGCACGCCTCGTACAGCAGTCAGGCTTCCCCGCGATCTATATGACCGGATTTGGAGCAACAGCAACGCGGGTTGGCACGCCCGATCTGGGACTTTTAACTCAGACAGAGATGACCACACATGCGCGCGATATGGTGCGCGTTGTGGATATTCCAGTGATTGCCGATGCCGATACCGGTTACGGTGGTCCTGCCAATATTGTCCGCACTGTTGAAGAATATTTACAAGCTGGCGTTGCCGCGATCCATTTGGAAGATCAAATGGCGCCAAAGCGCTGTGGCCAACTTGCCGGCGTTCGCTTGATTTCGGCAGAAGAGAATGTTCGCCGTCTGCGTTGCGCTGTGGCAGCGCGTAAGGGTAGCGATATGCTGTTAATCGCGCGTACTGATGCGATGCCTGCGGCAGGTGCGGAAGAAGCTATTCGTCGTGCGAAAATGTATCAGGACACCGGTGTTGATCTGGTTTTCGTGGATGGAATCAAGACGGTCGCAGAAGTGGAAGCCGTGGCGAGGCATGTCGAGGGACCCAAGGTCGTCAGCATCGTTGATGGCAATGAAACCACATCCTTAACCGCCAAAGACCTCGAAGGCATGGGTTTCAATGTGGTGTTCTATGCACTGTCGACGCTATTTTCTGCAGTGAAGGCAATGTCCGACACGTTGGCAGTATTAAAGCGTGATGGGACGTCGAAAGCGCGCGCGTCTGAGATGATCACCTATCAGCAATATTGCGATGTCGTTGGTTTGAACGAATTTCAATTGCTGGACGAGACATACGGCTGGTCCTCATGATCCAGCTTCATGAGGACCAGATTGTGAAAACACACCTCAACTTCGCAGTTAGCTGAGTTTTATTTGCGTTGATCGAAAACTCAGATCGAAACGCATGCCCATGCGGCACAGCATCTCGGCTGGATATTACAAACATGCTGGTAATAATTGTGCGCATATGCTCGGAGTTCAAAAGCTGCTTCGCCACGAGATTTAGCTTGGAGTTAGGTTTCGCAGCAGCGGCAAAAAGGCATATTTGAAAGGCGACTGAATGTTGACGCTCCGCCAGATAGAAGTGATCCGCGCGATCATGGTAACAGGAACAATCGCTGGCGCTGCAAAACTGCTCAATGTATCAGCGCCCGGCCTTAGCAGGCTGATGAAATATTCCGAAGACTCGCTCGGCGTAAGGCTGTTTGATCGGCGCGGCGGGCGATATGTCCCTACGCCACAGGCGAGAAATATCTTTGATCTTCTCGATACGGTTCACCGGAAAATCGAAGATCTTCAATCAGCTGTTACGGATCTGAGCAAGGGAAAAGCGCAGGAACTCTGCGTGGCATCGGTGCCAAGCATTGCCAATGTCATGATACCACGCACTGTTGCGAAACTTCGCGAGCGTTATCCAGATATTCATCTTGACCTCGACATTCTTAAGATTGAGGAAGCTGTCGATTATCTTCTCCTGGGACGCGGCGAAATTGTTGCGATTTCATCGCGGTTTGATCACCCTCTTATCCATTTTGAGCCGCTTACAACGGGACGGCTTTTATGCATCGTGCCGGAACATAGCCCCCTTGCATCACGCAGCAAGATAACCCCTCTGGAAATGTCGCAATATCCACTCATCGGGATCAATCCAAAAGATCCTTATGGGGCGATCATGGCTGCAATGTTCACCAATGCGGGTCTTGATTATAAAATGAACATCAAAGCGCGATTTGGATCGACTGTGTGCAGCCTTGTTGCGGCCGGATTGGGCATCGCGATCATTGATGAGTTTACGGTGGCACATGCGGTCGTAAGGGGCCTCAAAAGCATTCCAATTGATGCTGAAAACAACTTTAATACCTATATCGCTTATCGCAACGATATCCCCCTCTCCGTTTATGCCGATCATTTTGTGCAGCTGCTTCGTACAGAAATGAATGCTGTCAGTTCATTCGCAGATATTGATTGAACAGCCTCAAAAATTAACATCATGTTATGCAAGGCGGCACATTTGGTATGCGATATTATCATCGACATGCATTACGCTGACAACCTGAACACAGAATAGCAATCCAGCAGCTATTTTTGCGATTTAAGACCCGGTTCCGCGTTAAGCCGATTCAATCTGCAAAACACGTATCAGCACAGCCTCAATCAGGAGCGCATGTCATGAAAACGTCGATAGCGACCGTTTCCATTAGTGGAGATCTGCAACAGAAACTTGAGGCCATTGCGAAGGCTGGCTTTGATGGTGTCGAGATATTCGAGAATGATTTTCTCACTTTTGATGAGAGCCCAAAGCAAGTGGGGCGCATGGCGCGAGACCTTGGGCTGGACATTACGCTTTTTCAGCCTTTTCGTGATTTCGAGGGTATGCCGGAGCCCTTGCGCAGCCGAACTTTAGACCGGGCAGAACGCAAGTTCGATTTGATGCAGGAGCTGGGCACAGATCTTATTCTCGTGTGTTCAAATGTATCCCCTGCGGCTCTTGGTGGCATCGACAGGGCTGCTGACGATTTTCATGCGCTTGGCGAAAGAGCAGCAAAGCGGGGCCTGCGTGTGGGATATGAAGCGCTTGCATGGGGACGACATATTCATGACCACCGCGATGCATGGGAAATTGTGCGGCGTGCTGATCATCAAAATGTTGGACTTATTCTCGACAGTTTTCATACGCTGGCGCGCAAAATCGATGTAAATTCGATCCGCTCAATCCCCAAGGATAAGCTCTTCATTGTTCAAATGGCCGATGCGCCGCTGATTGACATGGATCTGCTTTATTGGAGCCGCCACTATCGCAACATGCCCGGAGAGGGCGACCTGCCGGTTCTGGACTTCATGCGTGCAGTCGCCGCGACAGGCTATGACGGCTATTTTTCCCTCGAAATTTTCAACGATCAGTTTCGAGGTGGCTTGCCTGCTTCGATTGCCGAAGATGGGCATAGATCACTTATCTATCTCGGTGATCAGGTGAAGCGCATTGAGGCCGCAAGCCAGTTAACGGTCGCGGAAATGCCGGAGCGAGCGAAAGTGGATCGTGTTGGGTTCATCGAGTTTGCTGCCAACGCAGAGAATGGGAAGAGACTTGGCCAGGTCTTTTCCACTTTGGGCTTTGCCCTTGTCGGAAAGCACCGGACCAAAGATGTACGCGTCTATCGTCAGGGTGCGATATATCTTGTTATCAACACGGATATTCGCGGCTTTGCAAGCACGGCTTACGCGATGCATGGACCAACAGCCTACGCGATTGGACTGAGCGTGGATGATGCTGCCGCGGCGCTGGAACGAGCCGTTGCATTGGGCGCGGAACCCTTTGAGCAACCGCTTGATCCGGGAGAAATCGGCAAGCCTGCGATCCGTGGCGTTGGCGGCGGATTGATTTATTTTCTTGATGAGAAAACTGATCTCGGCCGTATTTTCGATATTGAATTCGAGCATGTTGCTAATTCAGGCGATACCGGCGGGATCGGTCTCACGCATATCGACCATATTGCGCAGACAATGAAGTTCGATGAACTTTTGACGTGGCTTTTATTTTATACGTCGATTACGGATGCACATAAATCACCGATGGTCGATATTGTCGATCCAGCGGGGGTTGTGCGCAGTCAGGTTATTGAAAACGCAAGCGGGACGCTGCGCATCACGCTCAATGGCGCTGAAAATCACCGCACGTTGGCAGGACGCTTTATTGCTGAAACGTTTGGTTCCGGCATACAGCATCTGGCATTCGCGACAGATGATATATTTGCGACAGCCGCCGCACTTCGCGAAAACGGCTTTCCAATGCTCGAAATCTCCCCCAACTATTATGACGATCTTGAAGCGCGTTTGGGCCTGGAGCCAGCATTTACCGATAGATTAAAGGCAGCCAATTTGCTGTATGATCGCGATGATGGGGGCGAATATTTTCAGCTCTACAGCCCAAATGACGAACAAGGCTTTTTCTTCGAGATCGTTCAACGCAGCGGTTATGCTGGATATGGCGCAGCGAACGCTATCTTCAGAATAGCTGCACTGCGCCGTTATCTTCGCCCCGCAGGCATGCCGAAATAAAAAAGATCATAGACGGTGCCGTGATGGGATCGGCAGTCAGCGCCGTGAAATCACATCTGAGATTTTTCCAAAAATTCTCGCTGCCACGGCTCGATGTAGAGCCTCAAGAGCGTGTCGCGGTTAATGATACCCAATACGCTCACTCTATCTTCTTGTTTTTACGCATGTCGTTCTCGGATCGTAGCAGGAATAGAAATCAGTCTGGTGGGCTGATTTCTCCGCAAAGGCGGCCGTTGCTTTTCGGGGCGTGCTTTAACTGCGCACGAAGCAGTTTCTTATCAATGTCTTGTCCGGCAAAGAGGTTAAACGCGTCCACACCTTGATGAAAAAACAGCTCATAGCCGGAAATGCAGGTCGCTCCTGAAAGCGTGGCTTCCGTTAGAAACTGGGTGTCAACGGGAGTGTAGACCGCATCAAAGACCCAGCGTCTTTTAGCCAGAAGATGCGTCGGAAATGCTGAACCGGGGTAGCCAACCATGCCCAGAGGCGTGGAGTTCACCAAACCATCAGCATTTGCGCAAGCGCTCTCGATAGTCTTGACCGCAAGCGCCTGTATGTCAGGGAAAGTTCTTTTGATTGCAGAGACAAGCTGTTCCGCACGTTCAAGGGCAGGGTCAAAAATGCGAATGCTTTTAGCGCCGAAAGTGGCAAGGCCGAAAGCGATCGCCTTCCCAACCCCGCCTGCACCAGCCATTGCAACATGTCCCGGCGCATCGTTGGGAAACGCGTTGCGATATGCTGTCTGAAAGCCAGAGAAGTCAGTATTGTAGCCTGTTGCCAGCCCATCTTCGAAAATGGCGGTGTTGCAAGCGCCCAAGGCTTGTACGGTCGGACAATTCACCGTGAGACGTTCAAAAACCATCTCCTTATAGGGGAACGTTATATTCACCCCACGATAGCCCCCTTCTCCTGCACACCAATCGAAAAGCGCGTGGAAATCCTGGTTACGCTCTCGGGGGATGAGCGCGTCATATGTCACCTCAAGCCCGACAATCTCACCCGCCAAGCGATGCAGTCGCGGCGAACTGGACGCAAGAATATTGTCTCCGATCAAACCAAGCTTAATCATGCTCACTCCTCCCCGTCAAAATCACTTTAACGATACAATGGAGAAAGCTAAAATCAAATGGTGTTTTAAGTTTTATCCGATATTTCTTCTATTATCTGTTATTTTATCGTTCCCGTTGCGAGTGCATGCTCCAGCCCCCCTTTAACATGGCACTCCAGAATTGTGATTGCCGCCTCAGCATTGCGGCTCAGAGCTGCGTCAAGCAGCCCCTGGTGCTCCTGCGCGGCAATCTCGCCTCTAAACGACAAGGCAATCATTTGATATCGAAGGTATTTATCAAAAATACTTGCATGTGTTTCCATCAACACCTGAGAACCGCATGCGGAAATAAGAGATTGGTGAAACTCCCAGTCGTAGCGTTTCCAGGTTTCAGTTTGCGATTTGTCGCCATCGGCCATTTGACGTTCCAAGGTTGCCAATTTGTGATGACAGGCGACAACAGTGCCCTCCCAGTCTACGCCGCCGGCTGCAAATGACTGCTGAAGCGCGTGCGTTTCAAGAAGAAGCCGCAACTCTGAGATTTCCTTCAGATTTTCTATCGAAACGGGCGCAACATCAAAGCCGCGCTGGCCTTCCGCCAGCACAAGTCCTTCGGACGCGAGCCGATTAAGAATTTCTCTCAAAGTACTGATACTGGCGTCGTAGACGGCGCGCAAAGCATCGAGTTTGAGCTTCTGGCCCGGTTTCAATCGACCGAATATGATGTCGGAACGAATGCGCTGATAGGCCTGCTCGCCGATGGTTTGCGGGAGAACGGTATGATCGATGGTTGTGCTCTGTTTTGCCATAGGATTTTTATTCATCTCGTATCAGACGGGGAGAAGGCCGTTATCGATAGTATGATCGACGCAGGAATGAATATGTGTCGAAAGAATGCTGATAGCCTTCGAATGATCGCGGTCCAGCGCACATTGCAAGAGTTGCCGGTGTTCATCTGCTGCAATGCGACCTCGAAAGATAACAGCCGCAATCTGATAGCGTAGATACTGATCGAAGATTCGCGCATGCGTTTGCAGCAGCGTTTGAGATCCGCAAGCGGACACCAGTGCGTGGTGAAATGCGCGATCATAATTCTTCCAGGCCTGGGGGTTCGAACGATCGCCCGCTATGATTTGCTCTTCAAGCCGGGAGAGACGATGGTGCGCGGCAACGACCTCGGCTTCCCACTCCACATCACCCCGCTCAAACGCCTTGGTGAGCGCATAGCCCTCAATAAAAATCCGCATTGACGCAATATCGCGAAAATTTTTCTGGGTGACCGGGGCAACGGTAAACCCGCGCTGTCCTTCTGCAATCACCAGACTTTCCGCGTTCAAACGATAGAGAATCTCGCGGATCGTGCTGACGCTCACGTCATAAGTTGATTTTATCTCGTCGAGCTTAAGCCTTTGTCCGGGCTTGAGCCGCCCGAATATAATATCGGACTTGATCAGTTCGTAGGCACTATCGCCTGCTGTGATGCTTTTCGAAGGGGCGTGCAAGATTGGAGCTCCGGTTACCCTTGCATTTAATTCAAAGGTTTGGCCAACTGCAAGGTCGTCGAATAAATGACATAACAAATAATATCATATGATTTTCATTTTATCTATTGATCCACATTATCCCATGTGCCAAAAATTATACGGGAACATGGTTGAGGAGCCATCGCACACTTCCGGAGGAGACTGAAATGTATTCTATATCCAGACGCGCGTTTCTTGCAGCGACCACCGCCGCACTGCTCATTGCAGGTCTATCCAATGCCGCACGCGCCGAGGAAACGACGCTGCGTTTTTCTGCTGTTTTCTCTCAACAAGATATTCGCGCAGAAATGATGAAGCGCTTTGCTGAAGAGTTGGGCAGTGATTTCAAATATGACGGTTACTATGGCGCGACGCTCTTCCGTCAGGGCACCGAACTGGTTGCATTGCAGCGCGGCAATCTTGAGATGGGCAACATCGCACCTCAGGATATTTCAGAGCAACTTCCAGAATGGTCCATTCTAACCTCTGCTTATCTGTTCCGGGACGCTCACCATCTTACGGCTTTCTTCCAGAGCGAGGAAGGCGAAAAACTGAAGAAGCTCGCGGAAGATAAACTGAAAATCCGCGTTTTAGGACCGACCTATTTTGGTGCACGGCACGTCGGGATGCGGACGGATAAAAAGATCAATACGCCCGCTGATCTCGCAGGCGTTCGTCTTAGAATGCCGGGCGGTGATGCGTGGCAATTCCTCGGAAGCTCTCTTGGCGCCAACCCTACACCCGTCGCCTATGCCGAGACTTACACCGCACTTCAGACGGGCGCGATTGATGCGCAGGACAATCCTTTGCCAAACGTTGAAAACATGAAGTTCAATGAAGTCATGAAGCAGATTGTTCAGACGTCTCATCTGGTTGGCTTCGACGTTCTTACGATTTCGCTTTCGGCTTGGGAGAAATTGTCACCAGAACAGCAGGCGCGCGTCCAGAAGGCAGCCGATAACGCAATCGCCTGGAGCAATCAGCAACATCTGAACAATGAAGCAGCTTTGATCGAAAAATTTAAAGCACAAGGGCTGGAAATTTACGAGCCTGATCTGGCCGCTTTCCGTGAACATGCGCAAAAATACTATGTCGATCAGGGCAAGGCCGCGTCTTGGCCCGAAGGCTTGCTGGAGAAGATCAACGCCCTCTGATCCGCTCTTTTAAGGGTGCCACTCAAAAGAGTGGCACTGTGCGCCGCTTTTTTCAAACATGAGTAATCCGATGAGAATCTCCGCAATGGGAGAATGGCTCCGGAAACGGGCTGAAAACATTCAGGCACTTATGCTGGCCGTTATGTTCTTCTCCTTTATCCTTCAAATCGTTTTTCGGTACTTCTTAAACTGGCCTACGGGCTGGTCGTCCGAGCTTACCGTCATCATGTGGCTCTGGATTGTGCTTTGGGGGGCTGCATTTGTTGTGCGTGAAGACGAGGAGATCCGTTTTGACCTGATTTACGCGTCGGTTACGCGCGGCGTGCGGCGCATAATGGTGATTATCAGTTCACTGATATTGATCGGGCTTTACTTGTACTCCCTGCGCGCAAGCTGGGATTACGTCACATTTATGAAAATCCAGTCGACAGCTTATCTAAAAATCCGCTTCGATATCGTCTTTTCGATTTACATCATTTTTCTTCTTGCTGTTGTCTGCCGATACATGTGGATACTTTGGCACGCAATCTTTGATCGCGCGGCCCTCAAGCCGGAAGACGTGTCGGGGCCTGTATCATGAGTTTCATTGATCCGTTTACGGCGTGTATTGTGCTGCTGGTTACACTGGCACTGTTGGGTTTGCCTGTCGGGCATTCAATGATCCTTGCTTCGATCCTGTATCTGCTTCTCGCAGGCTTGGATATTGGCACGGCTGCGGAACAACTGCTCAACAGCATGTACACAAGCTATACGATGCTTGCCGTTCCATTGTTCATTCTGGCAGCAGAGCTCATGAATTCCGGTTCGATGACCATCCGGATTATGAATTTCGCAAATGCATTGGTTGGCCGGTTCCGGGGCGGGCTGGCTCAGGTTAATGTGCTTCAGAGCCTTCTGTTTGCAGGTATGTCGGGTTCGGCAATCGCTGATGCTGCCGGCATGGGCAAAATGATGCTCAAAATGATGACCCATAACGGCAAATACACGGCCAGTTATTCTGCGGCACTGACGGCTGTAACTGCTGTGGTGGCTCCTATCTTGCCTCCGTCAATCCCGATGGTCATCTACGCCCTTGTTTCAAACGCTTCGATTGGCTTTCTCTTTCTGGCTGGCATTCTGCCCGGACTGTTGATCACTGTCAGCCAAATGATCATTGTGTCCTGGACGGCGCGCGTAAAAAACTTTCCTGTAGAGGAAGCGGTGCCTTTACGTGAACTTCCCAAGATTACCTTTCGAGCCCTCCCTGCACTGATGCTCCCTGTTGTTTTAATTGTTGGCTTGCGTGGTGGCGTAATGACACCGACGGAAGCGGCTGCCGTTGCTGCGGGATATGCGCTTTTCGTCTCAATGTTCATTTATCGTGATGTTGGCTTACGCGAGTTTTATAGTTCGCTGGTGGCGGCTGCGCGCACGACAACATCCATCGGCATGCTGATCGCCGCAGCTTTGGTTTTCAATTACATTGTCACCATCGAAAACGTCCCAAATTCCATCAGTCAGTTTCTGCTCAGCTTCGACTTAACGCCTCTGACCTTCCTTCTGATCGTGAATGTGCTGCTTTTGCTGCTTGGTGCTGTTCTCGAAGGGGCCACGATCATTCTTATCGTCGTGCCGGTCCTTATCCCGACGGCCAGCACACTCGGTATCGACCTGATCCATTTTGGTGTCGTGGTGGTGTTCAATGTAATGATTGGTTTGGTAACCCCGCCTTATGGTCTGCTTCTCTTCGTTGTGAAACGCATTTCAGGCGCGTCGATGCGCGACCTTCTCCGAGATGGCACGCCGTTTATCCTCGGTTTGCTTGCAGCGCTTGCACTTATAACCATTTTTCCAAGTATCGTCCTCTGCGTGCCGCGCTATTTCGGCTACACAGGCTAACAGGTGAATGAAATGACTAAGAAAATCTATATACTGAATGGCCCTAATCTTAATCGGCTTGGTACGCGTGAGCCGCATATTTACGGTCACACAACATTGGCGCAGGTTGAAACAATCTGCAAAGAAGCTGCTGGAAGTGATGAGATTATTTTCCACCAGTCCAACCGCGAATATGAACTGATTGACTGGATCCATGAAGCCATTGATGAGAAAGCCGATGGGATTATTATCAACCCCGCAGCCTTCACTTTCAGTTCGGTTGCCATCATGGATGCGTTAAAGATGTTCGACGGGCCAATCATCGAGTTGCACATTTCCAACGTACATCGTCGCGAAGCGGTTTATCATAATTCGCTGATGTCCAAAATAGCGACCGCCGTGATCGCGGGTTTAGGTGTGCAGGGCTATCGTGCCGCCGTCACATCTATCAGCCATCTGGGCTCTGCGCGGAACTAGCCCACTTAAGAAGCATCGATTAAGCAAGAATATCGAATGAATTCTCATAGCCCACAACCAAAAATCGACATTGCGGTGCGGTCTACCAAGCCGGGTATTTGCAGATTTCAGGCAGGCGATTTCGCGCCACAAGTGGGTGGTGGGCATGGCTCAGTTCTGGTGGGATGGCGCATGACAGTAAAATGCCGCCCGCACCCAGAATGTATGCTGCAATGATGTTGATCATAATGCGAACGGCATAACTCTTGCAGTGCCCCGCCGGATGCCTTTGCGGTGCCCGGTTTTTGCGACAGTACCAGCCGACACCGCTCCCGCCTCAAAGCGCGAGCGGTGCGAGATCCACGTTCACTGCTTCACCACTTTCAGCCGCCGAGCGGATCGCATCAAGCACGATGAGGTTGGCGGTTGCATCACGCACATTGACCAGCGGTGCGCCACCCGAGCGGACCAGTTCTGCAAAGTGAAGCAGCTGGGCCTGATAAGGATCAGTCGTCTCAACGGGGAGCGCCGTGCCAGAGAGCGGTCGCGTCCAGTCCGGTTCGCCCTCCGCCCCCCACAGGGTCAGATCCGGCAGAGAAAGCCCGGCGCGGCTACCCGCATAATGATGGGCACTGACAGGGTGGACGGGGAACCGTGCTGGATTTTCACCGGATGTCAGGTCCCACGCCCATGGGCCCACAGCAGCGTCGGAAATACACAGCGTCGCCAGCCCGCCAGAGGCAAATCGAAGGGCTACGGCTGCTGTATCCTCTACTGAAAAACCACGCACTTTGTGGCTGGTGATTGCTTTCGCGCTTGCCACCTCACCAAAGAAATAACGCAAAAGGTCGACCTCATGCACGAGATTGATCAAAAGCGGTCCGCCTGCACCAGGTGCACGCCGCCATGCTGCATCGAAGTAGGAGGCAGGCTTGGCCAGTGTGCAGGTGACGCTTGCCATGACCAGTTGGCCGATCCGCCCCGCATGAATAGCCGCATGCGCGGCCTGCACAATCGGATTATGACGACGGTGATGCCCAACCAGAAGCGGCACGCCCGTTTCTTCAACAACAGCAATCAGGCTCTGGGCAGAAGACAGGCTTTCAGCAACAGGTTTTTCCAGAAGGACCGGAATGCCAGCGCGCAGCAGCACTTCGGAAACCGGAAGATGAGTCTCATTGGGCGTGGCGACAATCGCGGCCTGCACAAGCCCGGATGCGATCAGCGCATCGGCATCCGGGAGGCATGGCACGCCGAGCGATTCAGCTAACGCCCTGCCAGAGGGCGCCGGGTCAACGAGCGCTGCCAGCCGCATCCCCTCCATTCTTCCAAGCGTATCGATATGTGTGCGCCCAATGGCACCGGCGCCGATAACGGCCACAGCAATTGCATCTTCCATACAGGCCTCCTCCCCGATTCTTTTAACGAGAACAAACAAAGCAGAAGTTAAAATGGAATTGAAGTTTAATATTGAATACCGTTCAATTTTTTGCAATGATCCAAATTATCAGAAGAACAAACGGCCATCTTGGGAGGGACGCCGCATGCCAGCGAGACCAGAGGGTTGCACTGTCAAAACCATCATTGATGAGAAGGGCAACGCAGCATGAAGCGCATACTCGTAACCGGGGGAACCGGTTTCGTGGGTGCGCGCACTGTTGCAGCCCTTCATGCGGCAGGTCATGCGGTGCGTGTGCTGGATCTTGCGCCCCGCCCCGCCCGTTTTCCCGCAAGACTGCCCGTCGAAGTGCTTGCAGGCGATATTACAAATACCGGAATGGTCGCAGATGCTGCGCGTGATTGCGATGGAATCGTCCATCTCGCTGGCCTTATGACAGCAGACTGCGCCCGTGATCCCATTATTGGCGCGCAGGTCAATCTGATCGGTAGTCTCAACGTTTTCGAAGCGGCAAGATCAAACTGCATTCCAGTTGCCTATCTTTCCACGGCCGGTGTCTTTGGGCCCGATGATGCTATGCATCCGCGGCCAATGACGACCTACGGCGCCACGAAACTGGCTGTTGAAGGCGCGGCCCGCGCCTTCTTTCTGGATCATGGCGTACCGAGCCTCGGGCTGCGTCCCTACATCGTTTACGGCCCCGGTATCAGCTCGGGCATTGCTGCCGGTCCGTCAATCGCACTTGCCGCTGCGGTGCGGCGCGAGCCCGCACTTATTCGCTTTTCCGGTCGCGTCGGCTTCGTTCATGTCGATGATGTTGCCCGTCTTCTTACCGCGGCGATGACGACCGCGCCGGATGGAGCCGTGACGTTGACCATGGCAGGCGACACTGCTGACATAGCCGATTTCGTCGCCGAGCTTCAGACGCAATCCGGCTGGAACGGCATTACCGTCGAAGGTCCGCCATTGCGCATCCCCGCAGCGCTGGTGAGTGATCCAGTACCCACCTTTCTCGGCCCCCAACCGGTAACGGGCATCCAGAGCGGAATCGCCAATTCGCTGGCCGAACTGCAAATGCGGATGGCAGAGGAATCGTCCAATGTTTAGTCCCCATCGTCCATTTCCCAGCCCCTGTCTCCATGGTCTTGTCAAACGTCAAGCATGCGGGCAACTGCGGGTGGACCTGACCAGGAGAGGAGTGCAGGTCTGACAATCAAATCGCATTCTCGGGAGGAGTTCGAGACACTGCGTTCCGGGCAAAGGTCGATGGATCGGCGAACGGATTTTAGAGAAACGATCATGCATGGAGGAAGATCATGATCAAGAAACTGCTTTCCACCGCTGCCGTGTTGCTGGCGCTCGGCACTGTCCCGGCACTGTCAGATATCAAGGTCGGTTCCATCGTCGAGCTGTCAGGGCCAGGCGCTGCTGCCGGAACAAATTTCCGCGATGGCGTGAAAATGGGCTTCGAAGAGATCAATGCACAGGGCGGCATTCTCAACGAACCAGTCAAGATCATCGAGTATGACAGCCAGACTGATCCGCAGGTTTCACGCGCCATGGTTCAAAAAGCGATCGACGATGAAGTCTATGCGATCATGGGCACAGTTTTCTCGTCCTCCACCGTTGTGAACATGATCGTTGCCAAGCAATATGGCATTCCACAGTTCACCGGTTCTGAGGCCCCTTCCATCACCGCCAAGGGCAACCCCTATATCTTCCGCACCGCTTTCGGCTCGCAAAAAGGCGTGCCGAAGATGGTGAAATACATGGTTGAGAACATGGGCGTGAAGAAGGTCGGCATTGCTTGGGCCAATACCGAATTCGGCAAGGGTGGCCATCAGGCCTTCATCGACGAAGCGGCGAAGGCTGGTCTTGAAATTGTCGTGGATGTTCCTTCAGAACAGGCGCAGGCAGATTTCTCCGCCGATGTGTTAAAGCTGAAGAATTCCGGTGCCGATGCCTTCTTCATCTACTACACCGAAGAGGAAAGCGCCCGTTTCCTGCGCGAGGCACGCAAGCAAGGCATCGAAAAGCCCCTGATCGGAGAAACCACGCTCATTGGCCATAAGGTAATTGAGCTTGCTGGCGATGCCGCAAACGGTGCGATGGGCCATGTCGGTCTGACGCCGGACGCTGATGTACCAGCCCTCAAAGATATGGTCGAGCGCTTCAAGATCAAGTTCAAGTATACGCCCGATCACAACGCTATCAAAGGCTACATCGCTGCCTGGACGCTGAAATACGTCACCGAAATGGTCGGCAAGCCGGACAGCAAGGCCGTCGCCGAAAAACTGCACGGCCTGACCCTCAAAGCCTCGGACTATCCGGGCGTTCTGATGGATGTGAGTTGGGACGACACCGGCGAAATGTCACGCGAGAGCTTCTTTGTGAAGGTCGAGAACGGCAAACAGGTCGTCGACGCCATCCTGCCGCCAAACTGATCGCAGCCGATCAACATATCCGCCGGCAGCACAACGTGTTGTCGGCTTCATCACCCCATTCGCAAAGCCGACCACCAGCCCGTGAGGACATATCATGGCCGAGCTTCTACAAATCCTTGTCTCCGGCCTTGCCGCCGGTTCTATCTATGCGCTGGCCGCTGTCGGCTTCACGTTGCTCTGGCAGGCGTCACAGACGATCAACTTTGCACAGGGCGAATTCGTCATGCTCCCGGCCTTCTTCGTGCTTGTCGGCATGAATATTCTCGGGCTGTCACTCTGGCCGTCCGTCGCGCTTGCGCTGGCACTTTCGCTTCTCATTCTCGGCGTTGCCTTCAAGCGACTAATTGTTGAACCCATGCTACCACACGGCACGCTTCCCTTGGTCATCGCAACCATAGCGCTCGGCCTGCTGATGAAGGAAAGCGTCAAGGAATTCTACGGCGCGACCGCCCAGCCCTTCCCGGCCGTGTTTCCGCAAACCGTCTACCATATCGCTGGCGCCAGCGTCTCCGTTCAGGATATCGGCAACCTCATCGTCTCCATGCTCGCCATCGGCGGCCTTCAGCTTTTCCTCAGCCGCACCCGCACGGGGCGCTGCATGCAAGCGAGCGCCCAGAACCCGGCGGTTGCCGAAATTCTCGGCGTCAACGTCAAGCGCATGGTGCTTTACACCTTTCTGATTAACGCCGCACTAGCAACCATTGCCTCTGTCCTGATCTCACCGATCTATCTCGCCAAGTTCTCAAACGGTGAAACACTCGGCCTTGTCGCCTTCATTGCGGCCATTGTCGGCGGCTTCAACCAGATCCGCGGCGCCCTCGTCGGCGGCCTGCTGATCGGCATCATCGACAATTTCTCGGCAGTCTACATCTCTGCCCAGTACCGTTCCGCAATGCCGCTCATTCTTCTCATTGCCATCATTCTGCTGCGCCCGCAGGGCCTGCTCGGCACCCCGGAAGGGAGAACCGTATGACCCGTTATAAACCCCTCCTTCTCGCCCTCGGCATCGCGGCGCTGATTGCCGCCCCCATCGGCCAGGGCAATTACATTATCTATACCCTCTGTTCCTGGCTGCTGTTTTCCATCGCCGCCATGGGGCTGAACCTGACCCTCGGCTATGCCGGACAAGTCAGTCTCGCGCAGGCAGGCTTCATGGGCATCGGCGCCTATATCACCGCACTTATGACGCTGGCCGGCATCCACTGGGGCTTCGCCGTCATCATCGCCATTTCCGCAAGTTTTGTCGTTGGCCTGCTGCTTGGCTATCCGGCCCTTCGCGTGCAGCACCACTTTCTCGCTTTCGTGACGCTCGCCTTCAACACGCTGCTCTTTCTTGTACTGCGCAATGAAGAGGAAATCACCGGCGGCTCCTTCGGCCTTTCCGGCATGGAACGCCCGGTTTTCTTCGGCTTCGAAACCAACAGCAACATGGCCTTCTATTACTTCTCGCTGGTCTGTTTCCTCGTGGCTGCCGGTGCCATGTGGTGGATCCTGCGCTCGCCCTGGGGGCGTGCTTTCAAAGCGTTGCGTGAAAACCCGATCCGTGCCGAAAGCCTTGGTCTGAAGGTGCGTCGCCAGACCCTGCTCGCTTTCGCCATTGGCTCGGCCTTCGGCGGCCTCGCCGGTGCGCTGCAAGCACCGCTTGTGCAGTTTATCGAACCCTCCAGCTTCGCACTTATCCACTCGCTCAAGCTTTTGCTGATGGTCGTCGTCGGCGGCTCCGGCTTCTTCTTCGGACCCATGCTCGGCGCTGCCGTCGTCATTCTCCTGCCGGAAGTGCTGCGGTTTACCGAAGGCTACTACCTCATCATCTATTCCGCCCTCGTCATTCTGCTCATGATCTATTCACCCACCGGCCTCATCGGCCTCGGGCGCAAGCTCATCGACAAGTTCAAGCCGAAGCACGAGGCGCGTCGCGACCTGAAGCAGGGGGTTCAACTATGAACATCCATACCCAGAACACCGAAGCGCCGATTCTTTCGGTTCACAACATCTCGAAGCATTTCGGCGGTATCCGTGCAGTAAATGGCGTCAGTTTCGACGTCCAGCGCGGCGAAATCCTCGGCCTGATCGGGCCGAACGGCTCCGGCAAATCGACGCTCTTCAACTGCATTCTCGGCCAACTACGGCCAACGGAGGGTCATTGCAAGGTCAACGGCCACTCTACAGACGGCGTGCGCCCGGCTGACCTCTCGCTGATGGGCATCGGCCGCACCTTCCAGCAGCTTTCGGTTTTCCCGAATATGACGGTGCTCGACAATGTTATTCTGGCCGGGCAAGAGCATGAAGGTTCGATGCTTTCGCGCCTTTTCGGCAAACCCGATGCAGGCCTGACCGAAAAGGCCGACCAGCTCATCGAATTCTTCCGCCTCACACCTTACCGTGACACGGCCGCCGGCTCGCTTTCTTACGGGCAGCAGAAGCTGGTGGATGCAGCCATGGCGTTCATGGCCGGTCCCGGCATCGTTCTGCTCGATGAGCCGGCGGGCGGGGTTAACCTCACCATGCTCGGTCATCTCAAGGAACGGCTCATCACCTATAACCGCGATCATGGCACGACCTTCGTCGTCATTGAGCACAACATGGAATTCGTCATGTCTTTGTGCACGCGCATCATCGTGCTGGCACAGGGCGAGATCATTGCCGAGGGGACGCCGGATGAAATCCGGTCGAACCAGATGGTCATCGACGCTTATCTGGGGGGCTGACATGCTGGAACTTAAAAAGCTCAATGGCGGCTATGGCCGCATCACCATCCTCAACGGCACATCGTTCACCATTCCCAAGGCCTCAATCACCACGGTGATCGGGCCGAACGGCGCCGGAAAATCGACGGTGTTCAAAGCCATCTTCGGCCTTCTCAACATCAATTCCGGGCAGATCCTGCTTAATGGCGAAGACGTCACCCGCAAGAGCCCGGCGGAAATGATTGCCCGTGGCGTGACCTATGTGCCGCAGGGCCGCAATGTCGTGCCGCAACTTTCCGTACTGCATAATCTGGAACTCGGCGGTATTACTTCGCGAGATCAGACACGGGTTCGCCAGCGCATGGAGGAGGTCATGGACCAGTTTCCCATGCTCCGCCAGCGCAAAGACCAGAAGGCGATCGAGCTTTCGGGGGGGCAGCAGAAACAGCTGGAAATCGCTCGCGCGCTGCTGCTCGACCCTAAGATGATCCTGATCGATGAGCCGTCCATCGGCCTGTCGCCCAATCTGGTGCAGGAAGTGTTCCAGACCCTCATCCGTTTGCGCGACCAGGGCGTCACGATCCTCATGGTCGAGCAGAATGCCAAGGCCGCTCTGGCCATGTCAGATTACGGCCTGGTGCTGGAACTTGGCCAGACCCGCATGTTCGACAGGGCTGACAAACTTCTCAAGGACCCGCGCGTCGGCCAGCTTTTCCTCGGCGGCCATATCGAGGACGCTGCCTGAACGCCTCCTCCCGAGGGCGCAGCAGAAAGGCCCGGTGCGAACCTCGCGCCGGGCCTTTCCAGTTTTGAATACGATCCTCAGCCCGCAGCCGCGTCACCAAGATCGGCAATGGCCACCCAAAACCCGACAGCAACCAGCGCGTGACGGCGCTTACGCATAGCCCGGCCTCGGCACCATGCCCATCAGAGACTGCGAAAGGCCACCATCGACCACGAGGTCCTGCCCTGTCACATAAGAAGCGCGCGGCGAGGCCAGAAACAATGCCACATCGGCCATATCTTCCGGCATTGCGATACGTCGCATCGGCACCATGGCTTCGCGGGCTGCCTTGACCTTCTCATCCTTGTAGAAAGGTTCGGAAAGCGGCGTGCGCACCAGACCCGGGCTTAGCGAATTTGAACGAATACCCTTCGGACCCCATTCAAACGCCAGCTGCCGCGAGAGCATCAGGATCGCCGCCTTGGAGGCGGAATAAGCACCGCTGGCGGGTTGCGGCTGCGTGCCTGCAATACTGGCCACATGCACCAGCGCACCGCCGCCGCGCGCAATCATGCCGCGTCCGAAGGCCTGTGCCGCTGCAAGATATCCGGTCAGATTCACCGCCAGCATGGCAGACCAGTCGGCTTCCGAAACGCTTTCCAGCGGGCCGGGCCGCAGAATGCCTGCATTATTGACCAAGATGTCGGCACCGCCTTCGGCCTCAACCTTTGCCGCGGCGGCGGCCACATCGTCCGGCCGCGAAAGATCACAGGCAAGCGCCAGCGCCCCCCCGCCGAGGTTTTCTGCCAGCGGCGCTGTGCGTTGCGTGTCGCGGTCAAGCAGCACGACGCGAGTGCCCTGCCCGGCAAAAGCGCGCGCCAGCGCCTGCCCAATACCACCGCCCGCGCCGGTCACGACCACCGTTTTACCGTTGAGTCCAAGCCAACTCATAGCGATACCTCCCAGCTTTCTTCCGTCGGCGCATGGCCGACACCCCGAAAATCACGAATCGTGTATGTAATGGTGTTGCCTGCGAGCGTCTTGCCGACGGCAATTTTCACGGGAAAGCCGTGTTTCATTCCATGCCTCCAGTCACGAATTATCAACAGGCAACCTATGCGCCTACCAAGAGCAGACCAATGGACGTGCCGGTGCATTTGTTGCACAATTCAACTGGGATATATTCGGGAGGAAGCAGATGGCGCTTGAGGCGACAAGCCATATTCCACATTACTATCTTTATGGCGATCAGAGCACGGACGTCGAACTCGATTTCCTGCATATGGAACCTATTCGCGACCGCAGCGGCCCGAATGACTGGCGCATCCGTCCGCATTCGCATCCTGATCACATGCAAATTCTGTTGGTAAAGACCGGCGGCGGGACGATCCGCATGGAAGACCGAATCCTGCCAATTCCGGCACCGGGTATTCTCGTCATTCCGGCCGGCATCGTGCATCAAATCGACTTTTCCCCCGGCACAGACGGCTTCGCCGTCACCGCAGCACTTGGCTGCCTCAAGTCCGCGTCCGGTGCTGATCCGCGCTTGTCAGGGGCGGCAGAGCGCCCCGCCGTCTATCCGTTGGAAGGCACCGGCGTCAACATTCCGGCAGTCTTTGATACATTTGATTGGCTGCACCGGGAATTCATCTGGTCCGCCCCCGGTCGACGCACAGCCATCATGGCGCAATACATGCGCATTCTCGTCGTGGTCTTGCGCCTTTTCGTGACTCATAACGATCCGGGCATTGCGACGCCGGATCGGGATTATGCTCTGCTGGTGCGCTACCGCGCCCTTCTTGAAACCCACTTCAAAAGCCAGCGTTCGCTCGCCGTCTATGCCGGCGATCTGGCTGTCACTCCGGCACGCCTGAACGCGGCTTGCAAAGCCCGCACCGGCAAGACAGCATCCGATATGCTTTATGAGCGGATCGTCATCGAATCAAAACGCTACCTTGCCTATACGGAAAGTAGCGTTTCGCAGGTAGCGCATCTGCTGGGGTTCGAAGACCCGGCCTATTTCAACCGCTTCTTCACCCAGCGGGTTGGCCTGTCACCGGGTGCATATCGCAGGCAGGCCATGCTGAAAGAAGCCTGACACGCCCTTCTTTGTACACGCAATATTGACCCCGACATAAGAAAATCAGATGTCAGAAATCTGCGTCAAACCCACTTCATAGACTGATCTATGACCGGAAGCGGGCTAAGGACAAACTGCCGTCAAAACGGCAGTCCGACATAATTCTCGGCCAATTCCTTGCGCGCGGTTTCCGATTCTGCCAGATGGGCGAGCGTTGCGTGCCGCATCTGCCCGGCGAAACTATCTTCCCCTTCAAAGCAGTGCAGCATGGTCGTCATCTGCCAGGAGAAGCGCATGGCTTTCCAGATCCGCCGCAATGCGCGCTCCGAATAAGCATCAATTCCACCTTCCCTGCCATGCTTCAGCGCATCAATGAGCGCCTGGTGCAAGTAGAACACATCTGAAACCGCAAGGTTGAGCCCCTTCGCGCCCGTCGGCGGCACGATATGCGCCGCGTCACCCACCAGAAAAAGCCTGCCCCAGCGCAGCGGTTCCGAAACGAAACTGCGCAGCGGCGCAATGGACTTTTCAATTGAGGGCCCAGTTACCAGCCGCTCGGCAGCGCTTGAAGGAATACGCCGGCGAAACTCGTCCCAGAACCGATCATCTGACCAGTCCTCGACCTTGTCCGCCAATGGCACCTGCACATAATAGCGCACGAGGTTGGCATTCCGCATCGAAGCCAAAGCGAAGCCGTGTGGCGAATTCGCATAGATCAGTTCATCATTCACCGGAGGCGTCTGCGACAGGATTCCCAGCCAGCCGAAGGGGTAGACACGTTCGAATTCGCGTCGCTTCTCCTCCGGAATCGTGTTACGGCTGACGCCGTGAAAACCGTCGCATCCTGCTACATAGGCACAAGTCAGTGCTTTGCGTTCGCCATTCACCGTATACTCGACCTTCGCCTGCGCCCCGTCGAGATCGAGAATGCGCACATCCTCAACGCCGTGAATGACAGTGGTGCCCATCGCATCCTGCGCCTGATACAAATCCTGCGTAACCTCCGTCTGGCCGTAGACCATGACGCGCTTGCCGGTGAGTGCCTTGAAATCGATGTGAACCATCAGGTCCGGATCGGTGATGTAGGTCCCGTCATGCGGAAAACCCTCCGCATCCATCCGTGTGCCAACGCCCGCCTCCCGCAGAAGTTCAACCGAGCCCCATTCGAGAATGCCGGCACGAATGCGCGATAACACATGATCGCGCGTGCTGCGCTCCAGAACAATCGTCGCGATGCCCGCACGGTTGAGCAATTGCGACAGCAGCAGACCGGAGGGTCCTCCACCAATAATGACAACTTGAGTATCCATAACAATTTCCCGAATTGTTCTCCCTGGCGTTTTTGTACCGGGCATGACGACATTCGCGAATGGACAGAGCGAGTATAAAATGGTACTATTCGTGCATGGCGTTGCAATCGCAAATACCTGTCTTCAATCTCTTTGGCGAAACGTCATCCTTTCCCGATGTTGCCCATTGCGAACGGATCTGGGACCGCGCGCGTCTGCATGACTGGCGGATCGCTCCACACCGCCACCAAAAGATGACGCAAATCTTTTTTGTCGAGCATGGCGCAGCACAAATTGGTGTCGACGGCGTCTCGGTGCATCTTGGCGATGGCGATTTCCAGTTCATTCCGGCGCAATCCGTTCATGAACTTGACATTGCGCGCGGGAGCGAAGGACTGGTGCTGTCCTTCCCGATCGCTCTTTTTGCGGGCCTGCACAATGCAGCGCTGGAACGCAGTCTGGCGCGACCGTTTGTAGCCCAAGCCGATGCACGTTTACGCGGCATTCTGAAAGAAATTGCCGTAACCTTTGCCGGCAAAGCTCCATTCCGGGATGCGATCCTTATGGCGCTGGCGCAGGCGGCTCTGGCGGTGACAGCGGATATCGCAACCCTCAGTGCTGAAGCAACGGAGCCGCTGCAACAGCGGCGAATGCTGGAATTCGATCGTCTGCTGGCAGACCATCTTTCATCCGGCTGGGGCGCGGCGGAGTTTGCCTCTGCCATGTCGATCACACCGGGGCATCTCAGCCGAATCTGTCGCATGGCGACGGGCGATAGCGCGACGCGCCACATCGAGACCGCACGCATGGCCGAAGCTGGCCGACTTCTGGCCTTCACCCGGCTTTCCGTTGCCGAAATCGGCTATCGTCTCGGCTTTGCTGACCCGCCCTATTTTTCGCGCCGTTTTCGCGCGGCAACGGGTGAAACCCCATCTCAATACCGCAAGCGCTATCTCGGCTAAAACATTCCCAGCAAAAGGGCGCAGCGATTTGCGTGGGAGAGTGCTTAAAAACAAACACATAGAGCAAGCGTATCGGGTACGATTAAACGCGGCACGCTCTACCCGCCTTGCGGCATTTTTCGATGGTATTGGCTAGCATCGTCAATTATGCCAAGGCAAAGTGGCAGGGAACGTGCTGCATCGGCAACCACCTGTCGACGGCAGACATGCATCCAAGCGGGTTGATTGCGCCTCAGGAGGGTTTATGGACGAAAACAGTTTCGATCTGCAGCGCTGCATTGGCGCACTGAGCACCAGCTTTTCCAGCCGCCTCGGCGCCGGCGCATCCCAGGAGTATCACCGCCGTTTCGGCATCGGTGTCGTGGAATGGCGGGTTCTTTGCCATCTTGCCGTCGAACCCTGGTCGAACGTCATTGCCATGGCAAATTCCATCGGGCTGGACAAGAGTTCCGTCAGCCGCGCCCTTTCCGCCATGCAGGAAAAGGGACTGGTCAGCGCCCGCGACGGCGCACGGCGCAAGCGTGAAATGGCCCTGACCAACGCGGGATGGGCGCTCCATCAAAAAGTGCTTCCCATTGCCCGCGCCCGTGAAGCTGCCGTGCTGCAGGGCTTCACGGCGGAGGAGTTCGAAACCCTCCTCGGCTATTTCCACCGGTTAATCGCCAACCTGCCGAATGTCGAAGAAGACGCGCAGAGCCGGGCCGCTCAGGACAGCGACGCGAGCGAAGCCGCCTTGAGCAGACAGTCTTCCTGAGCCACCACGAGGTGCGCAGACGCCTTCAGGTAGGCAGGAAAGTCGGGATGGCTGTCACGGGCAGCCCATCGGGCCTCCATATCGCTCATGTCACGATAGGCCCACAGATGAACCACCTGATTGAGCGACCCGACGGCACTGGTGTAGAAGCCGATCGGCGCGCCCAGTGTTTCGATTAAAACCGGCATGGCAAGCCGGTCGAAGACCTCGAGAAACTCGCCCATCTTGCGTGGCGCAATCGTATAGTAACGCAGATTGACGAGCGGACGGTCGGCGGGGGCAGTAAACATTCTGGCTTCCTTATTCTGCCGCGAGCGTGCGCCCGCGTTCATGGATCTTACCGGCAATCGAAAGCGCCGCGACATAGCCGAATGTCATTGCCGGGCCGATGGTGATGCCTGCCCCCGGATAAGCGCCGCCCATAATCGAGGCCGCGTCATTGCCGGCAGCCCACAAGCCCGCAATCGGCTGGCTCTGCTCGTCCAGCACCCGCGATTGCGTGTCGGTTACCAGTCCCGGGAATGTGCCAAGGTCACCCATCACGATGCGCAGCGCATAGAACGGGCCCTGCTCGACGGGGGCGACATTCGGGTTCGGCTTGTTGTTGGCATCACCGAGATAGCGGTTGAAACCGGAGGTGCCGCGACCAAACTGGCGGTCTTCCCCGTTGCGGGCGCCGTCGTTATAGTGCTTCACCTCATCGGCGAACGCACGCGCATCGACGCCAATCCGCCCCGCGAGTTCCTCAAGCGTCTTGCCGCTCTTCAGATAGCCGGAGCGAAGATGTGGGCCAAGCGGCATCGGATAGGGCTTCACATAGCCGATGCCATATTTACGGATCGTCCGGTGATCGGCAATCAGCCAGGCTTCGGTCTTGCCCTTGCCCCGACACGCCTCAATCATGGCCGCGCCAACATCGTGATAAGAAAGGCTCTCATTGACGAAGCGCCGCCCCGATGCCGTCACCATGATGAAACCCGGCTTGTAGCGATCGACAAGATGCGGAAACGCGATCTCGCCACCGGGGAACGGTACTTTGGAAACCGGCATCCAGGCCGCCGCATTCGGCAGCCCTTCGGAAATATGGCCGCCGGCCTTTTCACCAAGCGCGATGCCATCGCCGGTATTGCCTTCGGGAACCGGCGTGAAATGCTCGCCCCCTTCTTTCAGATGCGGGTAAAGCGCGGAAATACGCTTGCCGTCACGGGCAAATCCACCAGCGGCCAGAATGACGCCCTTCGTTGCCTGAACATCCCGGCGTGTGCCGTCAAGGGTGACGACAACACCGGTAACGCGGCCGTCCTTCTTCACCAGTTCGCCCACCGGCGCATCGGTCACGATCTCGATTCCAAGGTCAAGCGCCGATTTCGACAGGGCCGCAGCCAGCGCATTGCCGGAGGTCAGCTGCACGCCACGCCCATGGCGCAGCAGATGCCACATATGCACGGCCAGACGCTTGGCCACATACATGGCCGAAACAGGCGACTTGGTAAAATTGAAGAAGTGCTTCAGGTCATTGTTCGAGGAGTTAAACATCATGCCCATGAAGGTAATGGTCTTCAGTGGCTGGCGCAGGCGGCGAAACTCCTTGCCAAGACGACGACCGTCATAGGCTGCTGCTGTAACCGACCGGCCGATCTGCACGCCGCCCGCCTGCTCCGGGTGATAATCCGGATAAAGCGTGCGAACGAAACGCGCCTCGGTTTCCTTTTCCATAAAGCGCAGCATTTCCGGACCGAAATCCAGATAGGCATCAATGAAGTCAGCGTCGTATTTGTTGCCAGCCTCGCCACGCATATAGGTGTGCACGGCGGCCCGGTCTTCCTTGATGCCTTCCGCCTCATAATGCGGATTGCCGGGTATCCAGATCACACCGCCAGAGAAGGCGGTCGTGCCACCGAAGACCGGCGCTTTTTCCAGCACAACAACGGAAAGACCCGATTTCTTGGCGGTGATCGCGGCGGTCAGGCCGGCGGCACCGGAACCGATGACGACAACGTCATAGCTATTGGCAAGGGACATTTGAGTATCCTTTCATTCGGCTGCGGCGGGCTGCAGGACCGGTTCGTGCTGGTGCGGACGAACGATCAGAGCGGCGCTGCCTGCGATTACGAGGGGAATGGCAAAGACGGCGAGCAGGGCGGCAAGGCTCAGCCCCTGCCCGATCAGGATGCCGCCGAGCATCGGTCCGATCACGGCGCCAAGACGGCCAACACCCATGGCCCAGCCGATCCCGGTTGAGCGAATTTCGGTGGGGTAAAGCGCAGCACCCAGCGCATAGAAGGCATTGAAGCCGCCATTGGTGGTGAAGCCGGCGCAGAAGGCGAGCGCGAGCGTGACGGTGAGCGAAACCGTGACATAGCCGAAGGCCGCAACCACGACAGCACCAGCGACCAGCGCCACACAGGTGACACGTGGCAGGCCAAAACGGCTGCCGCAAGCACCGATGATCAGCGTTCCGATAAAGCCGCCCAGATTGAACAGGGCACCCGCATAGATGGCCTTATCGACGGGAAGGCCTGACTGCACAGTCAGCTGGGTAATCCACGAGACGAGGAAGTAGAAGGTCATGAACCCCATGATGATCGCCAGCCATAGCGCAAACGTTGCCACAAGACGCCCTTCCGCAAAGATTGCGCGGACGGAAGCCTTCTGCGTTGCGACGCGCGGCGGCAGCGTGGCAAGCGGGGCATCGCCGAGACGACGCAGGATGACGTTCAGCCTTTCAAGCGCACCGGCAGGCTGCACCCGTTTCAGGTAATCGATTGATTCCGGCAAGATCATCACGACAAACGGCAGCACGACCAGCGAAACAATACCGGCGGCCATGAGCGCGCCGTGCCAGCCCCAGACGGGCAAGAAGTGCGCAATCGTCACGCCGGTGATGACAGCACCCAGCGGATAGCCTGCAATGGCAATGGCCACGACCATGCCCTGCTGCCCCTTCGGCGCGAAATCGGCCGCCATTGTCGTCACACTTGCGAGAAATGCGCCGACGGACATGCCGATGATCGCGCGAAGCGCGATGAGTTCATAGACGTTGCGGGCCTGACTGGACGCCAGCATGGCAACTGTGATCACCGCGAGAAGGCTCATGATCAGTGGACGGCGGCCAAACCGATCCGCCAGCGGCGCGATGAACAGACCGCCAATCGCCATGCCCGCCAGCGACGCGGAAAACACAGTGCCAAGCACTTCCGGGCTGAGTTGCCAGGCACTCTTGAGCACTGGCGCGACATAGGACATGATCACGATGTCCATTCCATCAATGGCATTGAGCAGGAAGCAAATGAAGACGACCGTGATCCGCAAAGGGGTCCAGCCACCGCTTTCGCCTGTTGTTGCGCCCGATGCAGGCAATCCCCCATGTACCATTGTTTCCTCCCAGAAAATGGACGACCACAAGCGGTCGCCGGACGCGATGGCCCCGCAACTATGCAATTTCTTGTGTCGATAGATCTTCCGTCTGCAGCCTCCTGCTGCAAACTTGCATTGATTTCTATTCACGGGATTACGGTCCGTCAAATGTTTTGTTGCGATCGCAACAAACTATTTACACGACACAATGCTGAACCGTCATGCCTCATGTGCCCCAGCCCGTTAAAACAAAACAATAAACGCCTTGACTATGAACAGTGTCACGTCGAAAATGGAATGATAATCCAAACTGGAAAGATCATGAGCAATCTTGAAAAATGCCTGAGCATCGTCGAGATGCTGGCGGAAAACCCCGGCGGTCTCTCCGTATCGGCCATTGCGCAGCGGGTCAACCAGCCGGCAAGCGGCGTTCATAGGACCCTTAACGAATTGATTAGGCTAGGTTATGTCCGTCAGATTCAAGATCAGGGCGATTATGCGCTGACGATGAAACTGGCGGCACTCGGTGTCGGTTTTCTCGGACGCACCGGGGTCGGCGATATTGCGCAGCCCATTCTGGACCGTCTTGCACAGGAAAGCGGCGAGCTGATTCGTCTTTCCGTCATCGATGGTGAAAACCTGATCTGGGTCGCGGTGGCTCAGGGCGCTACCAGCGGCCTGCGTTATGACCCCGGTCAGGAACAGGGCGTCGTCGTGCATCTAGCCTCCAGTGCCGGTGGGCAGGCTTGGCTCTCTTCCATGAGTGACGAAGAAGCACTGGAACGGGTGTCCCGACAAGGGTTGATCAATAACGGCAAACCCTCTGGTCCCGGCGCACCCCGCACCATCACCGATCTGCTGGCCATTCTGGCAAACACGCGTGCACGGGGATACTCCGTCTCCGTCGACAGCTATATCGTCGGCATGGCGGCCATGGCGATGCCGATCATGAGTGATGGCAAGGCCATCAGTTGTCTCTCGATTGCCGGCCCAGCCGTGCGACTGACCAGCGAGCGCATGGCTGAACTTGCCCCGGCGCTGGCGCAGGCCGCAAAAGAAATTGGCATGGCCGCCAATGGCTCCCGCTATTTTCCCGGTCTTCATAAATTCGGCTGAACGCAGGCCCATATCAAGAAACACAAAGGCCCCGCTTCATAACGAAGCGGGGCCTTTGCTTTGTATGGGCAGGTGCATTACTTCAACGGCGAATTCGCCATCGGAAAGGCAATCGTCGAGCGCATGTCAGTCGTCAGCCAATCCGGCCCACCCTTCGGCGGCCATACGCCCTGCGCAACAGAATCCGCGCGGATTTGACCGCGGTCGTTAACCGAAGCAAATGGCCAGATATGCGTCATGCGCGGCTTACCGTCGATGCCGTACATGCAAACCGTAAGCTTCGAAAGCGCGGTACGTGCGGGAGCTGCCGCCTCCCATGCCCGGATTGTCGGCTCAAGCCCGCCGGTTTTCAAAACATAGGTGCGGAACTCATAGGCTGGGCCGAAGCTTCCGATCTGCACCGGCGGCAGAAACGGAAACGGTGCGTAGCCCTCAAGCTCAAGCCCGGTCAACCACTCCGCAGCACCAAAAGGGTTTGCTGCCCGCAACGTGCGCTCCCGCTCGGCATCGAAATCGACAACAGTGTCGAAGCCGCGAAAAACGAACACGCGGTTCAGCGCGCCGATATCTGCGTTGAAAATGCCGAGCAGGCGTCCCTTGCCTTCGCTGGCAAAGGCCTCAATAGCCGGCGACACCTTGGCTGCCGCGCCCATGCTGGTGGAAAGCGTTGCGATTTCATATCGTTGCATGATCATTCCTTTCGTGCGTCATCGTGTCAGCGACATCGGTCGCCGTGTCGGTAAGCTTGCCAGCGGCGTGCTTGGCCACACGCCAGCCAAAGACGATGGCCGGGCCAAGCGTTGTGCCGGGGCCGGGATAGGTGCCGCGAAAAATCGAGGCGAGATCGTTGCCACAGGCGTAAAGTCCGGGAATGGCCGTCCCAGCCTCATCAAGAACACGGCCATAGACATCACCTGACAGCCCGGCGCTGGAGGCGAGGTCGGCGGGACGCACGGCCATGGCATAGAACGGACCCTGCCCGATGGGACCAAGACACGGATTTGGTCCGGCCTGCGCATCGCCATTGAATCGGTTGACGACGCTCGACCCGCGTCCGAACGCCTCATCGACGCCGGTTGCCGCCGCACGGTTGTAGGACGCGACCGTTTCCGCGAGGCCAGCCGGATCGCACCCGATGCGTGCTGCAAGATCCGCAAGCGTTCGAGCCTGGATGAC
This sequence comes from Brucella sp. TWI559, assembly GCF_039674265.1. Classification (NCBI taxonomy): domain Bacteria; kingdom Pseudomonadati; phylum Pseudomonadota; class Alphaproteobacteria; order Hyphomicrobiales; family Brucellaceae; genus Brucella; species Brucella sp. TWI559. The sequence goes on from NZ_JBDJNE010000010.1 coordinate 106,482, forward strand.
GTAGCCTGCCGCGATCATGGATTTCAAGTTGGATGCACCGGGCAGGACCATGCCGATGCCATAGCGGCGCATGAAGGCGGCGTCGCAGACAAGATGCGCCGGAATGGCGCCGTTGGCGATCTGCCCCATCGCAAAATCATGATAGGAGTTGGCCTCGTTGACGAACCGCTTGCCATGCGCATCGACAGCGAGAAGACCGGGCTTGGCGCGGTCAAGAATGATATGCGGCCAGACGGCCAGCGTGCCGTCGGCCCGCCGGTAGGACGAGCAGGGCATCCACAGTGCCGGACTGTCTCCGCCATCCTCGAACCGCGCGCCGATTGCCATCGCAGCATCGGCGCCGTCGCCAGTATTGGTCGCAGGACCGAGCGCATAATCGCGGGTGCCTGCGGGAAACAGGCGCTCGCGCAGTTTGCGGTTCCAGCAAAGGCCACCGGTAGCCAGCACCACACCCTTGCGGGCGCGGATATGGCGCAGACCGCCGGGTCCGTTAAGCACCGCGCCGACCACCCGCCCCTCTTCCACGATCAGGTCGCGCAGTCCCGTATCAAAAAGCATGGGAACGCCAGCCTTGCGCAGACTGAACAACAAACGCGCCACCAAAGCATTGCCCATCAGCAACCGGGTGCCGCGCCGATAGCGCAAACGGTCCAGCAGATAGCGACCGACAATACCGGTCGCACCGCGGAAATTTGCCACCGATCCAAAAGGGGCCAGCAAAGCGCCTAGCTCATTGCGCCCGACCATCATACCGCCAAGCCCCAGAAACTCGCGGCGCGGCGGGCGCACCCGGTCAAAGTCAGCTTTGTCGAGCCGGCGCCCGTCAAACGCGACGGGCGCAAGCGCGCGGCCACCATAAGCAGCACCCGGCCCATCGAGATAATCCGGATGTGCTATCGCTGCGACGAACTTCACATCCGTTCGGCTGTCCAATTCGGCAATGGCATCAGGGCCCGATGTGAGGAAGGCTTCGCGCAAGGCATTTCCGCCTCGGTTGGCAACGATTGCCTCAAGAAAGGCGCGAGCCTCCTCCACCCGGTCCGGCACACCGGCCTGAACGGACAGATGTGTTCCCGGCACCCAGGTCGTGCCGCCGGATGTGGCGGTCGTACCGCCCACCGCGTCTGTCTTTTCGGCGAGAACCACATGAAGCCCTTCCAGCGCCGCAACGAGCGCTGCGGTCATACCGCCCGCGCCCGCGCCACAGACCAGAAGGTCCACTTCCTCGAAAGCCTGCGACCGGTCTTCCGACCCGCGTTCAGACGGCATTTTGCTCTCCTCCAACACTGTGTCTGTGCAAAACGGCCTCTCCTTCCGCCAAAGTCTCGGCGGCCAGAAAGCCGAAGGTCATGGCTGGCCCAAGCGTGATGCCACCGCTCGGATAATGCCCCCCCATGATGCTGTTCATGTCGTTGCCAGCAGCAAAAAGACCGGGCACGGGAACGCCGGCGCCATCCAGCACGCGGCCCCGGCTGTCGGTTTCTATGCCGGCAAAGGTGCCAAGACTGCCGGGCACCACTTTCACCGCATAAAACGGCCCGTTTTCTATCGGGGCGAGACAGGGGTTGGGCCGATGGTCCGGATCGCCCTGCACCCGCTGGTAGGGCGTCGTGCCACGGTGAAAGTCTGGATCTTCGCCGCGCGCGGCGTGCAGGTTGAAAGCCGAAACGGTTTCTACCAGCCCCGTGGCATCGATGCCGCATCGTGCCGCAAGCGCGGCAATCGACGGGGCTTCGATCAGGTAGCCGTTGCGGATAAAGGCACCGAAGGGAACCGGCGCGGGCTTGACCGCACCCAGCCCGTAACGGCGCAGAAAGCGTCTGTCGCAGATCAGCCACGAAACCGCAGGCATGCCCGGCGGCGTGGCGGCGATCATCTCGCGAACATAGTCATGATAGGGACCGCCCTCATCAACAAAGCGCTTTCCGGCGGCGTTCACGGCAATGATTCCGGGCTTACCGCGCTCTACCAAATGCGGAAAATGTCCCGGGGCCTTCACGCCTGCGCGCGGCACCAGCGAAACCGGCGCATAAGCCGCCGCATGGCTCATGCCCGTGTTGATATGACCGCCCACACTTTCAGCAAGACGCAGACCGTCGCCACTGTTGCTCTCCGGCGCAGCAGAATGATGCGGCGTTCCAGCCTGCACATGCGGGAGCAGATCATGCAACCGGCCCGGATCGTGCGGAAAACCGCCAGTCGCCAGCACCACGCCACGGCGAGCCGAAACGATGACGTCTCCATGCGGCCCAGCGAGAATGGCACCGCTCACGCGGTCGCCGGTGCGGCAGAGTTCGTGGGCCGAAAGCTCCGCCCAGAGCCGGACCCCACGGTCGGCAGCCGAATGCAGAAGCCGCGCGACCAGCGCATTGCCGTTGACCAATTGCATGGCGCGGCGGTGGACGGCGAGATCGCGCAGATGGCGCAGCACCCGATGCGTCACATAGGCAAAGGCACGGGGCGAGCGAAGCGCTGTCAGAAACATCCGCATGTCGACGCCAGAGGCGATGCCCATGCCCATAAATGTCGTCTCGGGGATAGGCGAACGCAATCTCGAAATCAGCGCGCCCAGCCTGCGTCCGTCGTAGGGTGCCGCAACGACCGAGCGCCAACCTGTTGCCGCTGCGGGAACATTTCCGTGGAAATCCGGCACGTTGACACCGGGGTTGAAATGGACCGCTGTATTGTTCTCAAAAAATGTCAGCATCCGCGGTGCGGCCTCAAGATAGGCCCCGATCATGTCCTCATTGTAGCGATTGCCGAGGATAGCGCGGAGATAGGTTTTCGGCCGCTCCGGATCTTCCCCCTTGCCTGCGGAAACTGCATGCGGGGCATTCGGCACCCAAAGCCAGCCACCGGAAAAGGCGCTGGTGCCGCCGAACACATCGGCCTTTTCCGCCACAATCACATCAAGGCCAAAATGAGCGGCGGCCACAGCGGTGGCCAGACCACCTGCGCCTGAACCGATAACCAGCACATCGCAGTCCACCCGCCCCATCGCCGCGCTGGGTGTGTCAGCCATCGCCACTATCATTCTTGCCTCCTCCAGGGCGCAGAAAGTCGGCCGCGCCCAACGGGCGTCGGTACTACCGCTTTGATTTTGTGGAAAAGGCGCCCGCTCTTGTCACGAGCGCAGTTCCGTCTTTGTTGATTTATTTATACATAAAATGGAATATCATTCAATTTAATAATTACATTCCATCAAATTCGGATAACAACGCACGTGCCGATGCGAGAGCTTGTTCAGCTCTTTGCTTCGGCGCAAGGCGCTTCATAAGCTCGGTCGAGGCAATCTCAATGCTGACAGGAACATCATCAGGCAAAGCCGCAATAAAGGTCTTAAGATCGATCCCTCCCTGACCCGGAAACAACCGCCCGCCCCGAGCGATCGCAATCAGCCCCGCATCGCTGGCATCATAGTCGCGTGGTGCATCACAAAGCTGGAAGTAATGAATGCGATTGCGCGGAATACGGGTGAGTTCCTCACTCTTGCCGCCAGTCCGATCCCAATGCAGCGCGTCGGCCAGCACCCCGCCGTTCGGCTGTCCTGCCGCCTCCACAATAGCGATGGCTTCAGCAGCATTGCGCACGCCCGTCCAGGGCATGAATTCCAGATCGGCGGTGAGACCATAGCTGGCTGCGTGTTCGGCAAATGCTGCGAAAGTCTCTGTCAGACGTGCATGATCGGTATCGTCGCCGGCAACCAGAATATTGGCTGCGCCAAGTGCCGCCGCGCATTCCAGAAAACGCGTGAAATCCGCGGCTCTCGTTTCGGGCTTCAGCCGCACGATCTCGACATCGCCAACCCGAAGGCCCGTTTCAGCGAGGGCGGCGCGGGCTTCATCGAGAACAGCCTTGTCCGTGAGAATTGGATAGGGCGCCTCGCCGGTAGCCGCAGCTGGCAGCAACCGCAGACCGACACTGGAATAGCCCGTTTCGGCCGCCACACGAATGGCCCGTGCTGGTGTGAGATCGGCAACGGTAAGGAAAGCGAGTGCAAAATGTCTTGTCATAACCCGCCTCACTTCGCGCACATATAATCAACCATCAAGTCGCGCACTTCCACGAACATGTCGTAGCCCGTGATGGCACGGCAGCCAAGGGCGCGCGCACGCGCAACGAACGGCGAAACCATAGGTTGGGTAATGACGTCACCGATGAACATATTCGCACGTAGACGGTCGCCGTCAAACGGGAGCGGATCGCTATCCTTCATACCGGCGGGCGTTGCATTTACGATGACATCAAAGCCGGTGGGGTCCCCACTTCCTGCAAAAACCTTTGCCTTGCCAAGCGAAGCCAAACGCGCGATCAGGCTGTTACGCCGCGTGTCGTCCATGTCATGAATGGCCAGCTCGCTGACGCCCGCCAACACAAGCGCATGAGCAATGGCGCTGCCAGCGCCCCCCGCGCCTGCAAGAATGGCCCTCTTGCCTTCCAGAACACAGCCTGCCTTGCGCAGGGCGGCAACATGGGCCACTCCGTCGAACATGTCGCCCTCCCAACCGCTTGGCGTGCGGCGGATCGTGTTGACCGCACCGAGAAATGCCGCGCGCTCCGACAGCCGATCAACCATCGCCGTCGCAGCAATCTTGTGCGGCACGGTGATGATCACGCCATCAAGATTCTGCAACAGCCGCAGCCCCTTCCAGAACAGCACAAGATCCTGTGGCGCAACATGGCCGGGAATGCAAAGGGCGTTTAGTCCGCGCGCTTGCAACATCTCGCTGACCCCGGCTGGGGATTTAACCCGTGCGATCGGATCGCCGATCACGAAATGCAGGCGTGATGCCCCGTCGAGTTCCAAATTCATCTTCCCTCCCAGAAAATTGAATGAAATTTCATAATTGAATAAACGACCGGTTTTGATTGGTCTAGCAAAAAATGAAATCTCATTCCACTTTTTGCAAAGTTCGCACAACACATGAGACAGCCACTGTCCTTCGATGGGCTTGTTCCGCTCGTCGTTACGCCTAACCTTGGGCCAGCGCCATCAACGCGGACAGGAAATCGCGGGCAGTGTCCGCTTCGCGCAAACGGGCACGACTGTGCATGAAGCTGCCTGATGTCAGACAGCGGAATCCATCGAAAGCCCAACGAACCGGCGAAACAGCAGATTGTTGTTTATCTGCTCCATCAGCATCCGTTCCGAGCAGATCGAGAAAAAGGCCTGAAACAGCGTTACGCGAAGCTACATCTCGGCTCGGATTGAAGGCTGCCCGCAGCGCAGCTACCTGCTACTCCTAAATAAATGCCAAGAGTGAATCACAATCTCAGCATGATCGCGAGGGATTTTGCAGTAGTCTATTAGAGCACATTTGGATCAGATCGACGGCATAAAACAAATCGCTCCCGGCTTTGCACCGGGAGCGATAATTTGATTGCGACTATGGGTTTTCTACCACTTCACCTTAAAGCCGACATTGCCTTTGAGGGCGTAGCTGTCGGAGAAATGGTTGAGTGACGTGTTGATGGAACCTTCGCCATAGAGGGCATATTTATTGTCGGCCCAGGCATAGGTGCCACCTGCGCCAATCCCACCCCATGTATCATCGCTGTCAGTGGCCATATGGGTTCCCGCATAATTCATACGGGCGTCACCCATGAGCTCCTGATAAAGATTGGCAATGCCATAGAGTGATGTATTGATCATCCGCCCATCATGGCCCTTCCAGCTATTGGCATAGTTGGCAGCAAGACCAAGCCGGGCTGTCAGGCTATCACCGTCTCTATTGGAGATGCGCGCGCCATAGCTATCGGTAAAGGTGTCAAAATCCACCGATGACCACATGAGCTGCGCCTGCGGTGTCAGCGACCAGTTCTGGTTGATGGCAAAACGCTGACCCGCTTCAAGGCTCAGAGCGTAACCGAAGCCCTTATTGCCGTTGCTGAGAGCCTTGTTGACTGCATCGACATGAAGATCGCTGTCATACCAGTTGGCCTGTGCCTGTGCGTCAAGATAGAAGCCGGATGTGCCATACCATGTGGTCGTGGCACCAAGCCCCCATCCTTGCGTGCTGATGCTGCCCGAACCGTCACCGGTCCGGTTGTGGATATTCGAGCGCGCATTGCCGTATTGCCCGGTAATGCCAGCAAACAGTGTGCCATTCTCATCCTCATAGAACTGACCATCCACACCGGCCTGCATGATGAAAGAGTTGATATCCTGATGCAGATCACCTGCCGTGGAGGCACTTTCATGACGGTTATGCGCGCCTTCAATGCGGCCCCAGATCGCCTTGCTGTCGGTTTCACCCACATTGGCACCGGAATTGACCTGATTGGAGCTGCCCAGATAACGCTCACCCACACGCTGTTGCAGTGTCGGCAGCTTGTTCAGAGCCTGCAGCGTCGAGCCATAGGATTCATAGATCG
>NZ_JBDJNE010000011.1:0-112439 GCF_039674265.1 Brucella sp. TWI559
CTCCGACAGCTACGCCCTCAAAGGCAATGTCGGCTTCAAGGTGAAGTGGTAGAAAACCCATAGTCGCAATCAAATTATCGCTCCCGGTGCCAAGCCGGGAGCGATTTGTTTATGCAAAATGCCACGTCTGCATCGATCATGCGACTGTGACCGGAATTTTTGATCGCTGTCGCAAAGCTTTGATGACTTACGTGGTCTTGGCGCTGCCATGAAGAAATTGGACCATAATTCTCTCCTCTGTGTGGCAACCAAAAGAAAAGGCCTTGTATTTGAGCACTGACAATCCAGATTCTAATCCGGCGCGTCCCCGGACGAGTTTCAACCAGCGTAAGGTCAAACTGCCTTATCGTGTTAGAAAAGCAGCAGCATAAAAAGGGCGGCCTACGGGCCGCTTTTTATGAGCCAATAGGTAGCGCTAGTAGTTGGGAGTGGAAAAGGCTGCATGAGCAGCCTTTTCCACGATTTCAGGCGCATCGCTAATCACCTTGAGCAGTAAGCGTGCCGTTGGGTCTGGCTTGCGACGGCCTTGCTCCCAATTGTTCATTGTGGCGGCAGGGATGCCAAACCGTTGCTCAAACTCTTTAGTTGATTTGGCGTAGCGCTTGCGAATTTCTTTGATACGCGAGGCGGGCATGGGATCGATATTCCGAACCTCAAGCGCGACCTCGCCACGTTTCCAAGCCAATGCTTCTTTGAGGCCTTCAAGGATGCCATCGCCAAACTCGGTGTTTTTATCAGCCATTGTTCAACTCCTTAAGGATGGAAAGGATTGCCTTCTTTTGATCTTGCGAAAGGTCTTCTTGCTCATTTTTAGCATAAGCAAACAGCATAACCACAACATCATCCGATAGCATCAAATAATAGATCGCCCGACCACCGCCGCGTTTACCACGGCCCTACATTGCAAACCGAACCTTGCGAACACCCTCAAGGCTCGGAATAACCGCTCCGATCTGTGGATCATTCGCGATTCTTTGCTCCAAGGCGTCTTGATGACGCTCTGACAGGCGAAGCCTACGCAAGTCTTTAGAGTAGCGATTGGTGCGAACTATTTTCATATTGGTTATTTGTACGCCAATGGCGCATTATTAGATTGACGTATGCGCCATTGGCGTAATTTGATGCCGTCCAATTTGGGAGGCTTTTTTATTGGAGAAAGCATGAACCCGATTGAAAAATATATCTGCCAAGCTGCCATGCAGCGCGGTATCAGCCCCGACATTGCGGCGCGTGTTGCAGGCCATGAGGGGATGAATGTCTTTGATCCATCCAAGCGAGATCATGGCGGCGACGACGGCTCGTCCTTTGGGCCTTTCCAGCTTTATTATGGCGGGATCAATCCGGCTATGCCTGACGCAGGCATGGGCGACGACTTCACCAAAGCAATAGGCCTTGATGCGCGCGATCCGTCTACGTGGCAAAAGCAGGTGGATTGACATCTAACTGAGGATCAATGCGGTTCGTCGCATCGTCGAACTTTGGAAAACAGACGACGCATGGCCTCATGATTTGTTGTGAGGTTGTAGAAATTGCATATGAGCATCCTCCTGCCTCATAAAGAATAAGGCGATGTTTTATCGCCGTCCAGCTAACGCATCCTCTCCTTGCTGTTTATGCGCTCGGCAGAACCAAAGCTGCCCATACTTGGTTTTATAACCAAAGCTTCCATCCACGAGCAAAGCCCATCGACATTGCGAGACTGGCATACTCGATTTCTTTGACGAGAAAGTCACGGTTTTTCAAGAGCGATTCGATTGCAGCCCGTACATCGCCTTTGTGATAGGCGAGCACCAACTCAATTTCGTCGTCATATCCATTTTCTTGCACAACTGCATTCATTGCTCTGCTCCGTTAAAAGCAGACACACTCGCCGCCCGGCGTGTCCATAATTTATAATGTTCTTATTTTGTTCATGTGGCTGAAAGAGTCAAGCATGTTGCGTTTCATGTTGCGTGTATTTGCCGGTGGTTTTTGTAACTATTTGTAATTGCAGAGAATCTATTTGCGACACAGTGCAACATGAAATCAGGCTGTTGCTAGCCTGTAATGTATCTTAATGCATTGTTTTTGTTAGGAAATATTTTGGAGGCCTCACCCGGAATCGAACCGGGGTGCAAGGATTTGCAGTCCTCTGCGTAACCACTCCGCCATGAGGCCATCCGTAAGAGGCATGTCAAATCAGCAAATGCTCTCTTGAGACGTTCCAATATTGATAGAGATGCGCTTCGTCAAGCCGTTACCGGCGCGTGAGAGACTTTTCTCCAGCACTTTCCTAAAGATATTGTGAAAAGGGGCTAATCTTCTGGATCGCGATCCGGCGGAGTCTGTGGACGTGCAAGGCTGCCTTTGGAAAACGTGTAGCCTGTTTCCACCGCATTATTTCCAAACTTGTTGCGCAGACGGTCAATAGCGCCTTCCGCGACAGCACGCTTTGTAGCCTGCGTATCGACAAGGTCTGGCGGATCGGCACGATCATCCGTGGAGAGCTCACCAACGCCAATGCCGAGCAATCTGAATTTGGTCCCATCCAGTTCTTTTTCGAGAAGCTGCAGACCTGTGCGGAAAATACGGTCGGCAAGCTTTGTCGGGTCCGCCAGCTGTCGATTTCGCGTGCGCAGTTTGAAGTCCTGAGTTTTGAGTTTAAGCACGATCGTGCGCCCCGCAATATTGCCGGATTTCAGGCGTCGAGATACTTTTTCCGACAGCGCTCGTAGCACAGGCACGAGGTCGGTCGCTTCAGAAAGGTCTTTGTTGAACGTTGTTTCAGCCGAAACGCTTTTCATATCATGTTCAGGTTCAACTTTGCGGCTATCCTGTCCACGCGACAGTCTGAAAAGCCGCTGGCCCATTGTGCCATAGGCTTTCATAAGTGTTCCCTCATCCATGGTTTGAAGCTGGCCTATGGTGCGAATACCGTCGCTCTCAAGCTTCGCATTGAAGGATTTTCCAACCCCCCAGATCATGCTTGTTGGCTTGTCGCGCAGAAATTCAAGTGCCTCTGCCTCGCCTATGACAGAAAACCCACGGGGCTTTTCAAGATCTGATGCGACTTTGGCCAGATATTTGCAATAGGACAGCCCCACAGAGATCGTGATGCCGATCTCGTCTTCGACTCGCTTGGCAAAGCGCGCCAGTATGATCGCCGCAGGCGCACGGTGCAGTCTTTCTGTGCCACCAAGATCAAGGAATGCTTCATCAATGGATATGGGTTCGACGAGCGGCGTGAGATCATGCATCAGCTGGCGAACTTCACGTCCGACACGTGCATATTTTTCCATATTCGGTGTGACGACGACAGCCTGTGGACAGGCTTCCAGAGCTTTATACATCGGCATGGCAGAGCGCACGCCATGAATGCGGGCTATGTAGCAGGCCGTGGAAACAACACCGCGCTTGCCGCCACCGATAATGAGCGGCTTATCGCGAAGGTCGGGATTGTCGCGCTTTTCAACCGAAGCATAAAACGCATCGCAATCCACGTGGGCGAGTGAGAGTTTGTAAAGTTCGGTATGCCGCACCAGACGCGGGCTGCCACAACTACGGCAACGCCGCGCAGACTCAGCCTTTTGCAGCGATAGACAATCGCGGCAGAAGCCGAACTCTGGACTGTTAACGGCAAATGGCTCGGTCATGGCTGTGTGCGGTTTGATGAACATAAAAGGAACATCGTTTATAGCACCAATGTACGATAATGCTATCGTCACTCTGCTATCCTGTTCGCTCTGCACTTGACATTGGCAAAGATATCACCAAGTTTAGCAGTATGAACAATCGTTTTGCTTCCATACTCCATCGGGTTCAGCCGATCACGGGATAGCAACCCTCGAGTCCTGCTTAGCGCAGAGGATTCTGGGGGACGGTTTGCCGCTCACCTTCAAGCGGAATTACTAAAAGCGCTTTCTTTAAAAATTCAAACAGTTGCTCCGGGCCAGTCGAGTTACGGAGGACAATCATCATTAGGCAGCAGTGAGCTATCGTCATGAATGCAAAGAATCGCAAAAAGCCAAAGATCGTCGTCAGTGATCTTGATCACGAACGGCTGACAATTCTGGCCGGCAACGTCTCCGAAAAACTGGAGGAGGTTGCCGAGGAGTTACTGCAGGAACTGGACCGCGCCAAGGTGGTTCCGTTCAAGAAACTGCCGGCAGATGTCGTTCACATGGGTTCGACGGTCGAGTTCCGCTCCAATGATGGACATGAGCGTAAAGTCACGCTGGTTTATCCGGGCGAGGCCGATATTGCGCAGGGTCGAATCTCTATCCTGACACCAATTGGTACAGCATTGATTGGTCTTACGCCGGGACAGTCCATGTCTTGGGTTGCACGTGACGGAAAGACGCATGAGCTGAGTGTTCTCAGCGTGTCGCACACCGAAGCTGCAAGCGCCTGATTTTCTTTTAGAGCGCATCCCGGAAACTGTGAAACAGTTTTCGGACAAAGATGCGCGTTAAAATAAGGGATCGGAGCGTTGATCTGATTCAATCAGATCGAAACGCGCTCTAAGTGATAGAACTGATAAGGCCCTGTTTTTGCGGGGCTTTTTATTAGAAATGTTGGTTTAGTCCCCCCGGCAGAAGCACCGCTGCTTTTTCAATTGTCACCGGGTCACGCCCGGTTTCCTGGCAAAAACGCATCAGTGTGGGTTCGTGCCCAAGATAAAATTGCAGAACGCCAGCCAAAAAGCCGGGCTCCTGGGCCGCGGAGCGGATTGAAGAAGCCTCTATACCGGTCAAAGCGAGAAAACGGGACATCAGCTCCTTGTCTTGTGCGAGCCATACCAGCGCTTCAACTGCAACGTTTTCCGCATCCGTCTTGCTCATGAGCGTCTTCATGGGCTGTCTCCATTCTTCGAATATGCTTGCTTTTATCCCCCACGCGTCAGTGCTTCAATGCAAGATGGAAGGAATATTTGCCTTTCGTCAATGAAATGCGCTTAAACTCAGGAATTCCATAGGGGTGTAATGGGCAGATCAACCTGTCTTGCGACGGATAAGAATTAGGCCAGGGAATATTCGATGACTAAAACTGTGATGATCGTCGAGGACAACGAACTCAATATGAAGTTGTTTCGCGATCTTATCGAAGCCAGCGGATATGAAACCATCAGGACCCGGAATGGTCTTGAAGCGCTTGATCTTGCCCGCGAGCATAGGCCCGATCTCATTTTGATGGATATTCAGCTTCCTGAAGTCTCCGGTCTGGAAGTCACCAAGTGGCTTAAGGATGATGACGAACTCAAGCATATTCCGGTGATTGCGGTCACGGCATTTGCGATGAAGGGAGATGAGGAGCGCATCCGGCAGGGCGGCTGCGAGGCTTATATATCAAAACCTATTTCGGTTCCGCGTTTTATCGAAACCATAAAATCATATTTGGGAGACGCTTAGAGCGGTCTTTATTATAAGAGCACAGAGGGGGCGGGAATTGGGGGCAGTGTATTATGACAGCAAGAATTCTCGTCGTTGACGCTGAGGAAACACACGTAAAGCTGCTCGAAGCGCTGCTGCTGAGCGAGTATTACGAAGTTATTACAGCCAATAATGGTGCTGAGGCGATTGAAATCTGTCTTGGTGGACAGATTGATGTGATCATTCTCGATGTTTTGATTCCGGGTGTTGAGGGGTTTGAGGTTTGTCGTCGTTTGAAGGATGATCCGCGAACGACCAATATTCCTGTTATCATCCTGACCGCGCTCAGCAGTGCGGAAGACAAGATCAGGGGGCTTGAGGCGGGAGCGGACGATTTCATGTCCAAGCCGGTCAAGGATTCCCAACTTCTTTCACGTGTGAAAAGCCTTGCCCGGCTTAAAATGGTGTCTGACGAGCTGTTTCAGCGCACCGGCACTGTGGCGGATACGGAAGTGGAAGCTCTGCTTGCGGCGAAACTTTCCGGTCGCTTTGGGGCCGGTGAGGACGCAGCGCGCATTCTCGTGGTCGATGAGAACGAGCTGGCAGCCGCTCGGCTGCGCCTGATTCTGGGCGAAGATTATTTTGTTGATGTTGCGTATGATGCCAATGACGCTCTCATCAAGGCGATCGAGAACGACTATGACAGCATCGTCATTTCGGCAGACTTCATCTATTACGATCCTTTGCGGCTCTGCTCTCAGATGCGCACCATTGAACGCACGCGGCTTGTTCCCATCATTCTTATTGTGAATGAAGAAGAAGGCTCTCTGGTGGTGCGTGCGCTTGAACTGGGGGTGAATGATTATGTGATGCGCCCGCTGGAGAAGCTTGAGCTTTATGCGCGGCTGCGGACGCAGATCAAACGTAAATGTTATAATGATCTTTTGCGGCAGAGCTTGAATCGCACAATCACCATGGCAGTCACGGACAGCCTCACTGGGCTGCATAACCGCCGTTACCTGGATACCCACATGCCGGTGCTTCTGTCGCGCGCTATGGGGCGTGAGCGGCCATTATCAGTCATCATGGTGGACTTCGACCATTTCAAGCGTGTCAATGACAAATACGGTCATGATGGCGGTGATGATGTACTGCGTGAATTCTCATCGCGGTTGCGCACGCAAATTCGCGGCATGGATGTAATGTGTCGCTATGGCGGCGAAGAGTTTGCTGTGGTGCTTCCCGATACGGATCTTGCATCTGCTGCGGCCGTCGCGGAGCGTCTGCGTGAGGCAATCGCTGCGAAGCCTTTTGTGATTGCGCGCGGCAAGCATGAGATCACCATGACGATCAGCATCGGGATTGCAGCCTTGCGGCTGATGGGGGGGGATAGTGTTGAAGCGCTTTTCGCACGCACCGATGCAGCTCTTTATGAGGCCAAGAAAAAAGGCCGCAACAGGGTTGTCCTGTCGGCTGCATGATATCGAATAAAAGCCAACAAAAAAGCCGCCTCGAAAGAGACGGCTTTTTGATTCCTGCCAGTGGACTGGCGTCGGAAACGAATTACTTGATCTTCGTTTCCTTGAACTCGACGTGCTTGCGCGCAATCGGGTCGTATTTTGTCTTTGTCATCTTATCCGTCATCGTGCGGCTGTTCTTCTTCGTTACGTAGAAGAAGCCGGTGTCAGCGGTCGACAAAAGCTTGATCTTGATGGTCGTAGCCTTGGCCATATCGAAATACCTGCTCTTTCATGATTAAACCGCTGCGAGTCTCGCCAGTTGGCCAGAAGCGGAAATTCGGCGCGACACTACGGATTAAGGGGGAAAAGTCAACCCCGCTTCTTCCTTTGAACAAGCCTAATCGCAGCAAAGAGTGCGAAAGCCGCAAAAAACATGCCAAGAGTGAGCGGAAAACCCTTTGTACCCATGGCATCCATGCCCACACCGACCACTTGTGGCCCTGCCAACATGCCGATGGCATAGCAAAAGATGAAGGCGGCGTTGGCGGATGCGAGTTCGCGTCCGGTGAGTTCAGAGCCGAGATGGGCGAGGCCAACGGTATAGAGTCCGGCGACAACGCCGCCCCATAGAAACAAAACCCCTGCCATCAGATACCAGTTGCTCATAAGATAAGGCAGCGCAATCATGCCCAAGAGCCCGGTTACGGCACAAAACAGCAGCAGTTTACGGCGGTCGGAAATACGGTCGCTGACGATGCCAAGCGGAATTTGCATAAGCACATTGCCAAGCCCGATCATGGTCAATAAGAGCGCTGCATCACCCTCCGTATAGCCGACCTTTGCGCCGAACACCGGAAACAGCGCAAAGCCGCCCGTTTCAACGGCGCCAAACACAAACACGGCCATTGTTGCCGTGGGAACAGCAAAAATGAAGGGCAGGAAAGGAACGTGCTCACCTTCCTCAAAATCCGGGCTGTCGCGCCATGCAATAAGCACCGGAATTGTAGCAATCAGGATGATTGCGAAGCCGACATAGAAGGGCAGGCCACCGGCGCTGCCAATTTTCGAGAACAGCCAGGGGCCAAATGCGAAACCGAGCGAGAGCGATGTCGCATAGATTCCGAGCACCAATCCCCGTTTTTCGGGCGGTGCGGAGGCATTGATCCAATATTCGGACAGAACGAACAGCACCGTCAACGCAAAATGCAGCACGATTCGCAGAGCAAACCATGCCCAAAGCGGTTGCAGAAAGTGAAATCCGACAAAAGCGATGCTGCCGATGACCAGCATCAACACGATGGCCTTGGCCACACCAAGGCGGGCAGCAATCGGTGCGGCAAGCGGCGCTGCAACAATCGATGCAAGGCCCGCAACCGCAGTGTTTGCCCCGATAAGGCTGGCGGAATAGCCGCGGCTTTCAAGCAGCACGCTCAAAAGCGGAATGCCAAGCCCGATAGCGGCGCCCATAGCGCTGATCGTAGCGATCGCTGCGGCAAGCGAGCGCCAATGCAACTGCCCCTGAGGGTTCCTGCCGTTTGGTTCCTGAGGAATGCTCTCAGCAGGATAGATTTCTTTATTCATAAGGTCAGATCACTTCACGCACAAAGCGGCCATGCCGCTTGCTGTATTGCGCCACAGGAAGAGTGGCGGGCAGGTCAAACCGGCTTTGCGAGAGCAGCATTCGTGCTTCCTTCAGAATGGCTTGCGTAATGCGGGCAATGTCGAGTTTATCAACATCATCAATGGCGACCCAATCCAAATCTTCCAATTCTCCGCTTGGGACAAGTGCTGAGCTTTCCAGTCCCGGTAAACTGTCGCGAAATGCGATGAAAAATCGCGTATCGAATCGACGAATATTGCCTGGTGGTGTCACAGCACGGGCGAAATAGCGCAGATCGCCAAGCGCAGGCAATGCGCCACGCTCAAGGAATGCACACCAATCCTTATTATCAGGCATTATTATGGTGTTTGATGACAGTTGTTTGCGAGACGAAGCGTCGGCCGTGGCTTCGGCTGTGACGCGGCGTGCAATCCGCAACCCCGTTTCCTCAAATGTTTCGCGGATGGCACAAAGCCCAAGCGCGCGTGCCCGACGCAATGTTGCCCGAGCACCCATGCCGGAAAGCAGTTTCTGTGTGTCATCCCCAGTCAGTTCGCTTGCGGCGGCGATGGCGCCATCTTCCGCATCGGCTCTGCCGCCGGGGAAGACGAATTTTCCCGGCATGAAAACCAGACTGGGGTGGCGCCGCCCCATAAGAATACGCGGTGTGTTGCCTGTGCGGTCAATCAACAGCAAGGATGCGGCATCGCGGGGCCGCAATGCTGGCTTGGGAGAGGTCGGCTTTGAAGGGGCGCGGGCTGTCACGGCAGAACCGCTTGTTATGTGACGTCGCTGTAATCGCCTTCGCCGTGTCCACCGAATCCGTGCATGAACAAAGCCCATTGCAGCCCGATTGTCGCGCCTTTGACAGGCTGTAGCAGGAGCAGGCTCAACAGAACGATCATCGGCCCCCATATGGCCATATGGGTCAACAGCGATAGATTGGTGGTGGCTTCCACGCCCATGAAAGCCGCAACCACGATATGGCCGACGATGAGGATCGTCAGATAGGCCGGCAGATCATCGGCGCGCTGTTCTGTGTAATCTTCACCGCATACGGAGCAATGGTCGACCGGTTTCACAAACGCACGAAACAGCTTTCCTTCGCCGCAATGCGGGCAGCGGGATTTGAAGCCACGCCACATGGCTTGCTTCAAATCACGGCTCGGTCGTGCGGCTTTCGGGCTTTCGCCACCGAAAACCTGAACTGGACTGTCTGTGGAACTGGCCTCTAGCATGCTCATCTGCGACCTCTGCTCTTAGAGCGCGAAACGCCCGAAGGTTTTCCTTTGCGCCCGCGCATTCCTTTGCTTGCCTTATGATGCGAACGCGTCGACATCGGCAGGGAATGCGGTTCCGAAACCATCTCAAAACGAAGGGCCCCCGCAACAGGGAGCGCTTCCACAAGCCTTACCGTCACCGTATCACCGAGACGGAAGCCTTTTCCGCTTCTTTCACCGGCAATTGCATGATTGGCTTCATCGTAAAGATAGTATTCATCACCCAAAGTTGAAATAGGCACAAGCCCATCTGCGCCATATGTCGCAAGAGACACAAACAATCCGGCCCTCGTCACTCCGGTAACACGGGCTTCATAATCATCGCCCAGATGGGCGGCGAGGAAATGTGCGATCAGACGGTCCACGGTTTCGCGCTCGGCAAGCATCGCGCGGCGTTCCGTGGATGAAATCAGCGCTGCTGTTTCTTCAAGCTGGGCTTCTTCATCGGTGGTCAGGCCATCCTTGCCAAGATTCAGAGCCTTGATCAAGGCCCGATGCACGATCAGATCGGCATAACGGCGGATGGGCGAAGTGAAATGCGCATATTTATGCAAATGCAGGCCAAAATGACCAATATTATCAGGGCTGTAAATCGCCTGACTTTGCGTGCGCAGCACAACCTGATTGACCAGATCCTGATGATCCGTGCCTTCAACAGCCTCTAAAATGCGGTTGAACTGTGCCGGCTTGAGAGCGGCGCCTTTGGCCAGGTTCATATCAAGCGTGCGCAGAAACTCGCGCAAGGATTCCTGCTTCGCAAGGGCGGGTTCATCGTGAATGCGGAAGATCAGTGGCTGGCGATGCGCTTCAAGCACTTCTGCCGCTGCAACATTGGCCTGAATCATGAACTCCTCAATGAGCTTATGCGCATCAAGCCGTTCAGGCACGACCACTTTGTCCACCTTGCCATCGGGTGCCAGAATGATTTTTTTCTCAGGCAAATCCAGCTCAAGCGGTTCACGCGCATCGCGACCGCGTTTGAGAGCGCCATACGCAGCCCACAACGGCTTGAGGATCATGTCGAGGATCGGTGCGGTCTTCTCGTCGGTTGCGCCATCAATCGCGGCCTGTGCCTGCGCATAGGCGAGTTTTGCAGCCGAACGCATCAGGATGCGATGGAACTTGTGAGACTTCTTGTGACCATTGGCGTCGAAAACCATGCGCACAGCAAGTGCTGGGCGATCTTCCAGTTCACGCAGTGAGCACAGATCATTGGAAATGCGCTCTGGAAGCATCGGCACAACGCGGTCGGGAAAATAGACTGAGTTGCCGCGCTTCAATGCTTCACGGTCGAGTGCGGAATTGGGACGCACATAGGCTGCAACATCGGCAATCGCCACGATGACGACGTGGCCGCCCAGATTGGTCGGGTCGGTATCCGGCTCGGCATAGACCGCATCATCGTGATCCTTTGCATCGGCCGGATCAATAGTGACGAGCGGAATTTTGCGCCAGTCTTCGCGGCCTTCCAGCGTTGCAGGCTTGGCATTTTCGGCTTCGCGGATCACGTCTTCTGGGAAGATATGCGGAATTTCGTGTTCATGGATCGCGATCATCGAAAGCGCTTTTTCACTATCGACAGAGCCTACGACCTGACGCACCTTCCCACTCGGTAGACCGTAGCGGCGTGAAGACTGAAGTTCGACTTCGACCAGATCGCCGCTTTTGGCGTCGAGCAGCGATTGCGGGTCAAGCTGCACTTCCGGCTGCTTGCGGTTAACGGGTTCAAGCCGCCACTCGCCGCTGCTCAGCCGGCGCAAAACGCCGAGAACCGCATTGCTGCTCTGGTCTATAACCTTGATAACGCGGGCCGAATATTCCGGGCCTTCATTTTCCTTGTTGCGGAAAATCTTCGCCAAGACGCGGTCACCAACACCTACGGTCGGTCCATCGGATGATTTGTTAAGGCGTGTACGGCGGATCAGAACGACAGGCGGCTTGCCATATTCGGCCTCATCCCAGTCGCTCGGACGGGCAACGAGGCCGCCATCATTGTCGCGGCCGGTGATGTGGAGCGTGGCGATCGGGGGGAGAGAACCGGGGCGGGACAATCGGCGTGCGCGCTTTTCGAGCAATCCATCGTCTGCAAGTTCTCGCAGCAGGTTTTTAAGATAAACCCGTGCATCGCCCTTGATATTGAACGCCTTGGCAAGTTCACGCTTGCCAGCGCGGTCCGGGTTTTCTTCAATGAATTTGAGGACGTCCTGACGCGTCGGCAAATGAGCAATGGGATCAGCCGACTTTGCCTCGTTGCGTTTTGCTGTTGCTGCACGCCGTTCGGTCCGTGCGGATCGTCCGGTATCGGATTTGGGGAAACGGCGTGCCAAGTCTTACTCCTCTGCCGCTTTCGCCTTGCTTTTTGATTTTGCAGCAGGCTTTTTTGCGGCGGTCTTTTTCGTTGCTGTCTTTTTTTCAGCGGTCGCAGTTTTTGCGGCGGTTTTGCGGGCCGGCGCCTTCTTGGTCTTGGTGCTGCCAGCCTTGGCGGCAATCAAAGCGAGCGCTTCTTCCAGTGTCACACTGGTCGGCTCCTGGCCTTTTGGCAGTGTGGCATTGACCTTGCCCCAATTGACATAAGGGCCATAACGGCCATCGCGCACGGTGATGGGACCGCCATCGGGGTGATCGCCAAGCGTTGCAAGGGCTGCCGGTGTCGAGCGTCCGCGACCGGGGCCTTTGGATTGCTTGTCTGCAAGAACCGCAACGGCGCGATTAAGACCAACTGAAAATACCTCTTCGGCGTTTTCGAGATTGGCGAAGGTGCCGTCATGGCTGACATAAGGCCCATAGCGCCCGATGCCTGCTGAAATCATCTTGCCGGTTTCTGGGTGCTGGCCAACATCGCGTGGAAGCGACAACAGTGCCACGGCCTTTTCATGATCGATTGTATCAACTGACCAGCCTTTAGGCAGGCTGGCACGCTTGGCTTCCTTGCCTTCACCGCGCTGGATATAGGGGCCAAAACGTCCTGAGCGTGCCGTAATTTCCTCACCGGTAAACGGGTCTTTGCCGAGCGACTTCGGTTCATCAGAAGCTGCTGCTTCGCCATTGCCGTCACCGCCGAGCTGGCGGGTGAATTTGCATTCAGGATAGTTTGAGCAACCAACGAATGCACCATATTTGCCAAGTTTGAGCGAAAGTTGGCCGGTGCCACAGGTCGGGCATGTGCGTGGATCGCTGCCATCGCCGCGATCAGGGAAGGCGAGCGGCGCGAGTTCTTCATTGAGTGCATCAAGCACGTTGGTAACGCGCAGTTCCTTGATGTCATCAATAGAGCCGGAAAAATCGCGCCAGAAATCGCGCAGTACGTCTTTCCAGGAAAGCTTACCGTCGGAAATCAGATCGAGCTTTTCTTCGAGATCCGCCGTGAAATCATATTCGACATAGCGTTTGAAAAAGCTTTCAAGAAACGATGTTACCAGACGGCCTTTGGGTTCCGGTATAAGCTTGCGCTTGTCGATGGTGATATATTCGCGGTCGCGCAGCGTTGCGAGCGTGGCGGCATAGGTCGATGGACGGCCGATGCCAAGCTCTTCCATCTTCTTGATAAGCGAAGCTTCCGAATAGCGTGGCGGCGGTTCGGTCGAATGCTGGGTCGCATCGATTTTTTCTCGTGAAATGGCCTCACCAGAACGGATTTCAGGCAGCTTTGCGCTATCTTCGTCCTCGTCTTCTTCCTCGCGATGGTCTGTATAAGCAGCAAGGAAGCCGTCAAACTTCGTAACCGAACCATTGGCTCGCAGCATCGCCGATTTTGCGCCGTTAATGGCTTCAATATCGGCGGTCGTGCGTTCAATGTCGGCAGCCTGCATCTGGCTGGCAATGGCGCGCTTCCAGATCAGTTCATAAAGGCGTGCCTGATCTTCGTCGAGATAGCGGCGGACTTCCTTTGGATGACGCGAGAAATCCGTTGGACGGATTGCTTCGTGCGCTTCCTGTGCGTTCTTGGCCTTGCTGGAGTAATAGCGCGGTTTTTCGGGAACGTATTTTGCACCGAAATTGTTGCCAATAGCATCACGGGCGGCACTGATCGCCTCTGGAGCAATCTGTACGCCGTCGGTACGCATATAGGTGATGAGACCCGCAGTTTCGCCGCCAATATCCACACCTTCATAAAGGCGCTGTGCAACCTGCATGGTGCGCGATGCCGAGAAACCAAGCTGGCCGGATGCGGCCTGCTGAAGTGTTGAAGTGGTGAATGGAGGACCGGGATTGCGCTTGGTTGGCTTGGCCTCGACAGAGACGGCCTTGAAGCTTGCGCCTTCCAGCATGGTACGGATGGCAGTTGCCTGCTCTTCATTCTTGATGTCGAGCTTGCCGACTTTTTTGCCGTCAAGAACGGTCAGCCGCGCAGTGAAAGCATCGTTGCGCGGGGTTTTAAGCGCAGCAGCGATATTCCAGTATTCTTCACGAATGAAGCGTTCAATCTCGGATTCGCGATCACAGACCAGACGCAGCGCCACAGACTGCACACGGCCCGCAGAACGCGCGCCGGGCAACTTGCGCCACAAAACCGGAGAGAGGTTGAAGCCAACCAGATAGTCGAGGGCACGGCGCGCCAGATAGGCATCGACTAGCGGCTCATCAATATCGCGTGGATTGGCGATAGCATCCAGAACGGCCTTTTTGGTGATCGCATTGAATGCAACACGCTTGACCGTTTTGCCCTTGAGCGCTTTCTTCTGATTAAGAACTTCCAGCACGTGCCACGAAATGGCTTCCCCTTCGCGATCAGGGTCAGTTGCAAGAAACAATGCATCGCTGTCTTTGAGCGCTTTGACAATGTCTGCCAGACGCTTGGAGGAATTGCTGTCTACCTCCCATGACATTGCAAAATCTTCATCCGGACGGACCGATCCGTCCTTAGCTGGTAGATCTCGCACGTGACCAAACGAGGCCAGAACCTTATAGTTCGAGCCTAGATATTTATTGATGGTTTTTGCCTTGGCAGGCGATTCGACTACGACGACGTTCATTAAAACTGCCCAGATTCGCGATGCTTACGGATGGATTATCCTTTTATCGCGTTCAAATATTTGCCTTTCACATGAACAGCGGTTTGCGTTTGGTCAAGAGCGACGAGCGAAAAATCGATAAATACAACTTAAAATTGCTTTTGTTAATTATAAACCAAATGGTAGTATTGCGTTGGGGTATATCCAACGGGCAAGCGCCAGAAGGGTGGTTTTCATAAGCATGAAACCGAACGATCTTGGGGGCAAGAATGGTTCAACGGATAGCAACGCGCGGGGAGATAATCATGTATATTGAACAGATGCTTGAAGAACTGATCATTATGGCCAAAAAAAATAATCAGCATATGCTGGCATATATGATGGATATGGCATTGCAGGAAGCGCGGGACGAGCGCCGCCTTTGCGAGAATGCTCAATAATTATCCGTTTATTTTTATTGAGGCATAAGCGCCACCTGATTGCCGGGATACCGTAATAGCCTCCCGGCAAGATCAAGTTCCAGCAGAATGAATTGTACATTGCCCGATTCCAGGCCCGTGTGTCTGACAAGCGTGTCAATATCGACAGGGACCGGTCCGAGCGCATTCATAAGAATGTCTCGCTCTTCATCCGTGGTTGCTGCCTGACGGTTCTCTGGTGGTTCCTCAAACTGTTTGAGAAGATCAGGTTGATCCGTCTTGTTGCGCATAGTTTCGCCGCCTGTCAGCGGAGCAAGGGCTTCAATGACATCATCGGCATGCGTTACCAGTGTCGCCCCTTGCTTCAAAAGCGCATTGGTGCCGCGTGCACGCGGATCAAGCGGTGAGCCGGGCACGGCAAAGACTGTGCGGCCCATTTCACCAGCCATACGGGCACTGATGAGCGAACCTGAACGCTCCGCTGCTTCAACCACGATGAGACCGAGTGAAAGGCCTGCAATAATGCGGTTACGGCGCGGGAAATCACGCGAGCGTGGTTCAGCCCCCATCGGCATTTCGGTGATCAGTGCGCCGCTATGTTCAGGAATGGCGCGATAAATCGGCAGGTTTTCAGGTGGATAGGGCTTATCAAGGCCGCCAGCCAGCACAGCCACCGTTCCGCTTTGCATGCTTGCCTTATGCGCTGCGGCATCAATGCCGCGTGCAAGGCCGGAGACAATAGCGAAACCTGCATCACCCAGATCACGTGCAATTTTTTCGGTGAAACGTGCGCCGACGACTGACGCATTGCGTGAGCCAACGATCGCTATGGGCGGTTTGCGAAACACATTGACATCACCCTTGATGATGACCAGCGGAGGAGGCGCTTCGCAGTTTTTCAATTGTTGCGGATAGTCGGGTTCGCCCATACCAACAAGACGCGCGCCGATGCGCTCAATGGCTTCAAGCTCACGCTCGGCATCTTCGAGCGGTGTGACGCGTATAGTTCGCGAGCCGCCGCCACGAATGTTGAGGCTTGGCAGCCGTTCAATCGCGTTGGCGGCTGATCCGCAAAACAAAATCAGATCACGGAACGTCACCGATCCGATATTGTCAGTGCGGATAAGACGCAGCCAGTTGAGCCGCTGCCGATCTGAGAGGCGAATTCCATTTTTCGAATTCGCGCTTTCTGTCATCCCTTTTTGCCGATCTTGCTCTCGGTGCCGCTTAAAAGCCGCGAGATGTTGGTGTGATGCTTGATAAAGATGATCAATGTCATGACGGCAAACAAGCCGGCAATTGCCGGATCACCACGCATATAAAGCACAATCGGAACAATAAGACTTGCCACCAGTGCTGACAGCGAAGAATAGCGGGTGAGAAGGGCGGTGATGATCCATGCCGCGATAAAAACCAGTGCGCTGGGCCATGCGAGACCGATCAGAATGCCGAGATAGGTTGCGACACCTTTGCCGCCCTTAAAACCAATCCACACCGGGAAAAGATGGCCAATGAAGGCA
The DNA here is from genome assembly GCF_039674265.1 of Brucella sp. TWI559. Lineage (NCBI taxonomy): Bacteria > Pseudomonadati > Pseudomonadota > Alphaproteobacteria > Hyphomicrobiales > Brucellaceae > Brucella > Brucella sp. TWI559. The sequence goes on from NZ_JBDJNE010000011.1 coordinate 16,580, forward strand.
CCAAAACCCGCGGCAATTGCAGCCGCTTCGCCAAACCGCCATGCGATCAGCACCGCAACGGTGCCTTTGAGCGCATCAAGAATGAGTGTTGCGGCTGCGAGCTTTTTGTTGCCGGTGCGCAAAACATTGGTTGCACCAATATTGCCGGACCCGATTGCACGCACATCGCCCAGACCCGCAAGCCGGGTCAGAACAAGCCCGAAAGGAATGGAGCCGAGAATGTAACCGAAAATCAGTGCCCCCAGCGACACCAGACTGAACAGACCTGTTTCGGTCATGAAGTTCCCCATATGCACTTTATTAAAACCAGTTGAGAAGAAAAGCCGCCTGAAATCAAGACGGCTGATCTGAAATTTTTAAACTGAATAAACTGTTTTGCCGCCGACTATAGTGCGGTTCACGCGTCCCTGGAAGCGGGCACCTTCAAAGCAGCTGTTCTTCGAGCGCGAATGCAGGTCTTCTTCGCGAACCACCCATGGTTCATCAAGATCGACGATTGCAAGATCGGCTTTTGCGCCGGGCATCAATGTGCCGGCATCCAGCCCGAAAATACGTGCAGGAGCGGTTGAGAGCACTTCTACCAGACGCAGCAGCGGAATGCTGTCGTTGTGGTGCAGGCGAAGCGCCGCCGCCAGTAGTGTTTCCAGACCAATCGCGCCAGCTTCAGCATCGGCAAAAGGCAGGCGTTTGGTGTCAACGTCCTGCGGATCATGTGCCGAAACGACAATATCAATGGTGCCATTTTTGACTGCTTCAACCATTGCCAGACGATCTTCTTCGCTGCGCAGAGGCGGTGACAGACGGAAGAAGGTGCGGAACTCACCAATGTCGTTTTCATTCAGCGACAGGTGATTGATTGAAACACCGGCTGTTACCTTGGTGCCAAGGTCTTTCGCACGACGAAGCGCATCCGCAGACATGGCGCAGGAGAGCTGGGCTGCGTGATATTTGCTGCGCGTGAGAGCGGCCAAACGCAGGTCACGCTCCAGCGGGATGACTTCTGCTTCGCGTGGGCTACCCGAAAGGCCGAGCCAGCTTGCAAAAAGGCCTTCATTCATCACGCCATTGGCGCCGAGATAGGGGTCACGGGTTTCGCAGGCAATCACCGCATCAAAATCGCGCGCATAGGTCAGAGCGCGGCGCATCAATTGTGTATTGATAAGCGTGTTGCGGCCTTCCGTGAAGGCAACCGCACCGGCATCACGCAGCAGGCCGATTTCCGTCATTTCCTCGCCATGCAAGCCTTTGGTGATGGCGGCTGCCGGATGCACATTGACGATCGCGGTATCGCGCGCAGTGCGCTTGACGAACTCGACCAGTGCCACATCATCAATCACCGGATCGGTATCCGGCATCATGATGATGGACGTCACACCACCCGCTGCGGCGGCACGGCTGGCAGAAGCAATCGTTTCGCGATGTTCAGCGCCCGGTTCGCCGATAAAGACGCGCGAATCGACCAGGCCGGGTAGGATTGCCATGCCGTTCAGATCGACGACCTCCGCACCTTCCGGTGCGCCCTGATTGCGGGCATCAGCACCACTTGCGGTGATCTTGCCATCTTGAATGAGCAAGCTGCCGTGTTCATCCAGCCCGCGCGATGGATCAACAATACGGGCATTTTCAAAAAGGATCGCACTCATGCGCGTTCTCCTGCGGTTTCTGCGCGACGCGGATCAAGCAGAGCTTCCATCACTGCCATGCGCACAGCCACGCCCATTTCAACCTGTTGCTGGATCATGCTCTGCGGTCCATCTGCCACATCGGATGCAATCTCGACGCCGCGGTTCATCGGACCGGGATGCATAACCAGAGCGTCAGGCTTGGCATATTTGAGCTTTTCATTATCGAGGCCATAAAAGTGGAAATATTCGCGCACCGAAGGCACGAATGAACCCGCCATACGTTCGCGTTGCAGACGCAACATCATCACGACATCGGCGTCTTTGAGACCCTCTTCCATCGTGTTGTAAACTTCAACACTCATGTCAGCGATGCCAGCAGGCAGCAGGGTTGACGGGGCAACAACGCGGACGCGTGCGCCAAGCGCATTGAGCAGCAGGATGTTTGAGCGTGCGACGCGCGAATGCAGTACGTCACCGCAAATGGCAACGATAAGATTGCCAATATCACCCTTGGCACGGCGGATTGTCAGCGCATCAAGCAGTGCCTGTGTCGGGTGCTCGTGCGCGCCATCGCCTGCATTGACCACAGCACAGCCGACTTTTTGCGCAAGAAGTGCGGCTGCACCCGCAGATGCATGGCGTATGACCAGAATATCCGGCTGCATGGCGTTCAGCGTCATGGCTGTGTCGATGAGCGTTTCGCCCTTCTTGACCGACGAATTGCCGACCGACATGTTCATCACGTCTGCGCCCAGCCGTTTTCCGGCGAGTTCGAACGATGATTGCGTTCGCGTCGATGCTTCAAAGAATAGGTTGATCTGGGTGCGACCACGCAGCACGGATTTTTTCTTCTCGGACTGTCGGGAAACAGCCACTTCCTGATCTGCAAGGTCAAGAAGACAATTAATGTCCAGGGGCGATAGCCCCTTGATGCCAAGCAGATGGCGATGAGGAAAAATCGGAGAGGCCGGTTGTTGGGTCATGGCAAGTCATCCGTTTAGAACCGGCGTTTAGAACCGGCGTTTAGAGCCGCGAAAGCTGGACAGTAACCGCCCTTATAATGGCTTTGGCCGATTCACAAAGAAAAACCTGTGTTGTTTTGCGCAGAAATTGCATGTGTGTGCGAAAATGTTAGGAAATTGCAACGCAAGAAAGCATAGAATGTTAAATCAGCAGGCATTAAAATGCTTGCATTGAGATCATTGAATTGAACAAACCAAACGGATCAGCCTGTGAAAACGCATGAAGTTACCAACCAGACCCCGTTTATGACGGGCACGAATGCATATCTGGGCGATCCGCTTCTCATGCAGATTGCAGCACGTTTCCCAAAAGAACTGCATTCCGATCTGGAGAGCAACGGTCGTTTTGTCATGTCGGCAGAAGCGCAGGATCTTGCGCGTCTTGCCAATACGGAACTGCCAAAGCTGCGCAGTCATGACCGTCAGGGGCGTCGCATTGATCTGGTGGAATATCATCCGGCCTATCATGCGCTGATGCGTCGTTCGATTGCGCAGGGCCTGCATTGCTCGATCTGGGAGGCCAATCCTGCCGAAGCCGGACGCCGCCATCAGGCGCGCGCTGCTCGTTTCTTTCTGACTGCTCAGCTTGAAGCCGGGCATCTTTGTCCGCTGACGATGACCAATGCGTCGCTCGCTGCCGTCATGGCTTCGCCTGATCTTTACAAGCAATGGTCGCCGCAGATTCTGTCGCGCAAATATGATTCCTCGCAAAAGCCTGCATTCAACAAGCAGGGTATCACGCTTGGCATGGGCATGACCGAAAAGCAGGGCGGTACCGATGTTCGCGCCAACACGACCCGCGCCGAACGCAATGAGGATGGCACTTATACATTGAGCGGACATAAGTGGTTTATGTCCGCTCCCATGTCCGATGCATTTTTGGTGCTTGCGCAGGCGGAGGAGGGGCTTTCCTGCTTCCTGCTGCCGCGATTGACCAATGAGGCGGCTGGCAACGGCTTTTTCTTCCAGCGTCTCAAAGACAAGCTCGGCAATAAATCCAATGCTTCGGCAGAAGTCGAATTTGATGGCGCTATCGGTCATCTGGTCGGTAATCCCAGCGAAGGTGTTAAAACCATTATGGATATGGTGACGCTGACGCGGCTGGATTGTGCTGTTGCCTCTGCCGGTCTGATGCGTTCGGGGTTGGCGGAGGCTATTCACCATGCCCGCCATCGCATTGTTTTCGATAAGCCTCTGATCGAACAGCCACTGATGAGCCGGGTTCTTGCTGATATGGCGCTGGATGTTGCAGGTGCGACAGCACTTTCCATGCGCCTTGCGCGCGCATTCGATATGGCTGCAACGGACCGTGCGGAAGCGGCTTTTGCACGCTGCATGACACCGGTTGTTAAATATTGGGTCTGCAAGATTGCCCCGTCACTGCTTTACGAAGCGATGGAGTGCCTCGGCGGCAATGGCTATATTGAGGATGGCAATCTTGCGCGCGCCTATCGCGAGGCTCCAGTCAACGCAATATGGGAAGGCTCGGGCAATGTCATGGCGCTTGATGTGGCGCGCGTGCTGTCGCGTGCCCCATCTTTATTTGATGAAGTGCTGGACTGGATTAGCGAAAAGCTTGGCGTGCGCGGGCAGGGCACCATTGATGTGCTTCAGGCTGCTTTGCAATTGACCGAATCCGATCAGGGTGTTGCGCGTCTTCTGACAGAGCAGCTTGCCTATGCCGCAGCTGCAGCCGAACTGCGAAATCTCGGGGCTGATGATATTGCAGACGCCTTTATTGAAACCCGTCTGGGCGGACAATGGCGCTCAACCTATGGCATGCTGGATGCGCGCCACGATGCCAATCGGATCCTTGATCAGCTTTATCCGGCGTCGTGATCGTCATCATCATAAGACGATGAGCGAAGCAGGTGCAGACGATCAAGCGCGCCTTGCAGAATGAAGGAAGCCGCGGCCGAATCGATGCGTTCGGCCCGTTTCCCGCGAGAGACATCCATACCGATTAACACGCGTTCAGCGGCGACCGTCGACAGGCGTTCGTCCCAGAATACGAATGGCAGATCGGTCAGCGGCTGCATGGTGCGCACAAAGGCGCGGGTTGCCTGAACGCGGGGCCCGGCTGAGCCATCCATATTCATCGGCAGGCCAATAATAATGACGCCGACTTTGTCTGCTTCGAGCGCTTTTAACAGCACCTGTGCATCGATTGTGAACTTTGTGCGTTTTATAACGGGGCGGGGATGGGAGAATGACAAGCCAAGATCGGAAACAGCAAGGCCAATAGTTTTGGTGCCAAGATCAAGCCCGGCAATTGTCTGGCCGGGTTGCAGAATTTCCAAAATGTCTTCGATCTCAACGACGGCCATAGGTCCTCATAGTATTTTGATCAGGCTTCATATTGCCTGATGGAATTGAGCCGTAATATCTGTTTTGAAACTGAAAATCGAGCCGCAAGGAGAAACACAATGAAAATCACCTGGTTGGGCCACGCTGCCTTTCGCGTTGAGACAGATAAGGCGGTCATTCTGATCGACCCGTTCATTCATGGAAACCCTGGCGCTAAAGGCATTGATTTCAAAGAAGCGACCAAGGGCGTCACGCATATCGCGCTCACCCACGGTCATGGCGATCATATTGGTGACACTGTTGAGATTGCCAAAGAAACCGGTGCGACTGTGATTGCGAACCCCGAAATTACCGGTTGGCTTGGCCGCCAAGGTTTGGAAAAATTCAGCATGGGTAATACAGGGGGAACCATTGTTCGCGAGGGGTTCAGCGTAACGTTTGTGAATGCGCTGCATTCTTCCGCCATGATGACTGAAGATGGCATCACGCAGTCAATGGGTAATCCGAACGGTCTGGTATTCCATTTTGAGGATGCGCCGACACTCTACCATATGGGTGACACGGATATTTTCTCCGATATGGCGCTGATCAATGAACTGCACCAGCCAGAAATCGGCATTGTGCCTATCGGAGATCGTTTTACGATGGGTGGTGCTGTGGCAGCGCTTGCGTGCCAGCGCTATTTCAATTTCAAAACCGTTCTGCCATGCCATTACGCCTCGTTCCCATTCATTGAAAAGACCGCAGACAAGTTTGTTGCGGCAATGTCTGACTATAAGGAAACGAAGGTGCTTGTCGCTGACGCCGGCACTGTCCACACGTTCTAACTGCGGATGGAAGCGCAAGAAATGTTGCGCTTCCCCACCTGCACCGCTATAGCCGGTAAAAGAACCTTTTCAGGGTAGCGGTTCGCTGCCCTAAATTATAAATTTGCGGAGAACAGGATGTCCGTCGATATTTCCACCGTCAAGCGCGTTGCGAATCTTGCGCGTATCGCCGTCAATGAAGACGAAGCCGAGCGCATGACCGGTGAACTCAATGCAATTCTGGGCTTTGTCGAGCAATTGAACGAAGTCGATATTGAGGGCGTTGAACCGATGACCTCAGTGACGCCGATGAAGATGCGTCTGCGTGAAGATGCAGTGACGGACGGCAATATCGCCAATGCCATTGTTGCCAACGCGCCTGTGACCGAAGACAATTTCTTCGTGGTGCCAAAAGTCGTGGAGTAAGTCGATGGCTGTTCGGGTTTCCGTCGAGACCCCATTGCAGGATGATGTGCGTGATCTTGTTAGAGCATTGAACGCGCATATGCTGCCGCTTTCGCCTGTCGAGTTCCAGTTCAAGATGACTGTTGAACAGATGGCTGAGCCGGATACGACGGTTTTCGTCGCACGGGATGAAGATGGCAAGGCCGTCGGCTGTGGTGCGCTGAAGATGCACGATAACGGTGTGGGAGAACTCAAACGCATGTTCACCCGCCCGGAAGTCCGGGGCAAGCGTATCGGTTCGCATCTTGTCGCTGCAATTGTCGAGCTGGCAAGAGCCAAGGGTGTTTCGCGGCTGGTGCTTGAAACGGGTACCGGCCCCGGCTTTGATCCGGCCTGGCGGCTTTATGAAAATTCGGGTTTTGCGCGTTGCGGAGTGGTTCTGGATTATCCTGACTCCGAATACAGCGCCTTTTTTGAAAAGCGTCTTGCTGAGGCGTGACTTTACAGGATTTGATGATGAGCGAACTGACCGCACTGACTATTGCCGAAGCGCGCGATAAGCTGAAGGCTAAAGCCTTCACCGCGACCGAACTGACAGAAGCCTATATTGCGGCTATTGATTCCGCCAATGACAAGCTCAATGCCTATGTCGCTTTGACGCCTGAAAAGGCGCGCGAAATGGCAAAAGCGTCGGATGCACGCATTGCCGAAGGCAAGGCAGGTGCTCTCGAAGGCATTCCGCTTGCTGTGAAAGACCTGTTTGCGACCAAAGGCGTGCACACGCAGGCGTGCTCGCATATTCTTGATGGTTTCAAGCCGGAATACGAATCGACCGTCACCGCCAATCTCTGGGCTGATGGCGCGGTTATGCTGGGCAAGCTCAATATGGACGAATTTGCCATGGGCTCGTCCAATGAAAGCTCCTATTATGGCCCTGTGAAAAACCCTTGGCGCGCAAACGGCTCAGATATTGATCTGGTGCCGGGTGGCTCTTCGGGTGGTTCAGCGGCGGCTGTTGCTGCACATCTTTGTGCAGGCGCTACGGCGACCGATACCGGCGGTTCGATCCGCCAGCCAGCAGCCTTCACAGGCACAGTGGGTATCAAGCCGACTTATGGCCGTGTTTCGCGTTGGGGTGTCGTTGCTTATGCATCGTCGCTTGATCAGGCTGGTCCGATTGCTCGCGATGTACGTGATGCTGCGATCCTGCTGAAATCCATGGCATCGCTTGATCTCAAAGATACGACATCCGTTGATCTGCCTGTGCCGGATTATGAAGCAGCGATCGGCAAATCGCTGAAAGGTCTCAAAATCGGTATTCCAAAAGAATATCGTATGGATGGCATGCCAGAAGAAATCGAAAAGCTTTGGCAGCAGGGTGTTCAGTATCTCAAGGATGCGGGTGCGGAAGTCGTTGATGTATCGCTGCCGCACACCAAATATGCGCTTGCTGCCTATTATATTGTGGCACCTGCAGAGGCTTCGTCTAACCTCGCACGTTATGATGGTGTGCGTTACGGCCTGCGCGTACCTGGCAAGGATATTGCCGACATGTACGAACAAAGCCGTGCCGCTGGTTTTGGCAAGGAAGTAAAGCGCCGCATTCTGACTGGTACCTATGTTCTGTCAGCTGGCTATTACGATGCTTATTATCTGCGCGCGCAGAAGGTTCGCACGCTGATCAAGAAAGACTTTGAAAATGTCTTTGCAAGCGGCGTTCATGCAATCCTGACGCCGGTTACGCCTTCTGCTGCATTCAGCATTGGCGATAAGGAACTCGCAAACGATCCGGTCAAGATGTATCTCAACGACATCTTCACTATCACGCTCAACATGGCTGGTCTGCCGGGCATCGCAGTCCCTGCGGGTCTCAACGATCAGGGCCTGCCGCTTGGGCTTCAGCTGATTGGCCGTCCGTTTGAGGAAGAAACATTGTTCCAGGCAGCAAGTGCAATCGAGCAGGCTGCGGGACGCTTTACGCCAAAGAAGTGGTGGTAAAATCTGAAACTCTTATTCGCCGTGCCCGGCTTAGATCCGAAAATCGGGATCGATTTTCAAGAGGATCGAAGCCAGAATATAAAAAATTAGAGCGACCTTTGTGCGTCCAAGTGGACGCACAGCGCTCTATGCCCGGCGAATTTGTTTTGATGGCTGAAATTGCGGTGCGCGCATGGCAAACCGCAGCGCGTGAGATTGTTCTGACGGATGAAAGACGGTCAGAACTTCAGGCCAAATTCCTTCGCGATTTGCGCGAAAATACCGATGGTGTTCTGTTGGCGGAGCGAAGCGGCGAGATTTGCGGCTGGGGCGCTCGCGTCCCGAAAACAAACTATGTTTCTGATCTTTGGATTGCCCCTGCCTTTCACGGTCAGGGAGTGGGCGGCGCCCTGCTTGACGCATTGATGGCACAGATTGTTCTTGATGGTTTTGTGGAAGCCGAAATTGGCACCCATGCCGATAATTTTCCAGCAATCGGGCTTTATGAAAAAGTAGGGTTCAGGATCTATCACCGCAGCGAAGAATGGTCGGAGTGCTTTGGCCGAACGGTTGAAAAAGTCCGTATGCGGATCGTCTTGTAAAGTTTCATTGTCATTTGGGCATATGCGCCTATCCTCTGTAAGGAATCATTTTTCAGCAGGAGGGGCTTATGTGGATTATGCTTACGGATGTCAGTGGCGAGCGTGTTGCCGTCAACTTCAATCACGTCCTGTCTTACAATGCATATGGCACCGGAACGCGTATTGTGACGCTGAGCACTGATCTGACATTCTTCGTTAAAGAGTCGATCGATGACATTCAAACCAAGCTCGGCATCGATGTGAAAAGCTGAAACATATAGAAAAAACGTCAGCGTGCATAACACGCTGACGTTTATCTTTTGTGATCTGGCTGGCGAAAAGCTTAAATATCAAGCTCTTCCACAAATGCAGCGCGATCCTGAATGAAGCGGAAGCGGGCTTCCGGCTTTGTACCCATCAGATCATCAACAGTGCTGCGCGTTTCATCAACGTAATCTTCATCGACATGAACGCGCAGAAGCGTGCGCTTCTTTGGGTCCATGGTCGTTTCTTTCAGCTGATCGGCACGCATTTCGCCAAGACCTTTGAAACGGCCGATTTCGATTTTACCGCGCCCGGTGAACATCGTGCGAAGCAGTTCATCCTTGTGCGCATCGTCGCGCGCATAGGCGACCTTGCCACCTTGACTGAGGCGATAAAGCGGCGGAACGGCCAGATAAAGATGGCCGTTGCGGATAAGATCCGGCATTTCCTGATAGAAGAACGTGATGAGCAATGATGCAATATGTGCGCCGTCCACGTCCGCATCGGTCATGACGATGACGCGATCATAACGCAGATCATCTTCGCGATAATTTTTGCGCGTACCTGCTCCCAGTGCCTGTACGAGGTCGGCAATCTGCTGGTTGGCTGTCAGTTTTTCACGGCCAGCACTGGCCACATTGAGAATCTTGCCACGCAGTGGCAGGATCGCCTGATTGGAACGATTGCGTGCCTGCTTGGCGGAGCCGCCGGCCGAGTCACCTTCGACGATGAAAAGTTCTGCACCTGCCGCCGCATTCTGCGTACAGTCTGCAAGCTTGCCTGGAAGGCGCAGCTTTCGTGTCGCGCTCTTGCGGACGGTTTCCTTTTCCTGACGGCGACGCAGGCGTTCTTCGGCGCGATCGACAACCCAGTCGAGCAAGCGCGAAGCTTCCTGCGGTGAAGCCGCCAGCCAGTGGTCAAACGGGTCGCGGATAACATTTTCGACAATGCGCTGCGCTTCAACCGTCGCAAGCTTGTCTTTGGTTTGGCCAACAAATTCCGGTTCGCGAATAAAAACTGACATCATGGCAGCAGCCGATGTCATCACGTCATCGGTTGTGATGATTGAGGCGCGCTTGTTGTTAGTCAGTTCTGCATAGGCCTTAAGGCCGCGCGTCAATGCAATGCGAAGGCCTGCTTCATGCGTGCCGCCATCGCCGGTTGGGATCGTATTACAGTAGGAATTGACAAAACCATCGCCGCCATACCAGGACACAGCCCATTCAACGGCGCCATGCCCGCCCTGCTTTTCGGTGCGGCCCGAGAAAATCTCGCGCGTCACCTGATGCTCTTTACCCAGTGAGGCTGCGAGATAATCTTTCAGGCCGCCGGGAAAGTGGAAAACAGCCTTTTCGGGTGTTTCTTTTTTGGGATCAAGAAGAGATGGGTCGCAGTTCCAGCGGATTTCAACACCGCCAAACAGATAGGCTTTCGAGCGCGCCATGCGGTAAAGCCGGTGCGGATCGAAATGTGCAGCCTTTCCGAAAATATCCGGGTCGGGATGAAAGCGGACGCGCGTGCCACGACGATTATGCACTTCGCCGACATCTTCAAGCCCACCTTGCGGAATGCCGCGCGAGAAGCGCTGGCGATAAAGACGGCGATTGCGGGCGACTTCAACTTCCAGAACATCGGAAAGCGCATTAACCACCGAAACACCGACACCATGCAGACCGCCGGAGGTTTCATAGGCCTTGCCGTCAAACTTGCCGCCTGCGTGCAGCTTGGTCATGATCACTTCAAGCGTCGATTTTCCCGGCACCTGTGGATGCTCGTCCACTGGAATGCCGCGTCCATTATCGCTCACAGTCAGGAAGCCTTCGGCATCAAGACTGACTTCGATGAAATTGGCATGGCCTGCAACGGCTTCGTCCATCGAGTTATCGATGACTTCTGCGAAGAGGTGATGCAGGGCTTTTTCGTCGGTGCCGCCAATATACATGCCGGGGCGCAGACGAACCGGCTCAAGGCCTTCGAGAACGCGAATGGAGGAGGCGTTATAATCATCGCCGCCTGATGAAACAGGTGGAGCTTTGGTTGCAGCAGGTGCTGGCTTCGGTGCAGATGATGGCGTCGCCGTTGGCGCAACAGGCGTCGATGCAGGCGCCTTTTGGGGCTGCTGCTCCATCTGCCGTTCACGGGCATTGTTGACTACTCTGGAAAAGAGATCGTTGCTGTCGTCCATCTTTGTCCGAAAAGCTTTCTGTCTGAAACCGAAAGAACCGTCCCCACTGAACGGCACGAAATAAGTTGTCTGCGAATCACAATGATAATGCCATGAGAATACCCGCAATGCGAACAAAGTTCGCCTTACGTTCCGCTTTTGCCCGGAGTTATCAAATGATTTTGCTCGCAGCGCAACAGATTTGCACCAGAAACGTGGCGAAAGTCAAACCGGGCGCTTTTCGTAATCGAATTAGGATGGAAACGGGCATGGCATTCGCGTAAGCGCAATGGAGTTGAGAAAATTGCGAGTAGCGAGATGCAGGGCAGGGCGGCAGGCGGCTTAGAAGCGCATGTAAAGGGCATGGCGATCATGGTGCTCTCGGTATTGCTGTTGCCGCTTATGGATGCCATCGGCAAATGGCTTGCGATGATGGATAACATGCCGCCGGCGACCGTCACCTTCATGCGCTTTTTCATTCAATCCTGGTTAATGTTCCTGATCCTTGTTGTGATGGGCGGGATCGCAGCGCTGCGGACCACGCATCTTGTCGGCAATCTTGTGCGCGGCGCACTGATGGGCTTTGGCGGAACGTGTTTCTTCACTGCCGTCAAATATATGCCTCTGGCGGATGCCATGGCGGTGTTTTTTGCCGAGCCGTTGATCCTGACGCTGCTTTCAGCGGTATTTCTCAAGGAGAAAGTCGGCTGGCGTCGTTTCAGCGCTGTTGGTATCGGCCTGATCGGGACGATGATCGTTATTCAGCCAAGCTTCGAGATTTTTGGCGCAGTATCCTTGTTGCCTCTCGCAACGGCTGTAACTTTTGCGATCTATCTGATCCTGAACCGGAAATATGGTGCGAAAGAAGGCCCGGTCGTGATGCAGTTTTACGCCGGTATCGGTGGATCGCTGATTGCGGGGCTATTTATGGTTTTCGGCACGGCTATGGGCGTGCAAGACTTAAGTTTTTCGTTGCCGCATAGTCTACAGCCCTGGCTGCTTCTGCTTTTGCTGGGTACAATCGGCACTGTCAGTCATCTGCTCGTGGTGCAGGCATTCAAGCTTGCACCGGCGTCGATGCTCGCGCCGTTCCAGTATCTGGAGATCGTCAATGCGGTTCTGGTCGGTTTGATTGTCTTCGGCGATTTCCCAACGCCCTCCAAATGGTTCGGAATCGCAATTATCGTGGGATCAGGTTTCTATGTGTTTATGCGCGAGCGGCGCGTGAAGAGCGTCTGATTATTTGGTCTGACGAGGGCCAAAGACGCTTTCGAAAGCTTTGCCCAATGCCACATCGACATCGCCCATCGTCACCGGTAGCCCCAGATCGACGAGGCTCGTCACGCCGTAATCAGCAATCCCGCACGGTACGATGCCGCCGAAATGTTCGAGTTCCGGCTCGACATTGATGGCAATGCCGTGGAAGCTCACCCAGCGGCGCAGACGAATGCCGATCGCGGCAATCTTGTCTTCGCACATGCCACCAGTGGCAAGCAGGGGCTTTTCCGGGCGAACAACCCAGACGCCAACGCGGTCAGCGCGCCGTTCGCCTTTGATATTGAATTGCGCAAGCGTTTCGACGATCCATTGCTCTAGCGCCGTCACAAATGCGCGCACATCTTCGCGGCGACGCTTCAGATCGAGCATGACATAGGCCACCCGTTGGCCGGGACCGTGATAAGTATATTCGCCACCGCGCCCGGTGTTGAACACTGGAAAGCGATCCGGTGTCAGCAGGTCCTCGGAATTTGCGCTGGTGCCTGCGGTATAGAGTGAAGGGTGTTCAACAAGCCAGATCAGCTCATTTGCTGTCCCTTCGCGAATGGCTGCGACACGCGCTTCCATAAAGGCGAGCGCTTCTTCGTAATCCGTTAAACCGTCAGTGATCAGCCAATCGACAGGCTGATCGTTTGACGATATGGGCATAAAATGCGTTGGGCGGTATCCGTCGCCGGATTTTTCGGGAAGGGGGGATGCAGAGCTTTCTTTCATGATTGCAGCATATGACGTTTTTGTAGGTATACTGCCAGATGTCAAAATGCCTCTGCCTCAACAGCCTGTTGCGATCAAAACGTCTTATGCAGATCTACACAAAAAGGTTTGCGCAGATTTCTCGCGGTTCCTTGTCAGGCCTTTGGGCCGCTATATATTTATCCCTACTATTCAGCGCAGGTTCATCAACCATCAATCATGATGTTTGCAGTTGAAGTGGAGAAGAATATGATTAATTCACTGAAAAAAATGATGGTCGGCTTGATTGGCGCAACATTTTTAGTGGGGGCGATTGCTCCTGTTTCCGCATCGCCGGTCCTGCCTACTGCACAAATCGCCAGTAGCGATAACATTGCCAATGTTCGGGATGATCGCTGGCGGCGCCACGGTAACGGCAACTGGAATGGCCACCGCCCCGGTCCACGTCCGGGCTGGAATGGTCACCGTCCTGGCCCACGTCCCGGCTGGAATGACAATCATCGCCCGCGTCCGGGTTATTGGAACGGCCATCGTGGCTATAACCATTATCGTAACGGCTACCGCCGTCACAATGATGGCTGGTGGTATCCGCTGGCAGCGTTCGGCGCTGGTGCAATCATTGGCGGCGCAATTGCGAACCAGCCGGCACCGCAGCCGGTATATCGTTACAGCAACAACCATGTTCAGTGGTGCTATAATCGCTATAAGTCCTATCGCGCTTCGGACAACACGTTCCAGCCATATAATGGGCCTCGCCAGCAGTGCTATTCGCCTTACCGATGATAGCAATTTGAATTTTCAGAATGACAGCCGCCTCGCAAGGGCGGCTGTTTTTATATGCAATATTTTCAGCAAAAGTGCAGAGCAGGCTGACGCATAACCTACCCGGCAATCGGTTTCGGCACTGGATTGCGCTCTGGGCCTGCAAACACGCCGTCCGATCTTATGAGGCATTTTTGAAAAGATCGCTCCAAATCCAATGCAGGTATAAACATCAGCAGAAGGAGTTCTTTAAATGATTGATTTTCTTGATTTTGTTGGTGAGCGCGCAGGGATTCGAACCCTGGACCTACTGATTAAAAGTCAGTTGCTCTACCGGCTGAGCTACGCGCTCCCTTAAGGAACAAATCGTCCCTGGAAGTGTGGCGGAACATACGGGCGGCTTTCGGATTGGTCAACACCATAAAATCAAGTTTCTCCAACATAATTTCAAAAAAATTGCCTTACTCGCTATAAATTTTGTCGTCACAGGTCTTCCCGATGAAACCGTGGAACCAAATTTGCTCATTTGGCATGGAATTCAGCCCTTAAACGTCATGCAATGCAGATTCGTTATGCCAGAAGGGGAGAGCTGTAATCTCATTAAGAATCAAATCAATGAAAAAGGACTTCGTCACAATGACGACCGCCATATATGGCTTCAATAGAAGCTGCGATTGAGGCCACCAGAGCAAATGCCACCAGCAGGAAGGCCGTCAGAATGCCAGGGATCGGATTTAAGACTGATAAGAGGTTTGATTGCCGATTGGCTGTGCAGGAAGAAGCGCAGCGCCAAGGCTGTATGAACAAGGCACCGGCTAAAAATGCCGGTGCCTTTCATTTTAACTCGCGGGGCGAGGCGGCAGGCCTGCATGCGCGCGCATTTTTTCGTAAAGAGCGGCAGCAATCGGCTCGTAATTTTCATCGAAGTGATGCCCACCTGAAAGTTTCATCAGGTCGGCCCCTTTGAGCTCCGGTGCTGTGCAAGCCGTATCGTCTTCCTCTTCACCATAAACGCAGACCACGCGATCCAGCGGAATTGTCGTGATAGCTGGAACGACGTCCTTGTCACCATCCATGCCGAGCCAGCCTTCAATCGAAACCTGGAATGTGGTGGTGGTTTCAACACCAAGAAGTCCGACCATTTTGGTGCGGTCCTGAATCGCTGGATCCAGATATTTCCAGGCAAACGGGAATGTATCTGCGCCAAATGAATAACCAAGAACGGCGACGGGCAGCTTATTGGATGGATCAGCTTTTTTGATCATTGCGGTTGTATCACGCGCTATTTCTTCCGGCGTGCGTTCTGACCAGAAATAGCGCAGTGAATCGACACCGATCACATGAACGCCATTGGCTTGAAGCCATTCACCAATTGATTTGTCGAGATCGCGCCAACCGCCATCCCCCGAGTAAAACACGGCAACCATATCAGCCTTGCCGCCTTTGGCTGGTAAATCGACAATGGGGAGTGCTTCATTCTTCGCGTCCATATCAGCCATTGCCACGACATTGTTCACGGCCATGTTCATACGAGTGGGGAAGTCTGCGCCGCTTTGCAGTACGGCTACGCTCTTTTGTCTTGCTTCGACAGGGTTGTTGACGGGAGAGCCGTTGGGTCCAATTACCAATGTAGGTGTAGGAATTTTGGCATCATATTCATAGGTGAATCCGCCGCCCGGTGCGTTCACCGCTTCTGCTTCTTCTGTGCATGAGGGCAGGCGGGTTTTTGCAGGTGTTGGGTCGAGAGCGACTGCACCGGCAATGGTTGCATCGGGCGAATCCGATGCTGCGGCATATGCAATTGTCGCGCCCTGACCAATGCCGGTCACAACGGGATGAAAATAGACATCAAGATCGAGTCCGCGCAGGGCCTCCTTGGCAATCGCTTCAAAGTCCGAGTCGAGATAATTGCACTCACCATCTTCTTTATCGAGTGCAGCGCGCCACGGACCCAGTTCTACAGGCAACACGATCATGTTGCGTGCCAGCATTGCATCCATATAAGCGCGTTCATTCTCACCAATTCCGTTTTCGTCACTCAGCAGAATGGCAAGGCCAACCGGATCGCCTTTGGGCATGTAAACCGGGATGTTGGAAAGCCGTTCAGCACTGGCATGGATTACCGGTTCGTCGGCATTGAAAAACTGCGCCCACTGACGCGCAATTTTGCCCGGATGCAGCGCAGCATAGACACCTGCACCGCCGAGCAAAGCCAGCCCAAAGACAGTTAAAAGAATGCGTCGCTTCTTCATTTACGGATAAACTCCAGTGGGCTGCCATTGATTAGTGTTGTTGCATCGATGAGTGTGCGGGGTGTTTCAAGACCGCCGGGACAAACCATATAGTGCGGTGTCCAGACGGGGTCGAATTTTTCCTTGAAGGCTTTGAGGCCATCAAAGTGGTAGAGGTCGGCACCGCGCCGATAGATGAATGATCCGAAGCGGTTCCAGCGCGAGGCCAATCTGCTGCGGTTCAGACCTGATAGCGGCGCAGCCCCGAGATTGAACCATTTATAGCCCTGTTCGTTGCTATACATGAGCAGTTTGGCAAAAAGAGCGTCCATAAGCAGTTTATGCACATTGGGCATGTAGCGCATGAGATCGACTGTGATCTCGTATTTGTCGGCACCGCGCCAGATATTGGCGAAGGCAACGATCTCTCCGTCTTTTTTAAGCACAGCCACATCGAACCGCGTCATGTAGTCGTCGTCGAAATAGCCAAGCGAAAAGCCTTTTTCGCTGCCTGATTTATGGTCAAGCCATGCATCGCTGATTTCACGCAGACGCGGAATAAGCGGTGGAACCTCTTTCACGTCTATAACTTCAAATGTCAGCCCATCCTTGTCGACTTTTCGATCGGCATAACGGAATGGCTGACGGCGCGGACCTTCGAGCGAAAAATCGCTGAGGTCAACCCGGGCGACTTCTCCAAGCTTCAGCGCCACCAATCCCATGTCGAGAAACAATGGCAGACTTGTTGGTCCAACGCCGTAAAATACGGTGCGCAGCGCCATCTTGTCTGCCAGGCTATGGAAAGACCACGCGAGTTCCTTTGCAGCCTGTTTGTCGCCAATCGGCTCGCCCAGCGCAATCAGACTGCCACCCGATTGCGCATACATGATGAATGCGTTGTTATCGGGCGCAAGCAGAAATTGCTTGTCACCAAGAAGCGCAAGGGCTGCATCTGTATGCGGACATTGCGCAACAAGTTCAAACACCGCAGGGGGGATTGAGTAATCACGCTTGCGTTTGCGCTGGCTGTGCCGATTGATGATCGAGTTCAGACCGACTGCCGCCACAACAGCAAACACCAGAACGGTGGCGCGCAAAAAGCGTGGTGCATTATCGTTCCAAGCAAAATCCCACCAAAGATTATTGGAATATTCCACGTGGCGATAAACGAAGAAGCCAAGCCAAGTGGAGACGATGACAGTTGTGCCGACAGAGGCAATCCAGCTCCAGCTCAGTTCAAATGGCCCGGAAATCGGGCGGCGATAAAAGGAATCGCGAAAGCCCCATAAAGCAAGAGCAAAAACGCACAGAATGCTTGCTTCTTCCCAATCCAAACCTTTTGCAATCGAAAACACTGCACCAAACAGCAAAAGCACGATTGCAGCAATCCATGCGCGCTCCAGTCGTCTGAACAGGCCACGCGCTACGATCAACAGCGCAACGCCGACAAGGCTTGCGGCAAGATGCGATGTTTCGACAAAAAACTCTGGAACAACACTGGAGAGTATTTTTACACGATAGCGCAAGTCGGGCGTTGCACCCGATACGAGCAGAATAATACCGCCGAGGAAGATGATACTGGCAGAGAGACCGGGAATGAGTGGCTCGACAAGGCGCTTTGCAAATTTGGCCTGACGCCCCAACATCTGCCTGCGGCGCATCCCCTCCCAGATGAGAAGGCCAATTGTGGATACGACAAGCGGCATGACTGTGTAGATCACACGATAGGCAAGCAGACCGGCAATGGCTTGTGGATTGTCACCAATGCCAAGGCCAGCAATGATGGTTGCTTCAAATGCACCAAGTCCGCCCGGCGCATGGCTCGCAATGCCTAGAACGATAGCAATCACATAGACGAGCGCGAAGACCGCAAAGCTCGGAACCGCATCCTGTGGCATCAGCACATAGAGGGTTGCAGCTGCAGCGCCTACATCGACAAGGCCTGCAAAAATTTGGGTCACTGCACCTTTCGAGTTGGGCAGTCGCAGGCTGAGCGAGCCTAAGCGAAGCGTTCTTTGGCCATGTGAGAGCCAGTAGATCAGCCAGCCAATGCCGCCAAGAATGATAATGCCAGCGACAACATCAATGCGTGCATCAATCGTCGAAATCCACGGCACATCCTGCGGATCAATTAGCAGTGCCGCGCCCACCATGATGATAAGTGCAAACCAGATTGCAAACCACGAGGTGCCGACGATCTTGCCGATATCGGCAAGGCTGATCCCTTCCGCAGCATAGATGCGATAGCGCAGTGCACCGCCCGTCAGCAGCGAAAAGCCGATGGCGTTGGAGATTGCATAGCCTGCCGCACCTGCCACCGCTGCGATACGACGCGGTATTTGGTTAGGCGCGATTGTGTCGACCGCCACCACGTCATAAAGCGCTACCGCAGCGTAGCTCAGCATAGTGAACAGAACTGCGAGGCCGATGACACTCCATGGGAGATCATGGAATGCGACCAGCGTATCCTTGCGTGAGGTATTCTGAAGCAGGCTTTCCAGAACATAAATTGCCAGCAGCGCGATCGCAATGCCCGCAACTGGAAACAGAAAATGCTGGTAGCGTTTCAGCCATCCAGAAGACTTGCTTTGTTCTTTGGTGGCTGAAGAAGGTTCTTCGTTGTCAATTAAGCTCATCGGAGCGTCGTCCAGTTGGAGCAATCTAATTTTGCGCAAATGATCCTGATTTAGGGCGAACTTGTGTTCGAATGAGATGCTGCATTGAAAATAATCAAAGTAATGTCGAAGTTGGGTTATAAGGCCATCAAAGGGTATTTCACTCGGGTCGGATTATGCCTTAATTGGCAGTGGCCGCAAGCGCTTTGGATAAAACGGGGAAGTTTCCCCGAGTTTGTTCAAAAACAAATGAATAGAGCTGTTTATCTGTTTCAGATAAGAAAAACTCTATGTAAAAAATGAGGTTTCAGTGCTTAGTGTTTCTTATTTGACGGCTGCCGGTGCGGGTGCGCTGTCGTTTCTTTCGCCCTGTGTCCTGCCGCTTGTGCCGCCTTATCTGTGTTATATGGCGGGTGTGAGTGTTGAGGATTTTCGTGCAGAAAAAGAATCACGCATTGCTGCGACTCCTTCGCATCGTCGTTCTCTTGCTTTTGCGGCTATCTGCTTTGTACTCGGTTTTACCACTGTTTTTGTGGCCCTTGGGGCTGGTGCATCGTCCATCGGCGCATTTCTGCGCATGTGGCAGCAGGAAATCGCCATGGTGGCGGGCGTCGTCATCATTCTGATGGGCCTCAACTTCCTGGGGGTGCTGCGCTTTTCATTCCTATCGCGTGAGGCGCGCTTTCAGGCGCGTAATGCGCCAGCTTCGCCATTGGGCGCTTATGTCATGGGGCTTGCTTTTGCCTTTGGCTGGACACCATGTATTGGCCCGGTTCTGGGGCCTATCCTCACATTGGCAGGCGGCAGCAGCACGGTGATTGACGGCGCTGCCCTTCTGGCAGTGTATTCGCTGGGTCTGGGAATTCCGTTTCTGATTGCGGCTCTTTTTTCGGGCGCATTCATGCGGTTTTTGTCACACTTCCGGGTTCATCTGGGCAAAGTTGAAAAAGCGATGGGCGCGTTGCTCGTGATTGCTGGTGTGCTTTTCCTGACCGGCGGAATGCAGTCTTTCTCGTTCTGGCTGCTCGAAACTTTCCCGGCACTGGGGCGCTTGGGCTGAAATTGTAAGTTTCCATATACGCTTTAATGCTATTGAGCAGATGAGCCTTTAATCTTTCTGGACGATATTATGACAGACCGTACATGCCTTTCCATCGTGCTTGCCGCTGGCGAAGGCACGCGTATGAAATCGAGTTTGCCAAAAGTTCTGCATCAGGTAGCAGGCCTGCCGCTGGTCTCGCATGTGGTTAAAGCCGTGCAGGGCACTGGTAAAAGCGACGTGGCTCTGGTCGTCGGGCGCGGTGCAGATGAAGTGCGCGGCGCTGTCGAAAAAGTTGCCGATGCGGTTTCTGCCTTTGAGCAGAAAGAACGGCTTGGTACGGCCCACGCTGTTCTGGCCGCGCGCGCAGCAATCGAGCGCGGTTATGATGATCTGCTGATCGTCTTTGGCGATACGCCGCTGATCGAAGCGCATTCGTTGCAGGCTGCGCGCAACAAGCTTGTCGAAGGTGCCGACGTTGTCGTTATCGGTTTTCGTCCTGCAAACCCGCACGGTTATGGTCGCCTGATCGAAGAAGGTGGTAAGCTCACTGCGATTATCGAAGAGAAAGAAGCCACCGACGCCCAGAAGAAAATCGGCTTCTGCAATGGTGGTTTGATGGCCGTTCGTGGTCAACACGCTCTTGCTCTGCTTGATGCTGTTGATAACAAGAACGTCAAGGGCGAATATTATTTGACCGATATTGTCGGCCTTGCCCATGGCAACGGCCTGAATGTCGTGGCGATTGAAGTGCCTGTCGATAATGTGATTGGCATCAACAATCGTGCCGAACTCGCTGAAGCTGAAAGCATCTGGCAGAACCGCAAGCGTCAGGAAATGATGCTGGCCGGTGTGACGTTGATTGCGCCTGAAACTGTTTTCTTCTCACATGATACGCTGGTCGAAGCCGACGTTGTGATTGAGCCAAACGTCTTCTTCGGGCAGGGCGTGCATGTGGCATCGGGTGCACTGATTCACGCTTTCTCACATATTGAAGGTGCGAAGATTGGCGTAAATGCCGAGATCGGACCCTTTGCGCGTTTGCGTCCGGGTGCAAATCTTGGCGAAAAATCCAAAGTGGGTAATTTTTGTGAAGTGAAGAACGCCCAGGTCGGCAAGGGCGCGAAGATCAATCATCTGACCTATATTGGTGATGCTATTGTGGGCGCGTCGAGCAATATCGGTGCGGGCACAATCACCTGCAATTACGATGGCTATAACAAGTATAAGACGGTGATCGGCGAACATGCCTTCGTTGGCTCCAACAGTTCGCTTGTTGCGCCAGTATCGATCGGTGATAATGCCTATATCGCATCTGGTAGCACAATTACGGAGGATGTGCCTGCGGATGCTCTGGCTTTCGGTCGTGCGCGGCAAGAAACCAAAGAAGGTCGGGGAAAGATATTGCGCGAGAAATACGCTGCCATCAAAGCGGCTAAAACATCGTCGAAATAAACGGCCAACAGATGAATAGAACGACAGCCCTTTGGGTTGTCGTTTTACATTAGAATCTTTAAATCACAACTCAATGCGTGAATCTCGGATCTGGAGCACCCTATGTGTGGAATTATCGGCATTATCGGCAATGACGAAGTCGCACCGCGTCTGGTTGATGCGCTGAAGCGGCTTGAATATCGCGGTTATGATTCTGCCGGTATTGCCACGCTTTTGAATGGCAAGCTTGATCGCCGTCGTGCGGAAGGCAAACTGGTTAATCTGGAAAAACGTCTGGCGGGTGAACCACTTCCGGGCGTCATCGGCATTGGCCATACGCGTTGGGCCACACATGGCAAGCCCGTTGAACGCAATGCGCATCCACATATCACGCCGCGCTTGGCTGTTGTTCATAACGGCATTATCGAAAACTTTGCCGAATTGCGCGCTATGCTCGAAGCGGAAGGTTTTACGTTCGAGACAGAAACCGACACTGAAGCCGTCGCGCATCTCGTGACGCGCGAGTTGAACAAGGGAAAATCGCCTGTTGAGGCCGTGCGCGACAGCCTGCCACTGTTACAAGGCGCTTTTGCACTCGCCTTCTTGTTTGAAGGCAATGAAGAAACGTTGATCGGCGCGCGTCAGGGGCCGCCACTGGCCGTGGGCTATGGCGAAGGCGAAATGTTCCTCGGTTCTGACGCTATCGCTTTGTCGCCATTCACCGACACAATTGCCTATCTTGAAGATGGTGACTGGGCAGTGCTGACCCGTAGGGGCGTGACCATCTATGATGAAAACAATGTTGAGGTTGAACGCACGATTTTGAAGTCACAGGCCGGTAATATGCTGGTCTCGAAGGGCAATCATCGCCACTTCATGCAGAAAGAGATGTTCGAGCAGCCGGAAGTGATTTCGCATACGCTCGCAAACTATCTCGATTTCACCACCGGTAAGGTGCGTCAGGAAGCGATTGCTGTTGATTTTGCCAAGATTGACCGGCTGACAATCTCTGCCTGTGGCACCGCTTTTTATGCGGCCTCGGTGGGCAAATACTGGTTCGAGCAGATCGCACGTCTGCCGGTCGATAGCGATATCGCTTCGGAATTTCGTTATCGCGAAATGCCGCTTTCAAAGGATTCGCTCGCGATGTTCGTTTCGCAGTCTGGTGAAACGGCGGATACGCTCGCGTCGCTGCGTTATTGCAAATCGCAGGGTTTGAAAATCGCCTCTGTGGTCAATGTGACCGGATCGACCATTGCGCGTGAATCGGATGCCGTGTTCCCGACGCTGGCCGGTCCTGAAATCGGTGTGGCCTCGACCAAGGCTTTCACCTGTCAGCTTTCGACCATGGCGTCACTTGCGATTGCTGCTGCAAAAGCGCGCGGTGCGATTGATGACAAGCGTGAACAGGAACTGGTGCGTCAGCTTTTGGAAGCACCGCGCTTTATCAATCAGGTTCTCAAGCTTGAAGACCAGATTGCTGCCGTCTGTCACGAGTTGGCAAAGGTCAGCCATGTGCTTTATCTCGGTCGTGGAACATCGTTCCCGTTGGCGATGGAAGGCGCGCTGAAGCTCAAGGAAATTTCCTACATTCACGCCGAAGGCTATGCGGCTGGTGAACTCAAGCACGGCCCGATTGCGCTTATTGATGAAACCATGCCGGTTATCGTCATTGCGCCGTCGGATCGTCTTTATGAGAAGACCGTTTCCAACATGCAGGAAGTGGCAGCCCGCGGCGGCCGTATTATTCTGATCACCGACAAGAAAGGTGCTGCGGCAGCAAGCCTTGATACGATGGCGACCATCGTTCTGCCGGATGTGCCTGAGTTTATCACGCCGTTGGTTTATGCTCTGCCGATCCAGATGCTCGCTTATCACACTGCTATTCTGATGGGTACGGACGTCGATCAGCCGCGCAATCTCGCAAAGTCGGTGACGGTAGAATAAAATTAAAACGATCTCTTATCTGAAAAAATTGACAGATAGATAGAAATGGCTGCAGCGATGCGGCCATTTCGTTTTTATCCCGCGCGAAGCAGGCGGATCGCCTCATCGCGTCCGAAAAGATAAAGCAGCACGCGCAGCGCTTTTCCGCGCTCGCTTTCAAGGTCGGGATCGCTTGCCAGAATATAGCGCGCGTCTTTGCGAGCGATTTCCAGCAAGTCGCCATGTGCTTCAATCGAAGCAAGGCGGAAGCCCGGCGTACCTGATTGACGGGTGCCGAGCAACTCGCCTTCGCCACGCAGTTTCAGGTCTTCTTCGGCAATGCGGAAACCGTCTTCCGTTTCGCGCATCACCTTGAGACGGGCCTGTCCGATTTCACCAAGTGGGCCTTTATAAAGCAGAAGGCAGGTGGATGGCTTGTCGCCACGGCCGACGCGTCCGCGTAGCTGGTGCAATTGGGATAGCCCGAAGCGCTCGGCGTGTTCGATGACGATGATCGTTGCATCCGGCACGTCGACGCCAACCTCAATGACGGTGGTTGCGACCAGCAACCGCGTTTCGCCCTGCTTGAAAGCGCGCATGGCTTCGTCTTTTTCAGCACCATTCATGCGGCCATGGATGAGGCCGATCTTGTTGCCAAAAACGGACTTGAGCGATTCAAAGCGTTCTTCGGCGGAAGTCAGCTCAACGACTTCTGATTCTTCAACAAGCGGACAAATCCAGTAAATTTTCTGGCCTTCACGAACTGCCTTTTGAATGCGCTCGACAAGTTCCCCCATGCGCTCCATGGGCAGAATGGCAGTGGTAATCGGCTGGCGTCCGGCTGGCTTTTCGGTGAGCTTGGATACATCCATATCGCCAAAGGCGGTTAGCACAAGTGTGCGTGGAATAGGCGTTGCCGTCATCACAAGCATATCGGGTGCGCTGCCTTTTGCCGTCAGCATCAGACGCTGATGCACGCCGAAACGATGCTGCTCGTCAATAATAACGAAGACGAGATCGTGATATTCGACCTTTTCCTGAAAAAGCGCGTGCGTGCCGATGATAATATCGACTTCGCCGCTTTTCAGGCCCTCAAGCACAGCATTGCGTTCTTTGCCTTTTTCGCGACCTGTAAGAAGGGCGGCTTTCAGGCCAACCTTTTCCGCCAGAGGTGCAATGGTGGCAAAATGCTGTCGAGCCAGCACTTCTGTTGGCGCCATCAGGGCAGACTGACCGCCAGATTCTGCGGCATGTGCCATCGATAAAAGGCCAACGACCGTCTTGCCAGAACCAACATCGCCTTGCAGCAGGCGAAGCATACGCTCAGGCGATTTAAGATCGGTGACGATCTCGCGAACCGCCTGATCCTGACTTTTGGTCAGTTTATAGGGGAGGTGGCGCATGATTTCCGCAACGATGCGGCCATTGCCTTCCAGTGGGCGCCCTGAAAGGCGGCGTGTTTTGGCACGCACGAGAGCCAGCGCCAGCTGTCCTGCCAGAAACTCGTCATAAGCCAGCCTGCGCCGTGTGATACTTTCGAGCGCAATATCACTCGGATCTTCCGGCAGATGCATTGTGTTCAATGCCTCTTTGAAAGAGGCGAAACGCTCACGCGCAATCAGCGGCCCGTCAATCCATTCGGGCAGCACTGGCACGCGGGTCAGTGCTTCTTTCACCGCACGGCCAAGCGTTTTGGATGAAAGGCCAGCCGTCAGCGGATAGACGGGTTCAACCATCGGAAGACTGGCCGCATCTTCAAGGCTTGCTATATAATCCGGATGCACCATGGAGGCACGCCCGTTGAACCATTCGACCTTGCCGGAAACGATGACAGTTTCACCTTCCGGCAACATCTTTTCCAGCCATGGCAATTGCGCATGAAAGAAGGTGAGGATGATTTCGCCAGTGTCATCATGTGCAATCACACGATGCGGAACATTGCCGCGTCCACGCGGGGCTGGCTGATGCTGATCAACCATCACCTCAAGCGTCACAATGGCGCCTTCCTGTGCAAAGGCTACTCCGGGGCGGTTGCGTCGGTCGATCACACTATGTGGTGGCAGGAAGAGAAGCTGGCCAACTTTTGGCTCAGCTCCGGGCACGTCTGTGCCCAAAAGTTTGCCAAGCAAAGCGGCCACTTTCGGGCCAATGCCGGAAAGTGAGCGGACGGAAGCGAAAAACGGATCAAGCACAGACGGACGCATGGCTGGGAGCATTAACTGCTTTGCTTTTCTGTGCAAGCCTTTGAAATGGTTTTGTACTATTTTTGTTCTAATTGCGGAAACGGGTTCCCTCATCGTCAACAGATGCTATATACCGGCAACATATTTTTTAATGGAGCGCTCAAACAATGACAGGCAGCACACTTGCGGCAGGAAATCTTGATGTTAGGCGTCGCAAGCTTCTGTTTCGCGCCTGGCATCGCGGCATGCGAGAGATGGATCTGATCCTTGGGCAGTATGCCGATCAGTATCTTCCAGCCTTCACTGATGCTCAACTGGACGAGTTTGAGCAGATTCTTGAAGTGCTCGACCGCGATCTTCTGAAATGGGTGACAGGCGAAAGCGAAACACCTCAGGAATATGATACGCCTTTATTCCGTGACATCATTGCTTTCCGCGACCGCATAGAATTCTGAGAATAAGCCGCCATGCCCGTATTCAGCAAACTTGGTGTGAAAGCCAGCAATAGCAAAAATATCGTCATCGATGGCGTTGCCGATGGTTTCGAAGCTTTTTGTCTTGCGCGGCTGGTCGAAGAGATTGGTGAGCGTGGGCCAGTTCTTTATATTGTGCGTGATGGTCAGCGCATTGCTGATCTTGAGCAGGTTCTGAACTTTGTTGCGCCCGACCTTCCGGTGCTGCATCTGCCAGCGTGGGATTGTTTGCCCTATGATCGTGTGTCGCCGGGGGCGGATGCATCGGCACGCAGGCTTGCGGCACTGGCCGCCTTGGCTTCATTGAAGAAGACGCCGCATCCGGCTGTCATCATCACGACTGCCAATGCGGTTTTGCAGAAGCTGCCGCCGCAGGCTGCAATCGCCGAACAGGTGATTTCCGCACGTCCCGGTAATCAGCTCAATATGAATGCGCTGAGTGCGCGACTTGAGCGCAACGGCTTTGAACGTGTTTCGACCGTGCGTGACATTGGCGAATATGCAGTGCGTGGCGGGATTCTTGATCTTTATGCACCGGGGTCAGAAGAGCCGCTGCGTCTTGATTTTTTTGGTGATACGCTCGAAACAATTCGCGCGTTTGACCCGGCATCGCAGCGCACCACAGGTGCACGTAAGGAATTTGTGCTTCAGCCGATGAGCGAAATTTCGCTCTCGCCGGACATGATCAGCCATTTTCGCAAAAATTATGTGGCGATGTTTGGCGCGCCACAGCGCGATGATGCGCTTTATCAGGCGATCAGTGAAGGGCGGCGCTTTGCCGGTATGGAGCACTGGCTCCCGCTGTTTTACGATAATCTCGAAACTGTGTTTGACCATGCCGGCGACATGCCGGTGGTGTTCGATCATCTGGTGCATGAAGCACTGACCGAACGCCACACGATGGTTGTGGATCACTATGAGTCGCGCCTCAGGCAGGCAGAAGGCAAAGAGCCGGGCAGCGATGCTGTGCCGTACAAGCCGGTTAAGCCGGAAACGCTTTATCTCACGCCAAAAGAAGTGGAAGCGATTGCTGCAACCAACGGATTGCGTATTGATCTGACGCCATTTGGTACGCCTGAAGTGACTGGCCGTGCGATTGTTCATGCGGATGTCCATAAGGGACGCAGCTTTGCGGAAGAACGTGCAGCAACCGATGTGAACCTGTTTGAATCGGTGGTGAAATATATTGCCGATTTGCGTGTGGCTGGCAAAAAAGTGCTGGTGGCAGCATGGTCGGAAGGATCGCTCGATCGTCTGCTGCAAGTGCTCGACGAGCATGGCCTTGAAAAGATTGAGAC
Organism: Brucella sp. TWI559; assembly: GCF_039674265.1. Classification (NCBI taxonomy): domain Bacteria; kingdom Pseudomonadati; phylum Pseudomonadota; class Alphaproteobacteria; order Hyphomicrobiales; family Brucellaceae; genus Brucella; species Brucella sp. TWI559. The sequence continues at coordinate 43,663 of NZ_JBDJNE010000011.1, forward strand.
CGTTGACCGCCTTTCGATGGTTAAGGCGCTGTCGCGCGACAAGATCACGGCAGCTGTTCTGGCAGTTGAAAGCGGTTTTGACGCTGGCGATCTGGTTGTTGTTGCCGAGCAGGATATTCTCGGTGACCGCCTTGTGCGCCGCTCAAAGCGCCGCAAACGTGACCAGAATTTTATTTCGGAGGCCGCCTCACTTTCGGCTGGCGATATTGTCGTCCATGTTGATCATGGTATCGGTCGTTTTATAGGCCTGAAAACGATCACGGCAGCGGGCGCGCCGCATGATTGTCTTGAGATTCATTATGCAGGCGATGATCGACTGTTCCTGCCAGTCGAAAATATCGAATTGCTTTCTCGCTTCGGGTCCGAGGGCTCGGAAGCTGTTCTTGATAAGCTCGGCGGCGGCGCATGGCAGATGCGTAAGGCCAAGCTCAAGAAACGCCTGCTTGAAATTGCCGGTCATCTGATCCAGATCGCTGCCGAACGCCAGATGCGCGGTGCACCCGTTATGCAGCCACCAGAAGGCCTTTACGCAGAATTCGCGGCGCGTTTTCCTTATGATGAGACCGAAGATCAGTTGCGCGCTATTGATGCGATTACGGATGATCTGGGTGCAGGCAAGCCGATGGATCGCCTCATCTGCGGTGACGTTGGTTTCGGCAAAACGGAAGTTGCGCTGCGTGCGGCTTTTGTTGCTGCCTTGAGCGGTTTTCAGGTGGCAGTGGTTGTGCCGACCACGCTTCTGTCACGCCAGCATTTCAAAACCTTCTCGACCCGTTTCCACGGTTTGCCGGTTAATGTCGCGCACGCATCTCGACTGGTTGGCTCGAAAGAGCTTGCAGCCACCAAAAAGGGCATCGAAGACGGCACCGTAGATATTGTGGTCGGCACGCATGCGCTGCTCGGCAATTCGATCAAGTTCAAGAATCTGGGTCTTCTCATCATCGATGAAGAGCAGCATTTCGGCGTAAAGCACAAAGAGCGGCTTAAGGAGTTGAAATCGGACATTCACGTTTTGACGCTTTCTGCAACGCCGATCCCGCGCACGTTGCAGCTGGCACTCACCGGCGTGCGTGAGCTTTCGCTGATTACGACGCCACCGGTTGATCGTATGGCTGTTCGTACTTTTGTGTCACCATTTGACCCGCTGGTGATCCGCGAGACATTGCTGCGCGAACGCTATCGCGGTGGTCAAAGTTTCTATGTCTGTCCGCGCGTGGCTGACCTTGCGGACATTGAGCAGTTTCTCAGAGATCATGTGCCAGAACTCAAAGTTGGTGTCGCACATGGTCAGATGGCACCCGGAATGCTCGATGACATTATGAATGCCTTCTATGACGGCCAATATGATGTGCTTTTATCGACGACCATCGTCGAATCTGGCCTCGACATTCCAACCGCCAATACGATGATCGTGCATCGTGCCGATATGTTCGGCCTCTCGCAGCTTTATCAGCTGCGCGGACGTGTCGGCCGCTCCAAGCAGCGCGCTTTTGCGCTGTTTACTCTGCCTGCCGGTCGCACGCTCACCGCCACTGCCGAGCGTCGTCTGAAGGTTCTGCAGTCCCTTGATACGCTGGGCGCTGGCTTCCAGCTCGCAAGTCATGACATGGATATTCGCGGTGCGGGTAATCTGCTTGGCGAAGAACAGTCCGGTCACATCAAGGAAGTGGGCTTCGAGCTTTACCAGCAGATGCTGGAAGAAGCGGTTGCAACGCTCAAGGGCACCATTGAGGTCGAAGACAGCCAGTGGTCGCCACAGATTGCAATTGGAACGGCTGTGATGATTCCGGAAGCTTATGTGCCGGATCTGCAATTGCGCCTTGGTCTTTATCGCCGTCTGGCAGACCTTGAAGAGCCGCAGGATATCGATGCATTTGGTGCAGAACTGATCGACCGTTTCGGTCCGATGCCGGAAGAAGTGCAGCATCTGCTTAAAATCGTTTACATCAAGGCACTCTGCCGCCGCGCTAATGTCGAGAAGCTTGATGCCGGTCCGAAGGGCGTGGTTATCCAGTTCCGCAATGCAACTTTCAACAATCCGGTTGGGCTGGTGAAGATGATCGGTGAACAGGGCTCCATGGCCAAGATCAGGCCGGATCAGAGCATCGTCTTTATTCGTGATTGGGCGACGCCAGAAAAACGTCTGAATGGTTCGGCGGTTATTATGGCGCAGCTTGCAAAGATCGCGGCAGGTTAACCCCGCCGCGATATATTTATCTGTCTTCCGAAATACCCGGCTCGAAGCCTTCCGCCGTTTGCTGAATGGCATCGGCGAGGGCAGAGGCGGATTGTGCACCCATGACGGCATATTTCTGGTCAATGATGAAGCATGGCACCCCGCGCACACCGATACGGTCTGCGATGTCGATTTCCTCACGGATCGTGGCTTTGTCGGCATCGCTTTCCAGAAGACGCGCGACAATCGGCGCTTCCATGCCAATGCTTGCCGCAGCATCCACCAGCACGTCATGATCGCCGATATCCTGCCCTTGCTCGAAATAGAGCGAGAACAGTCGGCCGACCAATTTGTCCTGTAGGCCCGGTCCAGCCTGTTCAGCCCAATGGATCAGGCGATGGGCATCCAGGGTGTTGGGTGCGCGCGTGATCGCTTCAAAATCGAAGACGATATCGTTTTCTTCGCCGAGTTCTGTCAGCTGTTTGTGAATGTCGTCAATCTTCGAACTCGTGCCGAATTTCTCGCGCATATAGACCTGCCGATCCTTGCCCTGAGCGGGGATCGATGGGTCAAGCTGATAAGGGCGCCAGCGTACTTCGGCATCAACTTCGGGCGTCATTTCAAGTGCTTGTTCCAGCCGCTTGCGGCCGAGGAAACACCATGGGCAAACGACATCTGACACAACGTCGATGGTGATCTTTCTTCTGGTCATAAGGTGCTCCGTTCGACGAACAGGAGACGTGTTCTCCTGTTCGCCTATCTCTATAGCTCTAAAATGTAGGATGAATTACGGTCTTATCAATCGACGTTATTTGGTGACCTGCCACCATGTGGGAAGCTGATAACCATAAAGCGATGTTTTGTCTGGATGTCCGATGCGATCCCAACGCGCAACCCATTGAGCAGGCTGATGATAAAGCGGAATATAATAGTTGCCTGAAATGAGGATGCGGTCGAGCGCACGAACTGCGCTGATGAAATCGGCACGGGTCCGGGCCACAAGCATGGCTTCGATCATGGCATCGACCGCCGGGTCGGCAACGCCGGGATAATTGAAGCTTCCCTGTGCATCACGTGATCCTGAGCCCCAGCGCTGCCATTGCTCATTGCCGGGCGAAAGCGAGCTGGTAAGGGCGCCGAGCATCATGTCATAGTCAAAGGTTTGCAGGCGTTGTTGATACTGTGCGTCATCAGGGGTGCGAATGTTTACAATGATGCCCAATCGATCCAGCGTGCGTTTGAAGGCAAGGGCTATTTTTTCCTGATCGGCTGATAAAGTCATTATTTCGAAAGAAAAGGCCTTGCCATCCGGCGCAAAAGCCTTTCCGTCGTGAAAGGTGAAACCGGCGGCTTGTAGAAGTTCAAAGGCTTCTTTCATGGGGCGTCTGTCATAGCCGCTTCCGTCTGTTTGCGGTGCGCGCCATGTTCCATCCATCGCTTCAGGCGTTACAGCCTTGTGGAAAGGAGCAAGAAGGCGTTTTTCTTCCGCATCGGCCGGGTGTCCAACGGATGAAAGCTCGGAACCGTCCCAATATCCTTGCGTTCGAACATATTGATTTAGAAACAGGGTCCTATTCAGCCACTCAAAGTCGAACATAAGCGCAAGCGCCTGCCTCACTCTGGGGTCTGCCCAGAGCGCCCGTCTGGTATTGAAGACAAAGCCGTAAATATTTGCAGGGAGTTTCTTTTCGAACTTCTCTTTTAAAACCCTGCCTTCTTTGGCCGCGGGAAAATTATACGCGGTCTGCCAGTGAAGAGGATTTCCTTCCCTGTATGTATTTCCTTCGAGATAGACGTCGAGCAATCCCTTCTTGAAGGACTCAAACAGCGACGTCTCATTGCGATAATATTCGATACTGACGGTATCGAAGTTATTCAATCCTCGCTGCGATGCGAGGTCTTTGCCCCAATAATTGGGATTTCGCTTGTAAATGATGCGCTGGCCTGGCTGAACAGCGGACACGATATAGGGCCCACTGCCAAGAGGTGCCTTCAGCGTGGAATTGCCGAAGGTTTCCGGGTTAATTGCATGTCTGGGAAGCACCGGCATCGTTCCGGCAATGAGCAAGGGAAATTCACGGTCTGACTTATCATTGAAGACAAACCGCACGGAGCGCTCGCCGGTTTTTTCAATCTTTTCAATCCGGCTCATACGGTTGTTGTATGGTGGGCGGCCTTTTTCCGTCAGGATCTGATAGGTGAAGATGACATCATCCACAGTGACAGGCTGACCGTCTGACCACTTGGCTTTTGGATTAAGCGTAAACTCCACCCATTTGCGTTCCGGGTCGATTGCAACTTTTTCCGCCAATAGCCCATAAAGGGTAAAGGGTTCGTCCCGTGAGCGCTGCATGAGCGTTTCATAAAGCATGTTGCCAAAATCGGCATCATTAAACAGTCCACGCGCCGTTGTGCGCATGCTTTTGAGCACAAATGGGTTGAGGCTATCAAATGTGCCAACCACGCCCATTCGAAGAGAACCACCTTTCGGCGCATCCGGGTTTGCATAAGGAAAATGCGTGAAGTCTGCGGGAAGCGCTACGTCCCCATGCATCGACAATGCATAGTCGGGTGCATTACCGGCTACAGCATCGGATTCGGCCTGCGCCTGCGCAATGAATGCGCCCATGCCGATAAGGCTGGCTAAAGCTGTGATGCGGAAAAGAGCAAACAATCCAGTCAACTTTCTCGCGTCCTCGTTTAACTTAAGTGGTTCACTGTAAATAAGCGAGAGGTCTTAAATATCGATTCGTGTGGCGAAATTAGCATGAACCGATAGCATATGTGTCTTAAGAGCGTGTCCGGTGTGCGACAGTGCAGAATAAAACAAAAAATATGGCGGATTCTGTCCATCGAATGTATGTGACCATCTGGATTAAAATAAGAAGTCGTTGTAACACCACCGCGGATTGGGATGATAAATCTCAAAGGTCACGCTGTTGCCGCATTTTCAAATCAGTGACGGTCTATCGCTGACTCAAACCAGAGACGGAAGATCAAAGCCTTGGAAGGAAACTGTTGATCATGACCAGCACAAAGACAATCGCTGCCGCATCTGCATTTGCTGGCGCGTTCGCCCTGCTTGCTTCTGCGACGATGCCTGCAGCCGCACAGCAGCAGCCACCACAGGGCTGGTTCAAAGTGTGCTCGAAGCAGGAAGACAATGATATCTGCAACACGCAGAATATTGTTACCGCTGACTCAGGCCAGCTTTTGACAGCCGTCAACCTCATCGAAATCAAGGGCAAGATTAATCGTAAGATTTTTCAGGTCACTGTTCCAATCGGTCGTCTGATCCCAGCCGGCGTTGGTTTGCAGATCGACAACAACAAGCCAACCAAGCTTGAATACGGCATCTGCTTCCCGGATCGCTGCATTGCGGAAGCTCCGCTTTCCGACGATCTGATCAATGCGCTCAAAAAGGGCAGCAAGGTTACGCTGACGTCAGTCAACTACCAGAACAAGCAGAACCCGATTCCGGTTGCACTGACTGGTTTCTCGGCAGCGCTGACCGGTCCGGGCCTCAAGCAGTCTGAACTAGAAGAACGCCAGAAGGAACTTCAGGACGCTGTTGCAAAGCGCCAGAAGGAATTCGAAGAAAAGATGAAGGCTGAGCAGGACAAAGCCAAAGGCGCAGCAAACTAAACTGCTCGAAGCTGATAAACTATAAAAAGGGCGCTTATAGCGCCCTTTTTGCTGGCTTACTATTTTCAAAGAAATTTAGAGCATTTCCAGCAAAAGTACGTAGCGATTTTGCGTTGAACAATGCGTGAAAACAAACAGTTAGAGCATTTCCAATGATTCAATCTCGACAGGGAATGCTCTAATTGGCGTGCAGCTTCACGCGATACGTCCCATTTTCAAGCTTGTCGAAAAGATCCACTATCATCGGGTGGCGAAGCGGTTCATCGCTCAAATCCGGTATCAGGTTCTGCTCGGACACATAGGCGACATATTCGGCTTCTGAGTTTTCCGCCAACAAATGATAAAATGGCTGATCGCGGCGCGGTCGTGTTTCTTCGGGAATGGATTCATACCATTCCTCCGTGTTCGCAAACTCCGGATCAACATCAAAAATGATGCCGCGGAAAGGAAACAGCCGATGCTTGACCACCTGTCCGATTTGAAACTTCGCGTGCTTTATCTGTGCTATGCTCATAAGACATATGTAGTTCACCGCGCGCTAAATTAAAGCTGCGGGAGGTTTCAGGTTCGCTTATTGAGATGGCTGACTATTTTGCCATGCTTTTTGTGCGATTGGAGATCTTTGGCAGCCTTGGCAAAAGCTGAGAAATGCCGCTGCCGGGACGCAGACCTTCGCGCATGAAAAAGGCCCGTAACGGCGCAAACGAGCGCAGCATTTCCAAACCGATATTGCGGGCAATCTGCGCTGGTAGCATGGATGACAGGAGCGAGCGGTTGAGTGCGTCTACTGATCCTGTGCGCATCAGAATGTCTGGGCGGCGACCACGATCATAGGCGCGGATCACCCGATCTGAACCGGGATCGGAGGGATCATGTGCGATGGCATTGACGAGTGTTTCGACATCGCGTGTGCCAAGGTTCAGCCCCTGCGCACCGATCGGCGGAAACACATGCGCCGCCTCGCCAATGAGAATGGTGCGCTTAGACGCAAATGAAACAGGTACCATTCCCGAAAGTGGCCATGCTTGCGGACGAATATCAATCGTTACCTTGCCAAGCATGGACTGCATCATGTTTTCGATGCGCTGTCCAAGCGTTTCATCATCGAGTGCCATCAGAGTTTCTGCACGCCCCGGATTGACCACCCAGACCAAGCTTGAGCGTTTTCCCTGAAGTGGCACCTGCGTAAACGGGCCTTCTTCGGTATGAAACTCCGTCGAGATATTCTGGTGCTCGATCTCATGTGTAAAAGAAAGCACAACCGCGGTTTGCGGATAGCCCCAGCGGCGAGTGCGAATGCTGGCTGCTTCCCGTGCCATCGAATTGCGCCCATCAGCCGCCACGACCAGACGGGTATGCACTGTATCACCGTCTGCAAGCGTGATGGTGATGTGATCGCCATTGTTGCGATATTCGATTGCAGGCTGGGTAATGCGTTTGATTGCGGGATTGTTATCGACCGCTTCCGCAAGATTCTGGTTCAGGGCTGCATTGGGAATGTTGTAACCAAAGGCGATTTCACCGATTTCACCGGCGCGGAAAGTCACGGCGGGGCTGCGGATCAGCCGGGTCGTTGCATCGACAATACGCATGGAGGCAAGGGGGGCTGCTTTTGACGCAATGTCTTTCCAGACGTTAATATCTTCCAGAAAGCGAATGGCAGGCATCATGAGGGCTGTGGTGCGACGATCACCCTTGTCTGTTTCAGGCCCAAGTAAAACTGTCCGGTAGCCTTTCGCACTGAGCGCAAGCGCTGCCATCATCCCGGCTGGTCCACCACCGCTGATGACGATTTCGGTAAGGGGCTTTTCTACAACCACGTCATTCATAATGCTCTATCCTTGACCAGAAACTCAGGCCCAAAGCGATTCTTATCGCATCGTGTTTTAGCGCATTTAACCGCAAACGAGGGGCAAAGGCCATTGTTGCATAAGTGAAAACCCATTCTTTGGTGGAATGAGGGCGGTTTTGTCTCACGACTTACTTGCTCTTTTTGCCTTATTCGGGGAAAGCTTTATGCAACAACATGGCTTCCGCCGATCACTCGCGTTGGAAGTCTTATCTGCTGCCTCACGCCTTGTTGGAAGATTGAAGGCGGCGATCAAGAGAAATGGCAAACGGCGTGAAAAGCAAACTGACCGGAAAACTCAAAGCCAAGAAAGTGACAGCCCCGCAGGCCAAGGCATTTTCTGTTCACCTGCTCACAGCGTCCGGCTCGTTTCTGGCGTTTCTGTCTATTGTTGCGGCAAGTGACGGTCGCTATACCGCGATGTGGTGGTGGCTGGGGCTGGCGCTCTTTGTCGATGGTATCGATGGTCCCATCGCACGCAAGCTTGAAGTCAAATATGTGCTGCCCAACTGGTCGGGTGAGCTGCTTGATAACATCATCGACTATGTGACCTACGTGCTGATACCTGCCTTCGCACTTTATCAGAGCGGTTTTATGGGGACGAACCTGTCCTTCATATCCGGTGCGATTATCGTTGTCTCGAGCGCGATTTACTATGCCGACACCGGTATGAAAACCAAGGAAAACTTCTTCAAAGGCTTCCCGGTTGTCTGGAATATGGTGGTGTTTACGCTCTTTATTGTTCGCCCAGGCGAATGGGAAGCCTTTGCCATTGTCGTCGTTTCGGCTGTTTTGTCATTCCTGCCAATCAACTTCCTGCACCCGGTGCGTGTTGCGCGGCTGCGCCCGCTTAACCTCACTGTCTTTTTGCTGTGGTGTGCATTTGGTGCTGCGGGGCTTTATTACATGCTGGATGCGCCGCTATGGGTGCGCGTCGGCATTACAGTGACCGGGCTATATATTTATTTCATCGGCGCTATCATGCAGTTCTTTCCCAATCTGGGACGAACTGCTGCGATTATTGCCGCTGAACAGGCCGAAAATACAAAGAAAACCAGCGCCGGAGAAGCATGATGATCAATGCAATTCGTGTACATCAGACAGGTGGCCCTGAGGTTTTGCAATATGAGCAGATCGAAATTGGCGAGCCGGGACCGGGTGAGGCAAAGGTGCGCCATGAGGCGATTGGCCTGAATTTTATTGACGTCTATTTCCGTACCGGACTTTATAAGGCCGCCCAGATGCCCTTCACGCCCGGCAACGAAGGTGCCGGCATTGTGGTTTCTGTTGGCTTCGGCGTTGATACGCTCAAAGTTGGCGACCGGGTTGCATATGCTGCGACACCGGGGTCTTATGCGGATGAGCGCATCTTGTCCGCAGATCGCCTCGTCAAGGTTCCAGAAAATATCGAACTGAAAACCGCTGCTGCTATGATGCTCAAGGGCATGACGGCGCGATATCTTTTGCGCCAGACGTTCGCTGTAAAGCCTGGCCATACAATCCTGTTTCATGCGGCAGCAGGCGGCGTCGGGCTGATTGCCGGGCAATGGGCCAAGCATCTTGGCGCAACTGTTATCGGCACGGCTGGATCGGAAGAAAAGATCGCTCTCGCCAAGGCGCATGGCTATGATCATGTCATCAATTACCGCACAGAAAACTTTGTAGAACGTGTCAGGGAATTGACCGGCGGTGAGGGTGTGGACGTTGTTTATGACTCCGTGGGTCGTGACACCTATATGGGCTCGCTTGATGTGTTGAAGCCGCTTGGCATGTTCGCCTGTTTTGGTCAGTCCTCGGGTGTTATTCCGCCATTTGATCTCGGTCTTCTGGCGCAGAAGGGATCGCTTTTTGTGACCCGCCCAACCTTGTTCAACTATGTTGCCAAGCGCGCTGATCTTGAAAAAACGGCGAACGATCTGTTTGATGTGGTTTCAAGCGGTGCTGTTAAGATCGAAATCAATCAGTCCTATGCACTGAAAGATGTGCGTAAAGCGCATGAAGATCTGGAAGCGCGCAAGACAACGGGCGCCAGCATCTTGCTCCCATAGTATCGGATAGATGCAAGCATATAACGGCGGTGTGCATATGTGCTCCGCCATTTTCTTTTTGGCTTCCCAATTGCGGTTCGGCTGGATAAGGTCATTCAAAAATAAGTTCGGGGAACTACAAAAAGACAATGTCAGTGCCTTTAACCGACCGGCCTCTTCTTGATGTCCGCCGGCTCACAAAAGTATTTGGTCAGCTCAGAGCCTGCGATGCGGTCGATCTCGTCATTGCTGAAGGCGAAATACATGCGCTTCTGGGTGAAAACGGGGCTGGGAAATCCACCTTCGTCAAGATGTTGTTCGGCGCGCTCCAGCCGCTGGAAGGCGAAATCGTCTGGAAGGGCGAGCGCGTAACGATTTGCGAACCCGCCACAGCAAGAAAGCTGGGCATTGGTATGGTTTTCCAGCATTTTTCGTTGTTTGATTCGCTCACTGCTGCCGAGAATATTGCCCTTTCACTGGATGGTTCCTTGCCATTATCGGAAGTGGCAAAGCGTGCGCACGATGTTGGAAAGGCCTATGGATTGCCAATTGATCCGCAGGCGCATGTTGGTGATTTGTCCGTTGGTGAGCGTCAGCGTATTGAGATTGTGCGTTGTCTCCTGCAAGAGCCTGATCTGATCATTCTTGATGAGCCGACCTCGGTGCTGACGCCGCAGGAGGCGGATCGCCTGTTTGAAACGCTGGAGCGTCTCAAGTCAGAAGGCAAGTCAATCCTTTATATCAGCCATCGACTGGAAGAGGTGAAGCGCCTTTGTGATCGCGCCACGGTGTTGCGCCACGGCAAGGTGGTTGCGCATTGTGATCCAAGGCAGGAAACAGCCGCCTCGCTGGCGCGTATGATGGTTGGTAACGACATCAAGGTTGTGGCGCGTCGCCCGATTGACGCCATTGAAAATGTGTCCATACCGTTGCTTGAGATTAAATCGTTGTCGCAGGCGCCGCGCGGACCGTTTTCAACCGCTCTCGACAATATTTCTCTTTCGGTGAAAGCGGGTGAAGTTGTCGGTATCGCAGGTGTGGCAGGCAACGGACAGGGTGAGTTTTTTGAAGCGGTTTCGGGCGAGTTTCTCCAGTCGTCGGCATCGGCTGTGCGTATTCGCGGTAAGGATGCAGGCAGGCTTGGCATCAATGAGCGTCGCTTGATGGGCGCTGCATTTGTGCCTGAAGAACGGTTGGGACATGGTGCTGTGCCATCCCTGCCGCTGACTGATAATCTGTTTCTCTCGCGTTATAAGACTGACGCGAAGGTATTTTTGCGCGGTGGCAAACTGAAGCTGATTGCTGAAAGCGCCTTGCGCTCAGCCGCAAAGCGGATCATCGAGATGATGGATGTGCGCAAAAGTGCTGAAAACCCACCAGCTTCAGCTTTATCAGGCGGCAATCTTCAGAAATTCATCATTGGCCGCGAGCTGGATCGTTCTCCATCGGTGATGATTGTCAACCAGCCGACATGGGGCGTGGATGCGGGCGCTGCAGCCCATATCCGTCAGGCTTTGCTTGATCTGGCGCGTTCCGGTTCTGCTGTGCTTGTTATCAGTCAGGACCTTGATGAGTTGCTTGAAATTAGTGACCGTATCGCGGTCATGAATCACGGTGCACTTTCCGAACCGATGGCTATCGCGGACGTAACACTGGAAAAAATCGGCCTTCTGATGGGGGGCGTTTCCGGCTCGGATCAGGCGGGAGCAGCATGATGCGGATTGAACTTGTTAAGCGTCCACAGCCGTCAAAGCTTTTTAGCGCTGTTTCACCGCTGCTAGCACTAGCGCTCACGATGGTTTTCGGTGGTCTTGCCTTTGCGCTGATGGGCAAAGACCCGTTTCAGGCGCTTTATGTGTTCTTCGTTGAACCGTTGCTCGATGTGTGGTCTTGGCATGAGCTTCTGGTTAAGGCGACGCCGCTTATCCTGATTGCGGTCGGGCTGTGTGTTTGCTTTCTTTCCAATAATTGGAATATCGGCGCAGAAGGTCAATTTATCATCGGTGCTATTACGGGCTCAATTCTGCCGGTGATGTTTCCTCAATTGCAGCTATGGATCGTATTGCCGCTGATGATGCTGATGGGGATGGCGGGCGGTGCTACCTATGCATCCATTCCGGCATTGTTAAAAGTCCGCTTCAACACCAATGAGATTCTCACCAGTTTGATGCTGGTGTATGTCGCGCAATTGTTCCTCGACTGGCTGGTGCGCGGCCCTTGGCGCAATCCCGAAGGCTATAATTTTCCTGAAACACGGCAATTTAATGCGAGTGCCGTGCTGCCGGAAATATGGAGCGCATCGGGGCGCGCGCATTGGGGCTTTATCTTCGCAATTGTCGCCGCGATTATCGTGTGGTTTTTGCTCGCCAAAACACTCAAAGGCTTTGAGGTGAAGGTTATCGGGCAAAGCCCAAGGGCAGGGCGCTTTGCAGGTTTCAGTTCCGGCAAACTCGTATTTTTCGTGTTTGCATTGTCTGGCGCATTGGCCGGTCTTGCTGGCATCGCGGAAACTTCCGGCGCGATTGGTCAGCTTCGTCCTGTGATTTCACCCGGATACGGCTTTACAGCGATTATTGTCGCCTTCCTTGGCAGGCTTAATCCGATTGGCGCGATTGCAGCAGGCTTTGTACTGGCACTTTCCTATCTTGGCGGCGAAGCTGCGCAGGTTGCCATCGGCATATCGGAAAAGTCAGCACGGGTCTTTCAGGGTATGATCCTGTTTTTCGTGCTCGCATGTGACACACTCATTCACTATCGCATCCGCTTTGTGGCGGGACGCGCAGCAGGAAAGGTGTGATCAATGGATTTGACACAGGCTATCCTCCTTACCATCGCAACCGCTGCCACACCATTGCTCATCGCTGCCCTTGGTGAACTGGTGGTTGAGCGCTCCGGCGTGCTCAACCTTGGCGTCGAAGGCATGATGTTGATGGGCGCAGTCTCCGGCTTTGCGGCGGCTCAGTTCACCGGCTCGGCATGGCTTGGCATGCTCGCCGCTATTTTTGTCGGGATGGCGTTTTCTGGCATTTTCGCATTTCTGACGCTGACGCTTGTGACCAATCAGGTCGCAACGGGGCTGGCGCTGACCATTCTTGGTATTGGCGCGTCTGCCATGCTGGGCGAAAGCTTTGTCGGCATGCCTGGCGTGCGGCTTGATGCGATCAGCATTCCGTATCTTAGTGATATTCCCTATGTCGGTCGCTTTCTGTTTGGTCAGGACCCGATCTTCTATATCTCCATTTTGCTTGTCATTGGCGTGACGTGGTTTTTGTTCCGCACGCGGGCAGGGCTGCAATTGCGTGCAATTGGTGACAATCACGGCTCGGCTCATGCGCTGGGTGTGCATGTGGTGCGCACGCGCTATCTCGCCGTGCTGTTTGGCGGTGCCTGTGCGGGACTTGCCGGCGCGCAGCTTTCGCTGGTCTATGTGCCACAATGGGTTGAGAATATGTCGGCAGGCCGTGGCTGGATTGCGCTCGCGCTTGTCGTGTTCGCTTCATGGCGGCCGTGGCGCGTTTTGATCGGTGCCTATCTGTTTGGTGCCGTCTCCATTGGCCAGCTTCATGCTCAGGCGCTTGGCTTTGGCCTGCCATCGCAGTTTTTATCGGCCTTGCCTTACATTGCGACGATTGTGGTGCTGGTCATCATCTCACGCAACCGGCGCCTGACGATGATGAACACGCCAGCGTCGCTTGGCAAACCTTTCGTGCCGGACAGGTGATTATGTGTTTGAACGGCAGTCCGGCTCCCACGGCCTGCCGTTTTGTTTTGAGGGTACTAACAAGGAGTGCAGGGAACATGAAAAAAACGCTGTTGGCGATTGCCACCGCAGCCAGTTTTATGCTTGGCGGAGCGGCACATGCAGAAGACAAGCTGAAAGTCGGCTTTATCTATATCGGACCTCCGGGAGATTTTGGCTGGACGTATCAGCACGATGTCGCCCGCAAGGAAATGGTCAAAGCTCTTGGTGACAAGGTTGAAACGACCTTCCTCGAAAATGTGCCGGAAGGTGCGGATGCCGAGCGTTCGATCGAGCGTCTTGCACGCGCGGGCAACAAGCTGATCTTCACGACCTCTTTCGGCTATATGGACCCAACCATCAAGGTTGCTGCCAAATATCCGGATGTGAAGTTTGAACATGCGACCGGTTACAAGACCGCGGACAATGTTTCGGCTTACAATGCGCGCTTCTATGAGGGCCGCTATATTCAGGGGCAGATCGCAGCCAAGCTGTCGGAAAAGGGTGTTGCAGGCTATATTGCCTCGGTACCGGTGCCGGAAGTTGTGCAGGGCATCAACTCGTTCATCCTCGGCGCACAGTCCGTCAATCCTGATTTCAAGGTTAAGGTCATCTGGGTCAATTCATGGTTTGATCCGGGCAAGGAAGCTGACGCCGCCAAGGCGCTGGTCGATCAGGGCGTCGATATTCTGACGCAGCATACCGACTCGACCGCGCCTATCCAGGTTGCGCATGAGCGCGGCATCAAGGCATTCGGTCAGGCATCCGACATGATCAAGTTCGGTCCTGAAACCCAGCTGACTGCAATCGTTGACGATTGGGGCCCATACTACATCGACCGCGCCAAGGCTGTTCTTGATGGCAAATGGGAAAGCCAGAACATCTGGTGGGGAATGAAGGAAGGCCTCGTTAAGATGGCGCCTTACACCAACATGCCAGATGACGTGAAGAAAATGGCGGAAGAAACTGAAGCCAAGATCAAGTCGGGTGAATTTAAACCGTTCACCGGCCCTATCAAGAAGCAGGACGGCTCTGTCTGGCTGAAGGAAGGCGAACAGGCTGATGATGCAACCTTGCTTGGTCTGAACTTCTACGTCGAAGGCGTTGATGACAAGCTGCCGCAATAAAGCATAAGTCCTGTCGGAGTGAAACGCGGATCGATAAGATTCCGCTTCAATTAAAAACGTTTAGAGCGCAGGTCTGATTCAATCAGATCGAAACGCGCTCTAAACAAATAAAAAAGGGCGCTTGAAGCGCCCTTTTTTCAACGGATGAATTTATTCTGCTGCATCAGCAGGCGCGGCATTGAGCAGGCCATAGCGTTCTTCGCCAATCTTACCAAGCAGTTCAAGCTGTGTTTCGAGGAAGTCGATGTGACCTTCTTCGTCAGCCAGAAGCTCGTCAAAAAGCTGCTTGGAAACATAATCGCCAAGCTCATCGCAGATTTCGCGGGACTTTTTGTACGACGTGCGTGCATCATATTCCCCAGCCAGATCGGCTTCGAGAACTTCCTTAACAGTCTGACCGATGCGCAGCGGAGCGACCGTCTGCAGGTTTGGATGGCCTTCAAGGAAGATGATGCGGTCGATGATCTTATCCGCATGCTGCATTTCTTCGATGGATTCCGCACGCTCTTTGTTCGCAAGACGCGTGAAACCCCAATCGTTAAGCAGACGATAGTGCAACCAGTACTGGTTAACAGCGCCTAGTTCGAGAAACAGTGCCTCGTTAAGCCGCTCTATGACCTTTGGTTCGCCTTTCATTCCAAGAACTCCCGAATTTGTCTCGTAGAGAACGCACACGATCCATGAACTGGATCACGTTTTCGTCCATTTGGTTGTGACGAAGATGATATTCTTCAGTCACCCTTATGATCGTTTCTACGACGTTTGGGAAGCAGCCACAGCAACGGCCGCTCTTGGACATGGCATTATAAACAGTTCCGGGGACGATTAATCGCCAGCAATCCTCATCCAGAAGCTCTATAACGACAGCTTCGATGTCTTTATCGGTAATAACATTGCAGCTGCAGACTAACATAAGTAGTAGACTCCAGTATCTGCAATGCGCTGTGATTGTATAGAATTCACAATTCGGGAGGTTGCGCTTTGTTCGTTATTTATTTTTACACAAAAACTACCACGGAAGGCGTGTGTTTTTACTTCAATATTGACAAGTCGCCATTCTGAACCGAACAAAGGTTCCTCCAATCGCAGGGGTTAAAGGCCCGAACATCAAAGGTAAACTTGAGCAAGTCTTTATAAACCCACCCATTTCAGTCAGGTTATGACGGGTCTGTGGGCTTTCTGTCAAATTTTATGTTTTGGAAATGTTCTAAAAATCAACAAGTTAGAATCATTCTAATTGTGAGTTAAGTACCCATCTTTAAACATGATTTGGTATTTTACATGAGTGAAAACGGCGCAATTTTTACGCCGCCTCTGTTTTATGCGCCATTTCGCCGCACGATGTGGAAAACACCGGGATGAAAGGATCAAATCCCTTCAATCGCCTCGAATCCCTCAAATTGCGGCGGGCCGGCATAGAGTGACTTGCGGTCACCGGCGTTGCGATGCGCATTGCGGAACTGCTCGGATTTCGTCCAGAAGGTGAAATCATCCCGCGTGCGCCAGACTGTATGGGAAGAATAAAGCGTATAGCCTTCTTCTTCACTGGTCGCACCGCGCAGAAGATGGAAGCTTTCAAAGCCTGGAAGCTCGGCAAGCTGGGCATCGCGATTTTTCCAGGCGGTTTCGAACTCGGCTTCTTTGCCGATGAGAACCTTGAAACGGTTCATGGCTATAAACATTGCTGATCCTTTCTTTCTAAGAGGGACTGGCTAGAGAATATTCCGAAAAGTGGGAACCGGTTTTCGAAGCCATTTCCGGCGAGTGCGGCAGTATGTTCCGCACTCGCCGCATCGCAGCTTGGGATCGAAGCCCACGACAGCGGTCAGAGGTGAGTGGACTTCGCAGGCGCGATGATTCATGTTCAGGAGGCGGGGGCCTCCTGAACATTTTAGAACTGGAACTGTGTCGAGACGAGGAATGTCCGGCCGCGCCCACTACCATAGATGCTGAGTGCCGGTGTGTAGGCTTTATCGGCCACATTTAGGACCTGGATGGACGCATCCAACGTATCGGTGAACTTATATTTCGCAAACAGATCAACGAGCGTGTAAGCATCGCTTTCCCCGCCACCAAGCATTTTCCCGCTTGATACGTGCTGAATGCGCGTTCCTGCTTCGAGTTTCCGATCAAAGAAGCGCGCACCGCCAGTGACGCTCACAATATCTTCAGGAAGGTACTGATTGCCGCCTAGGTAGTTTTGTTCAGGCAAGTTCAGACTTGGTGTGTGTGTATGCAATGCCTGCAAAGGCGAAGCCTGCATCATAACGCGCATCGAGTTCAAACCCCTTCACTGTCGATGTGCCTTCAACGTTCGCAAACTTAGTATAATCAGCTGCGAGCGTTATATAGTCTTCCACGCGCATCGTGTAATAATTTGCTTTGATGCGCAGGCCGTCTTCGGCCGTAAAAATACCATCTTGAGAGACGTTAACACCGAACTCCCATCCACGCTGTTTTTCTGGGCGCAGATTTGGATTGCCTTTCATCGAACCAACACCAGCATGTGCAACGCCGCCTAAGAATGTTTCCTGTAGGGTTGGTGTGCGCATCGAATGGGAATAGGTCACGTAAGGCTGGAGCCAGTCGGTAACATTATATGCAACGGTGACTTTCGGGCTGAGTTCGCCGTCGCTGTTCGAGATACCATCATCTTCACTTTTCAGTTTGAAGTGATCGTAACGAAGCCCGGTAATTACCTGAAGCGCATTATACGTCCACGTAGCTTCGGTAAAGACCGCAACTTTATCCGAGTTTGCATCGGCTGGGTTCACGCCAACACTGTTACCACTCGCGTTGTCATGATTAAGCTCAAGGCCATTTTTCCAGCGAACTGAAACATCGCCAAAAGAAAATTGTGACGTATTTGAAGCAGTCATACCTGTGGTTTTGACCGCGACTTGGCGGCCCGTGAAGCTGCCGCTGCCTTCTCCCCAGTTCTGGAGAGTTGTGTTATGATAAAGGTTTACGTTTAGGTTAAGCAGATCGTTATCGCTAGGATTGTAATTATATTGCGCGAAGAACGTCCTGTTCTGGACAAACATATCGTAAATGGTTGCTCCGCCGCCGTAACCAGCCTGAGATGTACCATAGTGATTGTTATAAAGAATGCCGCCCAGCGTCAGATTCTGGTTTTCACCAAAGCCAAATTCAGCCTTGAAAAGTCCGGAGGTTAGTTCCTGCCCCGTTTTGTCGACAGTATCACCATCGCCATTTTTATAGTCTTTTGAATCGCGGCGGCTGATTGCTGCGGCAATACCCAGCGAGTTGACACGCGCAGCGCCAGCAAGCATTTCTGAAAAGCCAGTTCCGTTGCTGCCCCATGATGCGCGGCCGAGTACGCCTTTTTCTTTGCCGTCAAGAATAATATCATCGACACCAAGTGTACGGAAGTTAACGCTACCTGCCAGCGCTCCGCCCTGCTCAGTCGTTATTGCGCCGCGTTGAATATCAATGTCAGCAAGCAAGTTTGCGTCGATGTAAGAGTAACCGGCAGAGCTGTGATCAGAATTACGATAGTTCTGTGGAACACCGTCAATCAGCATGTTTACGCGGCCAGAGCCCTCGAACCCACGAATATTGACGGCAACGCCTGGGTTCGATGCGTTGATCGATGTGAACACGCCGGGTGTTGTTCCGCGCAGGACATCATCGAGTTTGGTAGTGCCAAAACGCTCAATCGTGTCGCGCTTAATGATTTCTTTGTTTGCAGAAGCAGCTGAATTCTGTGCCCCAGTGGCTTTTTGAATAGTGATTGTGTTCAGCTCTATGCCGTCAGTCTCTTTCACTGCACTCTGTTGCTGCGCGAAAGCACTCTGAGGGATTGCCATAAGAATGACAGCGAGACCTGTGCTTGCCAGAAATGACCGCTTTTGTGCCCCGTTAATTGCCCGCATTGCCTGATTTCTCCTGAAGGACAAAGCAAAATTCCCACGCCCCCTCGGAGGTGAGAAATTTAAGTTTCTCAATAGGTTATAAACTCTCTTGATAAAGAGAGTGTCGGCGCTGGCTGGAAGGAAAACCTTCGGGCTTGCTCTGGAAAAAGCGAGATTTAAACTTGACTCGTTTAATCTAGTAAGGCAGTGAATATTAAACATGACTTAACATGTCAACTAATGATTTGTTGGTGTTTTAGTCGGTTAGCGAAACGGCCACAGCTGGTGCAGGGGCAGTAAAATGAACAGGCGAATCCATATCGACATGCAGGTGCGGTTACCGCGTGAGCGCGTTTCCAACCGCGTGAACGAAATTCAGCCGCATCTGGATGCGGCCGGATCAGCTCAATCAGAAATCTCTGAACAGGCTTATGAGCCACGGCTCAAAACCTATGGCAGTCGTGAGCTCTTCAATGGCTCCCGCGAAGTGGCGATAGAGCACGGCGGCTCTCTCTATCGTTTAAAAATTACCCGTCAAGGCAAGCTCATCCTCAATAAATAGGCAGCAAAAGATGACGACCCAAACAAAGCCCTCCCCAGAGCAGATTCTCAAGGCACGGGCAGATAACCCGAAAATGCGCGAACGCGATTTTGCACAAAGCCTCGGGGTATCAGAAGCAGACTTTATTGCGGCTCACACCGGTGCCCATGCAGACAGTGCGATTTCGGCTCGCCGCATCCGTGCAGATCTCGAAACTTTGCTCAAACATGCGCCTTCGCTTGGCGAAGTCATGGTGTTGACGCGCAATGAAAGCGCTGTTCATGAAAAAATTGGCCCGTTTGAAAAGACGATCTGGGGTCCGCACGCGTCACTGACACTGGGCAAGGAAATCGATCTTCGTATTTTCCCGAAGCATTGGGTCCATGGCTTTGCCGTTGCAAAAGTGGATGGCGAGCATGTTCGTCGCAGCCTTCAGTTTTTTGACGCATTCGGTGAGGCCGTCCACAAAATTCATCTTCGTCCCGCTTCCAATCTCGAAGCTTACGAACAGCTCGTTTCTGAATTGTTGCTGGAAGAGCAGACGCCTTCGATTGAAACAAAGCCTGTTCCGGCAAAGGCAGATAAGACGGATGTTGCAAGCGTTGATGGCGAGGCATTCCGTGAACGCTGGGGTGCGTTGACCGATGTTCACCAGTTTGTCGGGCTTTTGAAAGATTTTGGCGTCGATCGTCTTCAGGCCGTTCATCTTGCCGGGCAGGATTTTGCATGGCGTGTTGATCTGTCGGCAGTTGAAGCTATGATGAACCACGTGGTTCAGGAGCAGATTCCAATTATGTGCTTTGTCGGAAGCCGTGGTTGCATCCAGATTCACACCGGAACGATTGCCGAAATCAAGACGATGGGCCCATGGCTCAACGTCCTTGATCCGACATTCCATCTGCATCTGCGCGCTGACCATATTGCGGATGGCTGGGTCGTTCGCAAGCCGACGAAAGATGGTCACATCACTTCGCTTGAAGCTTATGATTCCAATGGTGAAATGATTATTCAGTTCTTCGGTGAACGTCATGAAGGCGAAGCCGAGCTTGCCGACTGGCGCATGATTGCTGAAAATCTGCCGCGTCTGCAGCAGTCAAGCGCTGCATAAATCAAGCGTGATCCAGATCTTTGTTTTGATGTGCATTCCGAAAGTGGCTGCCATTTTCGGAATGCACTCGAAGGATAAAAACATGGCAATTGTTTCATCAAATATCAGGCGCTGCGCGGCCTTGGTCTTCATGGCCGCTTCGGTTGCATTTGGCGGCATTGCGAAGGCTGATACAGTTGAGAAAATCCCCGATACGTCACGGCTTGTTTCTGTCGGTGGTGCTGTAACGGAAATCGTTTATGCGCTTGGCGCAGGCGATAGGCTCGTTGCACGCGACCAGACCAGCACTTATCCTGAACAGGCAAGCGCGTTGGTCGATGTCGGCTATATGCGCCGTTTGTCACCAGAAGGCGTTCTTTCGGTTAATCCGACCGGTATCCTGCTCTCGGAAGGCAGCGGCCCGCCGGAAACGCTTGAAGTGCTTAAGAAAGCGTCCGTTCCTATTGTCATCATTCCAGATGATCATACGGGCGAAGGCGTGCTCACCAAGATTGAAATTGTCGGCAAGGCTCTGGGTCTTGAAGATAAGGCCAAGGCGCTTGCGGACGATGTGGCGCGTGATCTCAGAGTTGCAGAAAAAATCTCTGCCAGTCAGAGTCCGCGCAAGCGTGTGCTTTTCATCATGTCCGTTCAGGATGGACGCATTACAGCCTCCGGCACCGGCACAGGTGCCAATGGCATTATCACGCTTGCAGGAGGGGTGAATGCTATCGATGCCTATCCGGGTTATAAGCAACTGACGGATGAAGCCATCGAGAAGGCCGCGCCGGATATGATTCTGACGATGGGTATTGGCAAGGATAGCGTTCAGAAGGATGACCTTCTGAAGAATCCGGCTCTGGCCAATTCTCCAGCGGGGCGCAGCGGTAATATTGTCCAGATGGATTCGCTCTATCTGCTTGGCTTTGGTCCGCGCACCGGTGCTGCCAGCCGTGAATTATCCGAAAAGCTTTATGGCAATCACGCAGCCCAATGAGAACTATGCCTGCTTTGCGCAAGCATTTGCAGGCATGTCGCAGAACCGCGCAACAAGGACACATTGAAATGACCAGTCAAGACCGCACCGCACAGGCCGGAGGCTTTGCTATGCGTGATCAAACCAGAAACAGCTCTGCTGGGGATCGCTCCACGCGCGCGCGTCTGGCAATTATTGGTCTGGCGATCGTGCTTTGTCTGACAGCACTTTTCAGCCTGACAGCCGGGGCTTCTGATGCCTCCGTTATGACTGTTCTTCATGCTCTTGTTTATGGTGCGCCCGAAAGCATTGAAGCATTCCGGCGCGATCATATGATCATCATGGAAATACGTCTGCCACGTATCCTCATGGGAATGCTGGTCGGGGCGGGACTTGCTGTTTCTGGTGCCGTTATGCAGGGTTTATTCCGCAATCCCCTTGCGGATCCCGGTCTCGTCGGTGTTTCTGCCGGTGCCAGTCTTGGCGCTGTATCGATGATCGTGCTTGGCGGAACAATGCTTGCGCCGCTTTACCTTCTTCTTGGTCTTTATGCGCTCCCCATGGCGGCATTTGTTGGAGGGCTTGCCAGTACGCTACTTTTATATCGTGTCGCGACCCGGCGCGGGCGCACATCCGTCGCGACCATGTTGCTTGCTGGCATCGCGCTCGGCGCGCTGGCCGGTGCTGCCACAGGCGCGCTTATCTACATTTCCGATGATCGCCAGTTACGCGATCTAACGTTCTGGGGGCTTGGTTCACTGGCTGGTGCGACATGGGGTAAAATTGGCACTGCCGGCCCTATTATTGCGGTTGTGCTTGTTGCAACGCCGTTTCTTGCGCGCGGACTTAACGCGCTGGCACTGGGGGAGGCGACTGCCGGTCACCTTGGAATTCCGGTTCAGCGCATCAAGAATGTCGCGATTGTGACGGTGGCCGCTGCAACGGGTGCAACAGTCGCCATATCGGGTGGTATTGGTTTTGTCGGCATTGTTGTTCCCCATATGCTGCGTCTGAGCATCGGGCCGGATCACCGTTATCTATTGCCCGCATCGGCACTTTTAGGCGCGATCCTGCTGCTGCTGGCAGATGCTGTGAGCCGTACGATTGTTGCGCCTGCCGAATTGCCGATTGGTATCATTACAGCCGTTTGTGGCGCACCATTTTTCCTCTGGATATTGCTGCGTCAGCGCGGCGTTCTGGATCTGTGAGGCCCTGATATGATAGAGACTAAAAATTTAAGCGTTTCCATCGGCAGCAAGAAAATTATCGAAAATATCAATTTTGTTGCTCATCCGGGGGCGGTGACAGCTATTGTCGGCCCCAATGGCTCCGGTAAAACTACGCTGTTGCGTGCGCTCTCAGGTGATCTGCCCTATACAGGCTCAGCCTTTCTTGACGGCGAGGATTTTTCCAAAATCAAGCCATGGCGCATGGCAGCACGCCGCGCCGTGCTCCCGCAGGCCAGTGCATTATCATTTCCTTTTACTGTGCGTGAGATTGTGCATATCGGATTGACGGGTGGTTTCAGTGGCGTGAGCGGCGCCGAACAGGAGAGGTTGCCTGATCTTGCCTTGCAAAAGGTTGATCTTTCAGGCTTTAGCGGCAGGCTTTATCAGGAGCTTTCGGGGGGAGAACAACAGCGCGTACAGCTTGCACGCGTATTGTGTCAGGTCTGGAAACCGGTTGTGGACGGAAAACCACGCTATCTGTTTCTGGACGAGCCGATTTCGAGTCTTGATATAAAGCATCAGATCACAGTCATGGAGATCGCTCGTGAATTTGCAGCGTCTGGCGGCGGCGTTATCGCCATTCTCCACGATCTCAATCTGACTGCCATGTTTGCAGACAGTATTGCAGTCATGCATAAGGGCATGCTCGATACGATTGATACACCGCAGCAGGCTTTGACCGATGATCGATTGGAGCGCGTTTATGAATGTTCGCTGCGCGTTGGCGTTCCGCCTGTGAAGGGTGTTCCGTTCGTGCTGCCGCAATCGGCCTATTCGGCGACCATATAAAACGTTTTCCAACAAAAAAGCTGAAAACCATGATGATTTTCAGCTTTTTATGTCGTCATTTTGAGCGTTTAGCTCGCAATCCGCTCGGCAGTCTCAAGGTCTTCATCAAGACCGAGCAGAGCGCGGACATTCGGGCGCGCTTTGACCAGATCGTCTATGCTGTACTTCATCAGCACGCCAAAGAAAGCATTCAACGCTTCACGCAATGCAGAATTAAGACCACAGCTATCCACGAGTGGGCACTCCGCGGCATCGTTTTCAAAGCATTCTGCCATCGCAAAATTTTCTTCTGTGACGCGCACGACATCGAACAGAGAAATATCCTTCGCCTCACGCCCCAGACGTACACCGCCATTGCGGCCGCGCACTGTTTCCACCAGCTTGTTCTCGACAAGCGGTTGCAAAATCTTGAAGAGAAACAATTCCGAAACGCCGTAAGCACGGGCGATTTCTGGAACGCGGCTCAGTTTGCCTTCGTTGGCAGCGCAATACATAAGCATGCGAATGGCATAATTTGTCTGACGAGTAAGACGCATCAACTATTCCTTTCAACGCATCCTCAAGTGTTCCATATTGATGTCTCAATCGGAAAACTCTGCTTTTGGTTAAGCCACAATCCCGCCCGGATGCCCGGAATTTCTGGGATATGCGCCAAGCGAATGCATTTGCCTCGAATCCACTTTAGAACTATTCTTAAAATATATGAAGTGCTTTATCACCTTTAAAGGGCAAAAAACATTTCATTACGCCATTTTGATGCCGACATTTTCGATGTCGGCGTTTCATCATTGGCAGACATCGACCCATTCGGCTGAAACAAGCTCGGCTATTTTGAGAGGGGATATCCTGACGGCACTGTTGGTCGCCCCGGCAGCGGGAACAACTTCATCAAAATTTTTGAGCGATAAATCGCAATAAACCGGCATTTCCCGTGGCAATCCGAAAGGGCAGACACCTCCAACCGGATGGCTGGTTTCTATCAGCACAGTTTCAGCGTCCAACATGCGTGGCTTGGTTCCGAACTGGTCCTTGAATTTGCGATTATCGATACGCGCATCTCCGCGGGTAACGATAAGGATAGTTTTGTCTTTTGTCGAAAACGAGAGCGTTTTTGCGATCTGGCCCGGCTCCACACCATGTGCTTCCGCAGCAAGTGCGACAGTCGCGGTGCTGGTTGGCAGTTCAATCACTTGGATTTCTGGCGCCTTATTCGCAAAAAAAGCTTTTACTGATTCCAAGCTCATTGGTTCCCTTTTCTTTATGATTTATTTACTCAAATTTAAGCTTCATTCATTCGAAGAGCAAGGTATTGAGTCATTTTCTGGCGAATGACTGCAAGTGGCAGATTGACGCTGCTGTTTGATAACGATAACGAGGCACTCAAATCTGTTTCATGCAGACGCGGAAGAGGGCCGAGCGGTTTAAGGCGCGGGTCTTGAAATTCGGTTATAGCCGTACGCCCTTTTATTCCTCCATATTCAAACTCCCAGAACATATAGCCTTGTCGCGGTCATTATCCGCTTTTGTCCTGCCCTGTCTTCGATCTTGCTACCGAGTTGGGTAGCAAAATGGTAGCAACCGGGTTGCAGCCTCTTCACTTACTATTCTGCTTGTGCGACCGTCTTTTTTCAATCTACAGATGGTGGGTATGAAAGTTGATGCTTTTCCGGGGAAGTGAATGCAGCCATTAGACATTCTATGGGTCGGTTTGGGCGGTGGACTAGGCTCGCTGTTTCGCTGGTGGGTCGGCAAATTGGTTGGCGAAAGCTACAATGGCAAATTTCCCCTCGGAACATTTCTAATCAATGTGAGCGGTGCTTTCGTTATTGGCTTTTTATCGGTGCTGTTCTCAGTGGAATGGTACGATCGCTTTGGAGATGTATTAAAATCTGGCATCTTGACCGGTATCCTCGGCGGTTACACCACATTCAGCTCAATGCAGCTTGATGCGGTCAAGCTGGCTCGCGATCATAATCGTGGCTTGGCAATCGCTTATTTGGTGGGATCGGTTCTCGTCGGATTATCGGCAGCCGCATTTGGCGCGTTGTTAGCAAGCTGGATAGGATGAGGGAAGAACAATGATTAATACAATCATACTCGTCTTTGTCGGTGGCGCGATAGGTGCCATGCTTCGTGAGTTTCTGATGCTAGGCGTACCGGCTCTATCCGATGGTATTCCGGTGTCAATTTTAGTCGCGAATATTGTCGCATCATTTTTGCTTGGCCTGGCCACTGGGCTTTATAAAAAAGGCACTCTCAGCTCAGAGGTCAATACACTGGTCGCTACGGGCATGATGGGTGGGCTTTCCACGTTTTCCAGCTTTGTCTACGGCGCTTACGTTCTTATGTCTGGATCAACGGCGGGACTGGTATCCGCACTCGCTTATTTGGTTCTCAGTATTGTCATCGGTTATTTCGCGGTCCTGCTGGGTCTTCGGATCGGTGACAGAAGCAATTGAACTTGCAGCCCAGCTTAAGCGGAGCCGGTTTTGCCCCTTGGGTTAGGCTTGTCGCAAAGGCTTGGCTTCTGCGCATCCGGTTTCACGATCTGCGATACTCTCATGCAACCCAGCTTTTGGCCGCTGGCGTTCATCCAAAGATTGCCAGTGAAGGGCTCGGATATTCCACAATCGGCATCACGCTTGACCTTTATTCACATGTCATGCTGGGAATGCAGGCAAATGCTGTAGAACAAGTTGACGCCGCTATAAAAGCTGCTAAGAAGTCACTCGCTGAGTGAATGGGTAGCAAATCGGTAGCAATCACTGATTTGAGGCTTTTCTGAAACCGAGAAAAGTACAACCATTGCAAATACTTGGAGGGGTGGCCGAGCGGTTTAAGGCACCGGTCTTGAAAACCGGCGTGCAGGAGACTGTACCGTGGGTTCGAATCCCACCCCCTCCGCCATTAGCATTGATTTCATTGACTTTTTTCAGCTTTTTTATCATTTGTCATTGTAGCGTGTCGCTCGTTTCTGATATTTTGACGCTGGTTATTAGACAAACTCATTTTTGTTAAGTGGCCTTTAAAGGACCTAAAAGGCCGCTTGAATACCCATTAAGCCGGAGCGGCTTCGAAGCATTCTTGAACGTCAGCTGGGATGAAGCCGAAGGCTTCAAGATGCCCCGTCGCATCGCTAATCAATTTGCCGCCGAAAGGACCAAGCGTACGACGCTATGCTCGGCCGCCATCTCCCCCGAACGAATGAAGCACCATTCCAGAAACGGTAAAGATCCCGCTTCGGACTCATCATTGAGATGATTTCTGCTGCCTCCTGTGTAGAACTCTATTCCATAGCCATCCCTCCATATTTGGGAAAATATGGCAACATCAACGTCTGGGGTTAAAAATCTAAACGGGGAAATCAACTTGGGGATAAATCTGATCCTGCGGTTGTAAGCAGAGTTGATCCAAGTAAAGATAACGGTTCGATAAACTCTATATTGATATTTAGTAAATCTTTTAAATTATCAGAACCTCTCAACGTGATCGTTATTTTCTGTGCAATGTCGGAGACGATGTTAATGGTACAGCTATAATCTGCATTTAATGATGTTTTAATATTATTAGAGCGCCCATTGATGATAAAATCACCTTCGCCAAAAGCATCGATAGATTGCACGCTACCATCTCCCAATATGTAGATAGAGCATGGCGATATACCGTCAGCGGCGGCCATTGTCGTAAAGCCGTAAGCTTTAATTCCTGCTGTCCCTACCCGATAAGGGTAAAAGTTTGTCTTGGTGTTCGCAGATTTAGGTAAGTTACCTGTTGTCGACTCTGCAATTACAAAAGGCTGCCAGTCCTCTGGATTGACTGACGTTGTATAGATAGAAAACCTGCCTAAACCGAATTCATCGAGGCGTATGTAATCCTGCTTATCGGTTCCGTTAGGGTCAGCCACAACAGCCCCATTTGTAGCTGTTATGCTCAATGAAGCGCCGGGTGGACCAAAAACAGTGCCCGTGTTCATGGTAAGTAGGTAGGGACATGATTGACTTGATCTAGGAGGGGCGCCGTTAGTCACAGAAATCTGCAATTGATCAATGTCGCCCCAGACGATCTGTGCGTTGGTCATGCTGGACGCATATTCACCGCCTCCGGACCATAAGCTGACCTTATAGCTCGCATAACCAGTACCAAAATTCTCTAAAATAATAATATTATTCAAAGGTATTTGCACGTCCACATATTTGTCAGCCACATTTTGTGAATCAACAGTTACCGGTTTTGTGAAGTATGAGGCGGGTACGTCGTTTCCATACATATCTGTCCCTCTCCAGGAGAAGGTAACTATATCACCCGTTGCCATTTCGCTATAAAATGCGCGCATTGTGACACCATTGGATTTTATAGCTGATTGAATTCCAATTATATTATATGGATAATCCGGGAACACTGGGGCTGGATAATAATTGCAGCTAGAGTTCTTAACCAGAATTGGCACGTATGGAGAGTACGACGCATTCGTTGAATAATCTATCGCTGTATAGTATACATTGTAATTACCGTTTGGTATATTGTCTATACTGAAGTTAAAATACATTGGACCCTGTGTTGGTCCATCTAGCACTATGTATGGTGGGGATGCTATTTCTCCAAATAGCACTCTTACATTGTCGCCAGTGCTTATATTATAATAAGGCTTCACTATAACCACTATATTGTCTTGCGGTAAATTTTTTATATCAATTGTGCCGTTTACACTTTGCGGTAATTCGGGAGGGAAGAGTCTCGTGTCCAGTGATATTATTTTTTCCATTGGGTTTTCCATAAACAAATTATATTGTTACATTAAAAATTAGATCAATGACGAGAAATTCGCCATCAGGGGATTCATCCAAGGAAATATAAACGCGCTTTTTTCCTGAAGATCGACTAAATATATCAATAGATACTGAAGAGTCACTTTCCAGGTTAATGGCACCATTATAGTTTGGATTTAATATCTCCAAATCCATAGACATAGGATTTACATTAACTTGGGTAATTATTGTCTTTTTTCCAGGTATTATATTGTTGATATACAGAAATATAGAACAGTATGAACCGTCGACGGTCAAAGCGCCGCTTGTATAGTTTATAGCATGGAATCGCCCGGGTCCCCGTCGGTAGGTGTCATAAGATGCCAAAGCGGACACAGGCTCTTTATCCCATACCGTGTCATAGGCTGTAACTTTTAGCGGTGCATAGCTTGAATCACTGTTTCGACAGAGTTGCGCGAAACCATAGCCACGCTCATTAAGTGAGAGTGTGGTAATTTTTCTTCTAAGAGGGTCGCTTAATATATAGCCATCACCGTCCGTATATATTGTGATTGAGTGCGCCGGAATACCCCGTACGGTAACAAGATCGTTGGCAAGTGTTATATTATGTATCCCATCCACGCAGGCGGCTCCTTGTGTGGATGATATAGATAAATAACTATTTGTATTATTTTTTTCTATAAAACTGTATGACATCGTAATGGTTGCCTTATTTTTTTAATATATATATAATAGTGATATTTTTTTATTTAATATTATAGATGTATTGCGTTCTTAAAATGCCATTGTATTTCTGATTACTTTGTATATTTACGAAGTGTTGTTTTGGATGCAAAATATATTATTTAGTTGTTTTTTGTAATATCATTCGGATATTCTGTTGTATATATTAATATGATATTGTGATAAAAAATTTACTTCCGTTAAAAATTGAAATTTTATTTAATATTGAAAATATTTATTATATATAGTTATTTTATAAATCAACTTGGTATTGATGACAGTCGAAATTTGTCTTTTTAATTGATGCGGAGCAGTAAATTTCTACGGTAATCAAACCTTGTTCAAAATAGGGTTTGACGATTTAGACAGGCTTCAGCCAAATTGATTGGAAACCTTAAAATGCCTCAGCTATTTGTTAATTTGGTAAACATCTGTGAGCTAAAGATGTTTTGCTTCCTGTAAGCTATTGGGTTTCGTGGTGGGTTGAGCTGTTAGCCACAGGCTGAAGTCAGACGGTGTAAAACAGGTCTTCAGCAGTGCTATTGCTTTGCGCAAATTGTGACACTCAGAAAATCACGGTTGAACGTCATGTTCTATCTTCTGCCTGCTCCAGCCAGTAAAAATTGCGCGGAAAACTCTAATCATAAACGGTGCAGTTTTAAGAGGGCAGAGCAAAATTTTGGCACTGCATGCCGTTTCCGCAGAGCATAAGTCCTGCCGCAGTGAAACGAGTATTGATAAGATTATGCTTCCAGTAAAAGGATTCAGAGCGAGTTCATATCTGATTCAATCAGATCTGAACTCGCTGCACAATTGCGTCCGAATACAACGTTTTATTGAACTTGTTGAAATTTTTCCAACAGGCCAGAAACTATATATCCGAGCATCTTAAACGGTTGGATTGTTATTAGGCCTTCTTGCGCTTACGGCCAGAGACAAAAACAACAAGACCGGCAACGAGGCCATACATTGCCCATTTGAATGGCAGCACGTCGGCCGTTTCGCTGCGGATTGGAAGAACGGTTACGGTGCCCGGACGGCTTTCGAAACCGGCTTTACCTTCGGCCTTCGCCTGTTCGATCTGCTGGGGGGAGACGACCCATTCTGCGCCGCGGGACTTGTCGTAAAACATGAAGCCACAACCGACGATAACGGCCACGACGAGTGCAAGAATAAGGCGGGGAGCTGTCTTCATTTTCATTCCTTAATATTGTCAGGCGAATGGCATCAACTTTTTGGCCGATGCGGCTATAAGCCGACGGGGTTCATAAGCAATCACGCCTGTCCCGTCTATTATTTAGAGAGGCCTTGTGGAGAACTGCCGCTTTCCCAATAGGGAACGGGTCCATAAAGGTCAGCCAGATAATCGATGAAAAGTCTCACTTTTGCCGGCAGGAATTGCTTGGAGGGGTACACAGCATGAACAGCGACATTGCGCGATGCGGCATATTCTGGCAGCACTTGCACCAGCTTACCCGTGGCAAGGTCGGGACCGATGTCCCATGTTGAACGCTGTGCGATGCCAAGGCCAGCAAGCACGGCCTCGCGCACCAATTCGCTCGAATTGGTTTGTAACGGGCCTTGCGGGCGAATGGTGATCGGTCCTTTTGGTCCTTCCAGCCGCCACGGATCATTATTATGCGGAGCGAGGCAGATATGCGCGTGTAGATCCTCAATTTTTTCGGGCATGCCACGTTCGGCAATATAGTGCGGCGAAGCCACCAATATACGCCGCACGGGTGCCAGACGACGCGCAACGAGGGTCGAATCTGACAATTCGCCAATACGAATCGCAAGATCATAGCCATCGCCGACAATATCCGCCATTTCATCAGAGAGCTGCATATTGACGGTGAGGTCTGCATTGGCACGCATGAACGGCACCAGATAGGGGGCAATATGCATGCGTCCGAATGTGGTGGGGGCCGAGATTTTCAAGGTGCCGCGCGCATTGGCCGAGCGCCGCGCCACAAAAGCTTCCGCTTCTTCGATGTTGGACAGAATGGCCAGCACACGCTCATGATAACCGTGCCCTGCTTCAGTCAATGCAATCTGGCGGGTCGTTCTTTGTAAAAGGCGCGTGCCAAGGCGCTCTTCAAGACGGCCCAGCCGTTTGGAAACAACCGCTGGTGACAGCCCGAGATCGCGTGCGGCTGCCGACATGCTTCCGGTTGCGACAACGCGTGCGAAAATCTCCATATCGGCCAGACTGCTCATCATGATAGTTTCCAATTCTTCCCGGCAGATATTCTTGTGACTCATCTAGCCGAGGCGCGTGAGAGATCGCAAGGCGATTATGCCGCAGCGTAAAAACTGTTTCGCTATTTTCTGATTGGTAAAATATTATTACCACTTCATCAAGGCATAGTATAAAAAGACTGGGGAGGCGGAGTATCACATGAGCGGATTGATTATGCCAAAGCCGAGCGCTGCAGTTCTTGGCCGGCGGGAGCAGATTGTTGCCGATCTCCGGAGAATCGTGCCGGGCGAGGGGGTTGTCGATGCAACGAATGCTATGCGGGTGTTTGAGACCGATGGTCTGACCGCGCATCGTACCTTGCCGCTTGTGGTGGTTCTGCCTGAGACGGTCGAACAGGTGTCGCAGATTCTGCGCTATTGCTATGAGAATGAAATTCGCGTTGTGCCGCGCGGTGCTGGCACATCGCTGTCGGGTGGTTCGATGCCGCTGGCCGATGCGGTTCTTCTGGTCATGTCGCGTTTTAACCGTATTCTGGAAATCGATTATCCCAATCGTGTGGCCGTGGTGCAGCCGGGCGTGACCAATCTTGGTATTACAAAGGCCGTCGAACATGAGGGGTATTATTATGCGCCTGATCCGTCGTCGCAGATTGCCTGTTCCATCGGCGGCAATGTCGCGGAAAATGCGGGTGGTGTGCATTGCCTGAAATATGGGCTTACGGCCAATAATCTGCTCGGCATTGAAATGGTGCTGATCACAGGCGAAGTTTTGCGACTTGGCGGCAAGCACCTCGATAGTGAGGGCTATGATCTACTGGGCCTTATGACTGGGTCGGAAGGCCTGCTGGGTGTTGTAACGGAAATCAGCGTTCGCATTCTGCAAAAGCCCGAAACGGCACGGGCCGTGATGATTGGCTTTCCCTCAAGCGAGCAGGCGGGTCAATGTGTGGCCGATATTATTGGCGCTGGCATCATCCCCGGCGGCATGGAAATGATGGATCGTCCTGCCATTCAGGCTGCGGAAGATTTTGTCCGTGTTGGCTATCCGCTGGATGTTGAGGCGTTGCTGATTGTCGAACTGGATGGTCCACCAGTCGAGGTTAATCATCTGATTGGCGCAGTCGAAAGCATTGCACTTAAAAATGGTTCGACCACGTGCACGCTTTCGCAATCAGAAGAGCAACGGCTGGCTTTCTGGGCCGGGCGCAAGGCAGCGTTCCCGGCGGTCGGGCGCATCTCGCCGGATTATCTTTGCATGGATGGAACGATCCCGCGCAAGGAATTGCCGCGTGTGCTGTCCGGTATGCGCGATCTGTCGGAAAAATATGGGCTTCGGGTCGCCAATGTTTTTCATGCGGGGGACGGTAATCTGCATCCGCTGATCCTTTATGATGCCAATGTTCCCGGTGAATTGCAGGCTGCGGAAGATTTTGGTGCGGATATTTTGCGGCTTTGCGTGAAGGTTGGTGGAGTGCTGACCGGCGAGCATGGCGTGGGCATCGAAAAGCGAGACCTGATGCCGGTTATGTTCAATGAGATTGATCTTGATCAGCAGATGCGGGTCAAATGTGCGTTTGATGCCAAGCACTTGCTCAATCCGGGCAAGGTCTTCCCGCAATTGCGCCGTTGCGCTGAACTTGGCCGTATGCATGTGCATCGCGGCGAGCTGGCCTTCCCTGATGTTCCCCGTTTCTGAGCTGTGGTTTTGATGATGAATGACATGAATATACTCAAACCACAGGATGAAAAAGGTGTCGTTGAAGCCGTGCAATGGGCTTTGACAGGGGCCAGTTCGCTTGAAATTATTGGTCGTGGCAGCAAGCGCGCTATCGGTCGACCAATGGCAACAGCTGCGGTGCTGGATGTTTCCGGGTTAACCGGTGTCACGCTTTATGAACCCAACGAACTGGTGCTTAGCGCCAAGGCCGGAACGTCCATAGCCCAGATTGAGACGCTTTTGGCCGATAACAAGCAGTGCTTTCACTTTGAGCCGATGGATTATGGCCCCCTGCTTGGTGGCCAAGCGGGGCAGGGCACCATTGGCGGTGTGTTGGCCGCAAATCTGTCGGGGCCACGTCGGTTGAAGGCGGGAGCCGCACGCGATCATATCTTGGGCGTGCGGGTTGTTTCAGGGCACGGAGAGTTGTTTAAATCCGGCGGACGCGTGGTCAAGAATGTCACCGGTTATGATTTGTCAAAGGGCATGGCCAATTCGTGGGGAACGCTCGGCGTTGCGACCGAAGTCACCTTCAAAGTGCTGCCAGCGCCTGAAACTGTGGCAACGCTTGCCGTGCGCGGGCTGGATGATGAAACTGCAACCCGTGTGATGGCTCTGGCAATGGGATCACGCGAGGAGGTGGCATCTGCGGCCCATTTGCCGCCCACTGTCGCCAATCGGTTTCTTGATGGCAAGCTCGGCTGGGAAGCTGCAACAATCTTGCGCCTTGAAGGCTTTGCACCATCGGTAAAACACCGTTGCAGCCAATTGCAGGCATTGCTGGGGCGTGGCATTACCATCGATTTGCTGGATGATAGTCCGTCGCGTCAGCTTTGGCGCGAGGTACGCGATGTGTTGCCTTTTGTGAAGGATGGCGATCAACGCGCAGTCTGGCGTGTGTCGATGGCACCGATGCAAGGCTGGAAAATGGTGGATGCGTTCCGCCGTTATGCGGGTGCGGATGCTTATTATGACTGGCAGGGCGGGCTGATCTGGTTGCGGATGGAAGCGGAAGCGGAGGCTCAGATTTTGCGGGCGCTGATTGCCAGACATGGCGGAGGGCATGCAACGCTGGTACGTGCACCGGAACGTCTGCGAACCAATATCGATGTATTCGAGCCGCAACCTGCTGCACTTGCAGCACTTTCACAGCGGCTGAAACATCAGTTTGACCCGGAGAATATTCTTAATCCGGGACGTATTTACCCAGAGCAGGCGGGAGTGTGAACCATGCAGACCCAATTCACGCCAGAGCAATTGCTCGATCCCGGTGTCAATGAGGCAGAAAAAATCCTGCGTAAATGCGTCCATTGCGGGTTCTGTACAGCGACGTGTCCGACTTATGTGACGTTAGGCAATGAACTCGATAGTCCGCGCGGACGCATCTATCTGATCAAGGATATGCTGGAGAATAATCGTCCGGCTGACGAAGAAGTCGTGCGCCATGTTGACCGCTGCCTTTCCTGCTTGTCCTGCATGACAACCTGTCCCTCAGGCGTCAATTATATGCATCTGATTGATCACGCGCGTGCGCATATCGAAAAGACCTATCAGCGGCCATTTATGAATCGCTTTCTGCGTGGCATTCTTGCGCAGATTTTGCCTTATCCGGCGCGTTTTCGTGCGGCTTTGCTGCTTGCAAGGCTGGGGCGTCCCTTTGCCTCGCTGTTTGGCAAAAGCGATACGTTAAAGCCCATCGCTGCCATGCTGGAACTCGCCCCCAGAAGTTTGCCTGCAAAGCGCAAAATTGAAACTATGAGTGCTGCAAAGGGGGAAAAGCGGGGCCGGGTTGCAATCCTCAATGGCTGCGCGCAGCCAGTCCTCAACCCCGGCATTCATGCGGCGACCCTGCGTTTGCTTAACCGGCTTGGTATTGAAGTCATCACACCAAAAGGTGAAGGATGCTGTGGTTCGCTTGTGCATCATATGGGACGTGAGGAACAGGCCCTTAATCAGGCACGGCACAATGTCGATGTCTGGACGCGTGAAATTGATGCCGGTGGCCTTGATGCCATCATTGTCACCACATCAGGTTGCGGCACAACCATCAAGGATTATGGCTATATGCTGCGGCTTGATCCTGCCTACAAGGACAGGGCGGCAAAGGTTTCTGCACTGGCAAAAGACGTAACCGAATATCTGGCTTCAATCGAAATGCCAATACCGTCAAAACTTGCGAATTTGAACGTTGCCTATCATTCGGCCTGCTCAATGCAGCACGGTCAAAAGGTGGTGCGTCAGCCAAAAGATCTGCTGTTAAAGGCAGGGTTCACGGTGCGCGAGCCTTTGGAGGGGCATCTTTGCTGTGGTTCGGCAGGCACTTACAATATCATGCAGCCGGAAATTGCGACAAAGCTTCGCGACCGCAAGGTCAAAAATATCGAGGCCACTGGTGCCGATTTGATTGCCACAGGAAATATTGGCTGCATGACGCAGATCGCCACCGGCAGCCAGTTGCCGATTGTGCATACAATAGAGTTGCTTGATTGGGCCTATGGTGGACCAAAGCCCGCCGCACTTTCAGCTGCCGGATTTCACTGAGCTGATATAATGCAGCGGGAAGCCTTTAAACCCCTTGGTTTCTTTCAGAACGAAGGTCGTCTGCATTTCCTTGATGCGGGGCAGGCGGCGTAGCGTTGACATGGCAAAATCGGCATAGGTGTCGAGATCATGTGACACAACCTGTAGCAGAAAATCGGCGTCGCCGGCGATACTGTAACAGGCGATGACTTCATTAATCCCCATCAGCTCGGCAGCAAACTGTTCGGCTTCCGCTTCGCTGTGGCTGTCTATCTTGATGCGTACAAAAGCCATCACGCCAAGGCCGATGGACTTGCGGTCAAGCGTTGCACGATAACCAGCAATCACGCCATCCTCTTCCAGCTTGCGCACTTTTCGCCAGCTCGGAGAGGTGGACATGCCAATCTTATCGGCCAGAGCCTGATTGGTCAGGCGTCCATCCTCCTGCAATGCATCCAGAATCCTGACATCGGAAGGGTCGAGCACGGTCATAATAATCTACCTAAATTTTACGTTTTTCTGACAGCATCTACCATATTCTTTAATTCATGAGCATAGATAGACAGGATTGCCCTGTGGATGCGGTGTATTTCTCGTTGAGAAATATCTGCCACAGGGGGTTCTCATGCAAGAAGATTTACGCATCGCAATCATTATCAACCCGGAACTGCCATTGGGCCTGCTGGCCAATACGGTTGGCGCTGTCTCTATTGGTCTTGGTGCCAGGTTACCGTTTATCGCAGCCCGGCAACTGATTGATAAGACAGGCATCGTTATTGATATCAGTTCAGATCGGCCTGTTCCGATTCTTCAGGCTGATACAGACACAATTCGAGCCATTTTGTTGAAGGCGGCAACTAATGAACAACGGCAGGCTGTGGTTGCTTTTCCAGCCTTTGCCCGTCCGCTGCATATCTATGCTGAATATGAAGCGGCTTTGCCGCAAAAGGAGCTTGCGACAGAAATCATTGACGGCCTGGGGCTTGCAGGTCCGGCAAAGTGGGTGCGCTCACTTACCGGCAGTCTGAAGCTTCTGCGCTAGAGTATTTCTAGCAAAAGTGCGAAGCGGTGTTGCGTGGGATAGTGCGTGAAAGCAAACAAATAGAACATTACCAATGATTTAATCAAAACTGGAAATATTCTAGACGAGAATCTTTGATAGCCAGAGAACACAAGCAAGGATCGGCGTCTGTGTTTATAACCGGATGACTGAACTTGGTCGGCAAAATCCCAGCGCACTGCATGAAACAGGTCGTAAATAGAATCATATCGCCCTAGTTGGATCCATGCAACGCGGTTGGTCGCGCAGATGGTCGCCGAACATTAACCTTCCATCTTCAGGACGCCGCCGCCGTGCGAGTGTTCGAAAACCGGACGCGCCAACGTCGAGCGCGCCGTGTCTTGTCAGACGAACCTGAAAATTAATCAAACTCTTTCAATCAGTTGACAGAATTTCTCTGGCTGCGCCGCTGCGTGGAAGGGAACTTGCTTCTCTTGCCACATGGGACAGATGGTCCGGTATCGCGGGGAGGAGCCCGCCGCGTGCCGCGACCGCAAAGCCCGGCGCGAAGAACGCGCCGAACGGGCCGCAAGGTCGGCCTGACAGGAACGGGAGGAGAAATGCGCGATGGCGTTGCAAATCAACATCGATAATGGCGGCACACTGACCGACGTGTGCATCATGTCGGATGGCGGTGTAAAGAAAACCAAGGTTCTGACCACCCCTTACGATCTTTCAAAGTGCTTCTTCGAAGGGCTGCAAAAGGCATCCGAAGTGGTTTATGGCGCGGCGGATGTAAAGAGGCTTCTCGAAGAGGTCGATCTCATCCGCTATTCCACAACGCAAGGCACCAACGCCATTTGCGAGCGCAAGGGGCCGAAGCTGGGTCTTATTCTCGACAGCGGTTCGACGATGCTTCCTGCGGCGTTGAAGGCGCACGATCCCGAGGTGTTCGAGGCGTTGGTGGGCGACCGTGTCAGCTTCATCGATCTTGCCAAGCTTGATGCGCCAGAAGCGGAGGTGGAGGTCGTCAAGGTCATCAACCAGCTCGCGGCGAGGGGCGCGAACCGCCTGGTTATCGCACTTGGTGGTGCGGGATTCCTCGAGGCTGAAGAGCGGGTGAAGAAGATCGTGCTGCGTAAATATCCGCGCCATCTTCTGGGGGCCGTTCCGGTTCTCTATACGTCGGATCTTACCTCCGACCGCAATCCGGGTCGCCGCGCCTGGTCGGCGCTTATCAATTCCTTTCTGCATCCTTCGATGGAAGCCTTCCTCTACAACGCCGAAAATCGGTTGAGGGAGTTTCGCACCAAGAATCCGCTGCTGATCTTCCGTAATGACGGCGATGCCTCGCGCGTGGCGAAGACGGTGGCGATCAAGACCTATTCGTCGGGTCCACGTGGCGGCATGGAGGGCGTTAAGGCTTTTTCCGCGCTCTACGGTTTCCGTGATGCTGTGTCTATTGATGTTGGCGGGACCACAACCGACATTGGCCAGTGCACGGACGGCAAGGTTGCCGAAATCCGGCGTGGTCACGTCGAGGGTATCAGTGTTTCCTTCCCGCTTTGCGAGATTATGAGCGCGGGCGCGGGCGGCAGTTCTATCTTCAAGGTCAAGGACGGCAAGATCGCCATCGGTCCTGAAAGCGTTGGCGCCCTGCCGGGGCCAGCCTGTTTTGGACGCGGCGGCAAAGAGGCGACGATCACCGATGCGAGCCTGCTCGCTGGCCTGTTCGATCCGACTTCCTATTTCGGCGGCGGCATGGGGCTGGATCTCGCCCGCGCCGAAGCGGCCGTTCTCAGCAATATCGCCGAGCCGCTGGGTGTCGATCTTGATACGGCGATCCTTGCCATGTCGGATGCCTTTGAAGCGAAGATTGCCGAGGAACTGCACCGCTTCACGCGGATCGGACCGGACACGGTGATGCTCGCCTTCGGAGGTGCTGGACCGCTCAATGCCTGCGGTGTGGCCGAGAAGGCAGGCATCCGACGGGTTGCCGTGCCAGCTATGGCGGCGGTGTTTTCCGCCTATGGTATAGGCTCCTGCGATGTTTCGCAGGGCTATGCGGCAATGCTTGAGGATCGCTCGACGGCAGGGCTCGCCACAGCCCTCGACGCGCTGAAGCGCAAGGCCGCCCGCGACATGTTCGCCGAAGGCTTCGAGGAGGGCAGCTATGTGGTCTCGGCCCGTCTCGTCACCGAGATTCCGGAGGGCGAGAAGGTCTTCCCGCTGGGCGACAAGCCCGAGTTCCCAGCCGCGCTGGCAAGCGCTTCAACGGTCGAACTGGAACTGACTGCGGTGAAAAGCCTGCGTCAGGACGAGACGCGCCACGTCGGCTTCCCGCGTAAGGCCGAGGCGAAAGCCGATGGCCAGCGCAAGGTTCTGGTGGCTGGCAAGGGCCGCATTGAGTTGCCGGTCTATCGCCTCGCTTCGATGGCGCCGGGCGATTATGCCGCCGGTCCCGCCATTCTTGAGGAGGATTATTTTACCGCCCGCGTGCCAGCGGGTTGGGGCCTCGTCGTCTCGGAGGCGGGAGACATCATTTTGGAACGGGAGGACTGAGCATATGAAAATTCCGATGACCGAATATCTTCGCATCGACCTTGAGACGGAGAAATGGGAATGCCGGGTCTGCGATCACGAGATCGCCCCCGCTGAGGGCAACTACAAGGAAGGGCTGTTGGTTCATAACCGCGATCCGCGCGAGATCCATCCGCCAATCATCGACCCGGATCGCTACCGTTTCACCTTCAGCCCGGACCCGGAATGGGTACGCATCCTTGAATTCTGCTGCCCGAACTGCGGCACACAGGTGGAAACGGAATACGCTATTCCTGGCCATCCGCCGTTGCACGACATGCAGGTCGATGTGCCTGCGCTGAAGGCCCAATGGGCGAAGCGCGGCCCGGACATGCTGCCGGATGCCGGCCCCGCCGTTGTTCCCGGACGCGGCCACGGCCACTGATGTGAGCGCCCCGCACAATGGGGTGCGGGGGGCAGAATATTTTAAAGGGCGCGCTTGCCGGGGAGGGCGGCGCGGTCCCCTTGAGAAAGATAGGGAGCGAGAATGAAACGCGTATCCGTTGATATCGGCGGCACCTTCACCGACTGCTTTGTCGTCTGGGGCCAGCAATATATCGAGACCAAGGCGCTGACCACGCATCACAATCTGGCCATGGGTTTCAACGAGGCCCTCGGCAAGGCCTGCTCGGTGCTGGGGCTGGAACTGGAGCAGATCCTGCAATCAGTGGATAGCGTGCGCTATGCCACCACGCTCGGCACCAACGCGCTGATCGAGCACAAAGGGCCGAAGATCGGCATGCTGGTGACAGCGGGTTACGAGGCAACTGTGCCGCTCAGCCGCGCCCGTGGCTATGGTGAAGGTCTCGACAATCTCGGCCAGCAGGACATGCCAAACGCCCAGCGTCCCGATCCGCTGGTCGAGCCGCATATGATCCGAGGTATCCGTGAGCGGCTTGATTTCCAGGGCGAGCTTGTCATGCCGCTGGATGAGGAAGACGTGCGCCGCCAGCTCCGTGAGCTGGTGGATCGTGGCGCGCAGATCATCGTCGTCGCGCTGGTCAATGCCGTGGTGAACCCGGAGCACGAGCAGCGCATCGAGGAGATTGTGCTTGAGGAATATCCCTCACATCTGCTTGGCGCCATTCCGGTGATCCTGTCGCATCAGGTGGCTGGGCGAAAGGGCGAATATGTGCGCGCCACCTCTGCCATCGTCGACGGCTATCTGCATTCGACCATGTACCACGCGCTTTCGGCGCTGGAGCAGAACCTGCGCACACACAAATACGAAAGGCCGATGCTGGTCATCCACAATTCCGGCGGCATGGCCCAGCTCAACTCCACCGATGCGCTCCAGACCATCCACTCCGGTCCAGTCTCGGGCATCGGTGCGTCCGAGCATCTTGCCCTGCAGGCAAGCCTTGGCAATGTCATTGCCACCGATATGGGCGGTACGTCCTACGACATCGGCATTGTCGTCGAAGGCGGGGTGAAACACTACGACTTCAATCCGGTCATCGACCGGTGGCTGGTGTCGGTGCCGATGGTCCATCTCGTCACGCTCGGTGCTGGCGGTGGTTCCATCGCTTCTTACGATCGCATGTACAAGACGGTAAAATGCGGCCCGGAAAGCGCCGGCTCTGATCCAGGCCCCGCCTGCTATGACCGTGGCGGTCTGCGTCCGACCGTGACCGATGCCGACCTTCTGCTCGGCTATCTTGATGCAGCCAATTATGCCGGTGGCTCGATCCCGCTCAATCCGCGCCGCGCCAAGGCGGCCATCGAGGATACGCTGTGCGATGAACTTGATTGTTCGGTCATTGAGGCAGCGAAGCTGATCCGCGAGAAGGTGGACGACAACATGGCAAACGGCCTCTTCACTGAGCTGCGAGCCAGGGGGTACGACCCTAAGGACTTCACCATGCTGGCCTATGGTGGCAACGGGCCGCTGCATTGCTGCGGTATCGCACAGAATCTCAATATTGACAATATTCTGGCGCCGCCGCTCTCGTCGGTGTTCTCAGCGGTTGGCGCTGGCAATATGCACCAGCTCCATATCCATGAACAGTCGCTCTACATGGTGCTCTACGACAGCAACACGCGCCACATCTTCGACGATTATGCTCGTTTCAACGCCATAGTCGCTGAGTTGAAGGAAAAGGGCCGTCAGGACCTGCTGCGTCAGGGGGTGCCGCTGGAAGACATCCGTCATGATTTGGAACTGGACATGCGCTACGGCAACCAGCTCGTGCAGACCACGGCGGTTATTCCCAAACATGAGGTGTTCGGGCCGGGGGATGTCCTGTCGATCATCTCGCAGTTCTCGGCCGACTACGGCAAGCGTTTCGGCGAAGGCTCGCAGGCACCGGAAGCGGGCATCCGCATCAATACGATCCGCGTCGCTACCTATGCCCGCCATGAGACGGTCCAGTTCGAGGACATCAAGCCCGTTCCGAAGCCCGAGCGCAAAGCGCCACCTGCGCCCTCAAGTCATCGCACTTGTCATTTTGTCGGTCATGACGGGCCATTCGAAACACCGGTCTGGGCGCGCAAGGATCTGGAACCCGGCATCGAAATCGCTGGTCCGGCGATTGTCGCCTCGGAGGTCACGACTTTCCTCGTCAATCCCGGATGGACCTATGTGACGGCGAAGCAAGGGGCTTCTTGGTTTCTGCGCAACGAAAGCGCCGTCACCCGCCACTGAAAGGCCAGCCCGGCGCAGGAGGAGCGCCGGGCCTAACGCCCAACCCGACTGGAGGAGAATTCCATGAACAAGATCGACATACGGGCCAAGACGCCCTCACTCGAAGAGATGAACCTCATCAAGAAGTTTCTCGACGACACCACGCTGTTCCTCGGACCCGATCCGGAGATCATGCAGAACCACGACCTGATGCCGCGCACCGCGCAGGAAAATGAGGCCATCGCAAAGGTCTCCGACAGCCACATCGTCGCCAAGATCCGCGACCGCATCCAGTCTGGCTGCGATGAAGGCTATGAGATGGTTGAGCAGATGGGGGCGGCCCCCGGCGCCAAGTGGGGTGACGTCATCACGGGTGTCTATTCTGCGTCCGGGGACCTTGCCATCGCCTCGGCGGGCGGCGTGCTGATCTTCTCGGCGCTCGTTCACCACCCGATCAAGTTCATTATCAAGAACTGGATGAACGATCCAACGGTGGGAGTGAAAGAGGGCGACGGCTTCATCCACAACGACAGCCGTTATGGCAATGTCCACAACACCGACCAGTCGATGATCCTGCCGATCTTCCATAAGGGCAAGCTGGTCTGCTGGGTCGCGTCGACTGTGCACGAAGGCGAAAACGGCGCCATCGAACCGGGGGGCATGCCTTCTATGGCTGAAAGCCCGTCCGACGAGGGGCTGAAGATGTCACCTTTCAAGGTGGTCGAAAACTATCAGATCAAGCGTGACATTCTCACCTTCTTACAAAATTCGGTACGTGAACCAAAGCTGCAATATGAGGACATGAAGGTGAAGCTCTTCGCCTGTCTGCGCATCAAGCAGCGCCTTGAAGAGACGCTCAACTCCGACGGGCCGGAAGCGCTGGTCTCGACCCTGCGTCTGACGATGGAAAATGTTCGCGCCGAAGTAAAACGCCGCATTTCCGAATGGCCGGACATGACGGTGAGAACCTATATCATCCAGGATTCGACACTGCGTGAAAACTGCGTGGTCAAGATCAATTGCAAGCTGACCAAGACCGGCGACCGGCTGATCTTCGACTTCCGGGGATCGTCGCCGGAATTCACCAACCGCGCGACGAACACCATCGTCGCCGGGCTGAAGGGCATGCTGGCGCAGGTCTTCCTGTGCTACGTCTGGCCTGACTTGCCGCGCGGGCAGGCGGCTTTCGCGCCAATTGAGGTCATCACCGACCCGCATTCGATCGTCAATTGCTCCTATGACGCGCCAAATTCACAGTCGCTGATGTCGATCTTCACCGGCTTCACCGCAGGCCAGCATGCGGTGGCGAAGTTTCTGTATTCCTGCCCGGCGAAGTACACTAAGGTTCACGCCCCGACCTTCAACATGATCAACACCTTCATCTGGGGCGGGGTTAGCCAGCACGGCGAAACGCTCGGCAATCTCTGCGCTGATCTGAACGGCATGGGCGGCGGCGCGCGGGTGGACCGTGACGGCGAGCACGCGTTGGCGCCGATCTTTGCCACTATGGCCGATATCGGCGAACAGGAGCTGAACGAGGAGGAAGTGCCCTTCCTCCAGCTGGTTTCCAAGAAGATGACGCGTGACGCCATCGCGCCCGGCAAATATCGCGGCGGCCAGGGCTACACGATGATGGTTGCCACCAAAGACAGCGAGCAGTGGGGCTTCATGACTACCGCTGAGGGCGCCAAGATCCCGCCGCTTCAGGGTCTGTTCGGTGGTTATGCCTGCGGCACCTATCCGCTGTGCAAAGTGCAGGATGTTGACGTTTACGACGTGCTGCTGAACGAGCCGGAGAAGTTCCGTCATTCGATTGAGGAGATCATGAACGAGCGGCCCTTCGACGGGGCGAAATATACCACTCATCATATGGGTATGGGTTTCGACATCTCGAAGCGGGGCGAGCTTTACATGATCAGTCAGGGCGCGGGTGCAGGCTATGGCGACTTGCTTGAACGCGATCCGGTCGGCGTCATCCGCG
The DNA here is from genome assembly GCF_039674265.1 of Brucella sp. TWI559. Taxonomy (NCBI): domain Bacteria; kingdom Pseudomonadati; phylum Pseudomonadota; class Alphaproteobacteria; order Hyphomicrobiales; family Brucellaceae; genus Brucella; species Brucella sp. TWI559. The sequence goes on from NZ_JBDJNE010000011.1 coordinate 86,832, forward strand.
ATATCGAGGAAGGTCTCATGTCGCCGGAGGTGGCGGCCCGGATCTACAAGGTAGTCTTTGATCCGGTGACGCTGGCTATTGATTTTGATGCAACGGAGAAAGCGCGAGCCGACGAGCGTAAGGCGCGCATCGCCCGCTCTGTACCGTATTCGGAGTTCGTCAAGGGGTGGAACAAGCCGAAGCCGCCAGCCCATCTCCAGTATTTCGGTTGCTGGGGCGATGACGTTGGCACGCTCTATATGGGCTCTCCGGAAAAGACCCGGCGCGGTGATGAGCCGAGGCCGAACTATATGACACATCCTAAGGATGTGCGCATTGCCGAGCTGGAGTCGCGTTTGGCCGCCCTTGGCGCGATGGGGGGCGAAAAGCAATGAGCACAAGCCTTGCGGATATGCTGCCCGGAGGACCGGGCGCAAACCGTCTGCGGGTCTGGCTGGAGTCGTCGGGCTATGCCCGGCGGCTCCTTCTGGGTCCTGAGGGAGACCCTTGGGCGGAAGGGGCGGCGAAATATCTCTCCTTTTTTTCACAGGCGCGCGGCCTTTTGCGTGATGATGTCGCCGTTGTTCCCGTCGGCGATCTTTACCGGTCATGGATTGCGCGTCATCCGGGGCTGGCCATGGAGATGGCCGCCAAGAAGCGCGCAACCTTTCCGCTCCGCCGCATGTTGGAGGAGGAGGGGCCGCGCAAGCTTCTGGATGAGGTGGCGGAGGCGGTGGCCGCCAATCTTCAGGGACAGGTTCCCATGGTTCTCGCCATGCCGTCGCCTGCTGTCTGGCTCGACGAGGCGCAGCGCATGGTCGGGCGTGAACCCGAAGAGCGCGACGATGACGCAGTAGAGGATGCTGCGATGTATATCGCCGATTTCGTCCGCTGCGTTGCCGCGCGGCCGGTTGGTGGCCTGCTGATTGAGGAGGCCGAAACAGAGCCCGGTCCGGCGGATCGCTATGCGCCGGTGTTCAATGCCGCCCGCCACTATCGTTGGGCTGTGGTTGGGCGCGGCGTTCGTCCGGGTCAGGAAACCCTGTTCGATGCGGTGATCGGCGGCGGCGATGGAGTGCAAGGTCAGGACGTCAGTGATCCGCTCTTTGCCGGTGGTGATCTGCCGGAAGGTGGCGCTACGCAATTCCGCTATGCCCGTATTCCGCCCTGCCATCCGCCAGAAGCCGTGCTCGACGCGCTGGTGCGGATGCGCGCCTGACGTTTCCTCAAGCGTCACGCGCATAGGAAAGCCGGGGCCGCAAGGTCCCGGCTTTCCTGTGTTTGCACCGGCTTATCAGTCGACGATGGTTGCTTGAGTGGCGGCGCGAAGCTCAGCCTCGCTGATGCCATCTGCAAGCTCGACGATCTTCAAGCCGCCTTCGACCACGTCGAGCACGCCGAGATTGGTGATGATCCGGTCCACGACCTGTGTGCCTGTAAGCGGCAGAGTGCACGCCTTCAGGACCTTGGGTTCGCCTTCCTTGTTGGCGTGATCCATCAGCACGACCACGCGACCGACACCGGCGACGAGATCCATCGCCCCGCCCATGCCTTTGGCAAGCTTGCCGGGGATCATCCAGTTGGCGAGGTCGCCGGTTTCGCTGACCTCCATTGCCCCGAGGATCGCCATGGCGATCTTGCCGCCGCGGATCATGGCAAAAGATGTGGCTGAATCGAAATAGGCCGTGTTCGGCATTTCCGAAACCGTCTGCTTGCCTGCATTGATGAGATCGGCATCCTCCTCGCCCGCATAGGGGAAAGGTCCGATGCCAAGCATTCCATTTTCCGATTGCAGCGTCACCGAGACGCCTTCGGGAATGAAGTTCGGCACCAAGGTCGGAATGCCGATGCCGAGATTGACATAGGTCCCATCGACAAGTTCGAGCGCGGCGCGTGCCGCCATCTGATTGCGGTCCCAGGCCATCAAGCATCCTCCCTCTGACGAACCGTGCGTTTTTCAATGCGCTTTTCGTGTCCCCCCTGAATGAGGCGGTGCACATAAACGCCGGGCAAATGGATGTAATCGGGATTAAGGCTGCCGGTCGGCACGATTTCCTCGACCTCCATCACGCATACCTTGCCGCACATCGCCGCTGGTGCGTTGAAATTGCGCGCTGTCTTGCGGAATATGGCGTTTCCGGCTTCATCCGCTTTCCAGGCTTTGACGATGGCGAGATCGGCGACCAAACCCCGTTCCAGAATATAGGTCTCACCGTCGAATTGCTTGTGCGCCTTGCCTTCGGCGATCACTGTGCCGACGCCGGTTTTCGTGTAGAAGCCGGGAATACCGGCACCGCCAGCGCGCATGCGCTCGGCCAGCGTTCCCTGTGGGTTGAACTCAATTTCCAGTTCGCCAGCGAGATATTGCCGCATGAATTCGGCGTTCTCGCCCACGTAGGAGGCAATCATCCGGCGGATCTGCCGGGTGTCGAGCAGCTTGCCAAGACCGAAATGATCAACCCCACAATTATTGGAGGCAACAATGATGTCCTTCACACCGCTTTCGACCAGCGCATCAATGAGATTTTCCGGAATGCCGCACAGGCCGAAGCCGCCTGCCGCAATGGTCATGCCGTCGAACAGGAGCCCATCAAGCGCCTGCTTTGCCGAGCCATAGATTTTTCTCCCGCTTGCGGGTTGTGTCATGTCTTTCTCCTCTCTTTCATACGATCCGCCGCACCCGGAAACCCCGCCTCGCGGCGACGATTGGCAACGGTCCGGCGTGAAATGCGAATGCCCCTGGCATCGAGAGCCTCGGTTATGTCGGTGTCTGTCAGCGGCCTGTCCTTTGGTTCCGTCGCAATGAGCTGTGCGATCAATGTCGCGATCGCCCGGCCGGGCACACCTCCACCATCGGGGCGCGCCGTGCCGCCGCGCGCGAAGAGGGCCGAGAGCGGCAAAACCCGCACGGGTGTCTCGACCGTCAGGCCGGTTCGGATCCGGCTGACGGTTGTTTCGTGACAGCCGATGGCTGCGGCCACCTCACCATTGGTCAGTGGCTGAAGCCTCGCTGGGCCGTGTTCGAGGAAGTCTTGCTGGACGTCGATGACAAAGGCTGCGACCTCCAGGATCATGTGGTTGCGGCGTTCCACGGTGCGTTCCAGCCAGCGCGCCTGTGCAAGTGCGTGTGATCCACGCTGCCCGGCCTCAGGGTCGACCGTGATTTTCGGCAGGCTCTCGCGGTTGAGCGTGACCTGCCACCCACCGCTCTTGTCGCGTTTTATCAAGAGGTCCGGCGGGCGGCGAAAATCCGATGGCGTTTCGAAGCGTGCGCCCGGCTTGGGGTCGAGGCGGCGCAGCTTGGTAACCATCGCGCCGAGCTGCTCGGCATTCACGCCGCACTGATCGGCAAGCGCTGCCATGTCGCCGCGCGCCAGCAGCGGAAGATGGGCGAGAAGTCTTCGCATCGGTTCGGTCAATGCACCCTGATCGGCGATTTGCAGGCCGAGGCATTCGCTGAGAGAGCGGGCGAAGAGCCCGGCCGGCTCCATCTCCTGAAGACGCGCCAGCACTTGCGCTGCCTCGGCAGGGGAGCAGATGGCACGTGCTGCTATGCCCTCTACCTCCATGCCAAGCCAGCCGCTTGGCTCCAGTGCCTCGGCGAAGGCGAGGGCGATGGTGCGTTCCCGCGGGGTACGGAACAGAAGCCCGATCTGGGTGGTGACGTGGCCATAGAGGCTGGCGGCTGGCGTAGCCACCCGTTCGCTTTCCCCTTCCGCCGCGCTGAACGGGGAGGGACGCCAGCGCGGCGGACCGCTGCCGGTCTTCGGCGCGGGAAAGGGGAGTTCTATCCGCAGGCAGGGATTGGTCGCCGCCTCCTGGGCCAAGGCGCCAGCAAGTTCCGCATTGTCCATCTGGAGCATAATCATGGCGCGCTGCATGACCTGCGTCATGCGCAACGAAGCGGTTTGCCTCAAGGCTATTGCGTTTATGCCGCGCATCCCTCAGATCCGCGCCGGCATTTCGCCGAGCATGCGCGGCTGGATTATGAAGGCGTCCGAGACAAGGCCGGGTCGGGGTGTGAGCGGCATGCGTTCGCCAAGCCAGATGCGCGTCGGTAATCCCACGACGGTGGCTCGGCGAAGCGCCTCGCGGTCGCCGGGCAGGGCTGCCAGCCGCGCGCGGATGTCCGCCTCGACGTGAGCGTCAAGGTCCTCACCGATGAAAACCAGCCTGCCTCGTTGATCTGCCAAAGCACCGGATTGGGGCCAGGCGCTGAGCCGCACTGGCGCATAGGCGGCCTCGTCGACACATTGTACCGCAACGGGTTGATCGAGACCGGCGACGCAGACGAGGCCCTTCACCCTGAGCAGCCGTCCAGCCCAGCGCGAGAGGATTTCACCCATTGTCACCGCAAAGCCACGCCACCCGACCGCTTCGTCCAGTGTAACGACAAAGCTCGAGACCTTGCCGGAGTGCGGCTCGCAGTGGAAGACGCTCTTGACCGCATTGCGCTGGCCGGAAAGCCAACCGGTTACGGCGGTGGGTGTCTGGCCGGAAACATAAAGTCCGCCTCCAAAAAGAACCTCTGGACTGGCCTCGCCATGATGGAGCGCAAAGCGTTGTGCCGTTGGGTTCAGCGCTTCAAGTTCCCGCTCCAGCGCGGTTCGCTCGGCGCGGCTGGCGAGATCGCATTTCGACAGCAACAGCCGGTCGGCAAGACTGACCTGCACCCGTGCCTCCCGGTGGCGGGCAATTTGCGCGCGGGCGCGCTCCGCATCAACGACGGTCAGCACGCCATCACAACGAAAGCGGGCGGAGACCAGCCGGTCCTCCATCAGTGCGCGCACTACAGGGGCTGGATCGGCAAGGCCGGTGGTTTCAATCAGCACCCGGCTCACCGGCGCGATCTCGCGTCGTGACATGCGCTCATGCAGCCGCATTAGGGCTCCCATCAAATCGCCCTGAACGGTGCAGCAGAGGCAGCCGGATTCGAGAATGACCAATGTGTCGTCCACGCGCTCGACGAGATGGTGATCGATGCCGACATCCCCGAACTCATTGATGAATATGGCGACGCCCGCCATATCCGGGCGCGCCGTGAGCGCATTGAGCAGGGTCGTCTTGCCGGAACCGAGAAAGCCCGTAAGAATCGTCACCGGCACCCGGCCACAGGCATTCTCACCGGAGAAATCGCTTTTTTTGTCCATTATTGTCAGTCCTCCCGAATGAGAGAGAAGCAGGATTCTTGCCACGTTGCGCGCAGCGGAAAGGTTGAGGCAGGAACAAGGGCTTAGCGAGAACATCGCTGACAGGCCGCATTTCAGAACCGTCCGGAAATCGGACGGTTGGCGTTCGGTGTGCGGCCAGTGGCCGGTGTGATGGCGCCGGGTGGGGGGCAAAGGCCGCAAAAAATGAATGCAATAAGCGCTTTTTTGATGTTAACCTCTCACATCGGCGGCGTCATGGCTTGGGAGAGCAGGCGGCTGGGGACCACTGTTTCAGGGAAGGAACGGTGGTTTTTGAGTGCTCTGGGGCCGCTGTAAATGGGAGGAATAACGACGATGACCGGCCAAGGTTCGCATCGGACATTTTCACGTCCGGAAAATGACGGCAAGATCATGTCTTCCTGGGAGCGTTTCATGGGCGGGCAGGACCCAGCCTCGGATGCGCTTAGAAGGCTGATCGACGACTCCTGGCGGCGCTGCCATGGCATTGTCGATCCTGGGCGTTCGCATGCGCCTGATCCAGTGGTCGAAGAGACGCTGCACGGTATACTCGGCGATAACCGCGACCTTGTCAAAGCCAGCACCCCGGTCATGGCGTCCGCACGCGACTTTCTGTTTGAAACCGGCACGGTCATGGTGCTGACTGATGCGGAAGGGGTGGTTCTGAGTGTGGAGGGCGATCCCATCTTGCGCGATCCGGCGGAGCGCATTCGTCTTATGCCGGGCGCGAACTGGAGCGAGGCTGTCTGTGGCACCAACGCCATTGGCACAGCGTTGCAGATCGGCCAGCCGATCCAGATTCATTCGGCGGAGCATTATTGTTCCGGAATCAAGCGTTGGTCCTGCTCGGCGAGCGTTATCCGCGATCCGGTGAGCGGTGCGATACTTGGGGCGATCGATATTTCTGGCCTGAGCGAGAGCTACAGCCGCCACACTCTTGCGCTGGCTGTGGCCGCTTCCGGGCGGATTGAGAACCGCTTGGGGCAGCGGGAGATGAAGCTGCGCTATCGGCTTCTCGATCATTGTCTTGAGCGGCTGCGCGCGCCAAGTGGCGATGGTCTGATTGTCTTCGACCGCTCTGGTCGGGCGATTAAAACCAATGATCGGGCCGCCTCGCTGATGGCAGAACTGGCCAAGGGGCGGGGCAGTCCCACGAGCGCGATCCGCGATCTGACGCTGCCCTGGCGCGAGGGGCGCGTGGCACCCGAAAATATGCCAGACTGGATCGATCACGACTGGATCGAACCGGTGCTGCTGGAAGGAGAGCGGTTGGGGGCGGTGCTGGTTCTGCCGGGTCGCAGCGCCGTTGTGCGCCGCGCGGGCCTGCGGGCCTTGCCACGTGGCGCTCCGGCTTGTGCCGACCCTTCGACCGTCTGATCGGCCATTCGACGTCCCATCTGCAGGCGGTGCGGCGGGCCCGCCTGTTGGCCAAGAGTTCAGTGCCGGTTCTCCTGCTTGGTGAAACCGGTGTCGGCAAGGATGCCTTCGCGCAGGCTCTGCATGCCGATGGCGCACAAGGATCTGGCCCCTTTGTCGCCATCAATTGTGGTGGCTTCTCCCGTGAACTTCTGACCAGTGAGCTGTTCGGCTATGCCGAGGGTGCCTTCACCGGCGCACGGCGCGGCGGCATGACGGGTAAGATCGAAGCCGCTGACGGCGGTACGTTATTCCTCGACGAGATCGGCGAGATGCCACTTGATCTCCAGCCGCATCTTTTGCGCGTGCTCGAAGCCGGAGAGGTTTACCGCATCGGCGAAAACCATCCGCGCAAGGTCAAGCTGCGGCTGATTGCGGCCACCAATCGCGATTTGAGGGCGGAGGTCGAGGCAGGCCGTTTTCGCGCCGACCTTTTCTACCGGATTGCCGTAACGACGTTGCGGCTGCCTTCCCTGCGCGATCGGGTGGGTGACCTTTCTGCGCTGGCGGAGTATCTCCTTGCCGAAATCGCACGCCGATACGAGATCCCGGTGCCGGGCATGCAGCCGAAGGTTCTGGAAGCCTTCCATCGTCATGATTGGCCGGGCAATATCCGCGAGTTGCGCAACGTGCTCGAAGGCATGCTGCTCGAAAGCGGTGGCGCGAGCCTTGCAGCCGATCACCTGCCACCGGAGCTTGCTGGCGCGAACCGGCAGGACATTGCCATTGGCTCACCAACTGCGGCCATAGGAACGCTGGTGCGTGCCGAAAGCGAGGCCATCCTTGCCGCCATCCGTCGCCACCAAGGCAACTTGACCTCCGCCGCGCGTGACCTCGGCATCGCCAAGAGCACGCTTTATGTCCGGATTGAGCGGCTCGGCCTGAAGGGAAGTGTTGATCTGATGCGCGGTTAATCGCGAGGAGCCGTTCTGCATGGTTCGAGCTAAGGGCGGGGTAATCCTATCCATGCCTTTCTTGCGATACTTCTGGCGCATTCTGTCGGTCATGTTGATCCGGGTGCAGCATCTGCATTCGTCACTATAAATAGCAAGTTGCTGGATATAATCGCGGCTATTACGCGGACAAATTATGAAGACCGCAGGCGAAGGCAGAAGCAAGGGATAAACAAAGCTAAGTCGTCGAAAAATATAGAGGCAGGCCAAAAAATAAGATGAGGAATGCAGCACTTCTAAAAATGCTGGAAAGTGGGGAAAAGTTGGAGCCGCTCGAAGCTTCAAAATTGCTGGAATCTACCTCGGTGTAAGGTGAATAGAGATGCCTCCTGCAGCCCTCATTTATAATAGATATCAATGGCGATATCAGGCGGTATATCTGTCAAAGAAAACGAAAGTGCCTCTGTTGACAGATTCCATATATCCAGTAATATTGATATATGGAAAATAATGATGCAATAACGGCTCTCGCCGCTCTGGCTCAGTCAACGCGCTTAGATACATTCCGTTTATTGGTGAAGCATGAACCTGACGGTATTCCTGCAGGAGAGCTTGCGCGCATGCTGGAAGTTCCCCAGAACACGATGTCTGCGCATTTAGCGACCTTGTCTCGTGCTGGTTTGGTGAGCAGCGAGCGCCAGAGCCGTTCAATTATCTATCGCGCTGATCTTGCGCGTTTTCGGGAGTTGACGCTGTTTATGATCAAGGATTGCTGTGGCGGGAGTGCCGAACTCTGCGCACCTCTCATAAAAAGCCTGACGCATTGTTGCGAACCGACGGTGGTTAAACAGTAACACGAAGCCTACAAATCTGGTCTTCGAACAAATGGACTGATGAAATGACAGATAGGGTTAATAGCGTGCACTTTTTGCGCACGGACAACTTCGCATGTTCAATTTTCGGTGCGACAATCTGGAACGCAGGGGAGAAATAATGTCTACATTCGAACGGTATCTGACCGTCTGGGTAGCGCTTTGTATTGTCGCTGGTGTTGCGCTGGGGCATATATTCCCTGAATTTTTCCGCCTCCTTGGCTCTGCTGAAGTCGCAAACGTGAATATTCCGGTTGCCGTTCTCATCTGGCTCATGATTATCCCAATGTTGCTGAAGATTGATTTCAGCGCCTTGAGACAAGTTACCAAGCATTGGCGAGGAATCGGCGTCACGCTGTTCATTAACTGGGCTGTCAAACCTTTTTCAATGGCGCTTCTCGCCTGGCTATTCATTGGCTGGCTGTTTCGCCCTTACTTGCCTGCGGGTCAGATCGATTCTTATATTGCGGGCCTGATTATTCTTGCAGCCGCCCCTTGCACTGCGATGGTGTTCGTCTGGTCCAATCTGACAAAGGGCGAGCCGCATTTCACGCTTTCGCAAGTTGCTCTGAATGATGCGATTATGGTGGTGGCCTTCGCTCCCATCGTTGGGCTTCTGCTTGGACTCTCGGCAATTACCGTCCCTTGGGACACACTCATTTTATCGGTGTTTCTCTATATCGTTATTCCGGTGATTATTGCGCAAATCCTGCGACGGACTATTCTTGCGCGTGGGCAGCAATCCTTCGATGTAATGCTGAAAGTATTACAGCCTTTGTCGCTGGTTGCACTTCTCGCCACACTCATTCTGCTGTTTGGTTTTCAGGGAGAGCAGATCATCGCGCAGCCCATGATCATCGCGATGCTGGCCGTCCCGATCCTTATTCAGGTCTACTTTAATTCGGGCCTTGCTTACGTTCTGAACCGGCTTTCGGGAGAGCAGCACTGCGTTGCCGGACCATCCGCATTGATCGGCGCTTCTAACTTCTTTGAACTCGCTGTAGCAGCGGCAATCAGTCTGTTTGGCTTCTCGTCTGGTGCAGCACTTGCAACGGTTGTGGGCGTTCTCGTTGAGGTGCCCGTCATGCTGTCCGTCGTCTGGATCGTTAATCGTTCCAAAGGCTGGTACGAGCGTGGCACCAATCAAAAGCCCGCCAACGAAACAGGAAAATTCGAATGACCGTATTAATCTATCACAATCCGAAGTGTGGTACATCGCGCAATACTCTGGCAATGATCCGTGCCAGTGGTGAAGAGCCTGTCGTGATTGACTATCTGTTAAATCCGCCATCGCGTGAACGACTGATCGAGCTGTTAAGGTCGATGCAGATGACGCCACGACAACTGCTTCGAGAAAAAGGCACGCCTTATGCGGAGATGGGTTTGTCCGATCTGAAGTGGACGGATGATGCGCTGATCGATTTCATGATGGAGCATCCCATCCTTATCAATCGACCAATCGTGGAAACGCCATTGGGCACCAAACTTTGCCGTCCATCAGAGCGTGTTCTTGACATATTGGAGCATCCGGTTTCGTCTTTCACCAAAGAGGACGGAGACGTGATTATTTATCAAAAAAACTCTGTCTAACGCTGCCTGTGAAACCTCAATCAGAGGCGGGTTGCATCTTCGAATGCCTCCCGCTTAGCCTTCAGATAAAGATTGTCAGCGTCACAAGTTGTATTTGTAGGAAGATAAATTCATGGCATTTAGCCCTTATAACCAAGAGTAAATGAGCGTGCATTACGGCCTTGTGTGCTAAGCTTGAGAGTGTCTTACAAACACGTCAAAGCACGATAAGCTTCAAGGCTTTTCAAATAAAGTGCCGTTCGTTCCAAGAGCGCGCTTTACAGCAGCGCGTGCCGAAGCCATGTCAGGCATGCTCCAATTTGGTTCACTGCCCAGAAACTTATCCAGAAATGCAATTGCGTAAGCGGGGACTTCCGACACGTTTTCTTTGTAAGACCACCATGTTCGAAGATCATCTGCACATTGATCAATATCAGGCAAAGTTGCGAATTCCTGTTCATGAACAGCCGCAATCGCGCAGATGCAATAATTTGTATAGAGAAACCCTTCCGGCCAGAAGCTGATAATTTCGTACATCTTGGCAGAATCGCCGGTTGCATGGCGTGGTGGTGAAATGACTTTGGCCGGTGAAAGACGAATAAGCTCCCGTAACACCAGCCCCGCCGCAAAAGTGATGAAATCATTGCGATCTATTTTGGCAAAACGCTTGTTTTGATCGACAATCTCAACCCAGTTGAGAAAAGCCTCTGTCAGCTTCTTTTCATCAATCTCATATTCAACGTCATAGAGCGTATGCAACAAGCTCGCATGCTTGCGGAATGTCGCGCGAAACCAGCGCAACTGGCGCAATCGATGCCGAAGATCAGGCATTGAAGCCATTTGTTCTCTGAGTAGCAAATCCATGTCGCGAACGACCTCCCGTTTGCAAATGATACTATGCGAAACCAATTGAAAAGTCAGGTCCTATTCGCTTTCAGCCACCTCTAATAATTATACATATTGACATACAAGAAAACAAATGTTCTCTATTTGCAGGATGAAGAAGCGGGAAAATATCCCGCTCGCTCTTCGTGGGAGGAGGAGAAAATGGCAATCTGGCAGTGGGCCTTATTGGGTCTGGCTATGCTTTGGGGCTTTCAGTCTTTGGGCGTCTGGTTTCAGATGCGCCACTATTCCGATGTCATGAAAGGGATCACTTCAAAGTATTCGGACGGCTTTGTGGGGGCGGGGCATGTACGCGCGCGTTTCGGCAAAGGCGTTATCGTATTGATTGTTGTTGATCGTAATCAGATTGTCCGGCGCTTTCTGCAAATGAGCGGACGAACAGTTTTTGCCAAATTTATCCGACGCGAAGGTTTTGAGGGAATGCGCCTGAGCGAGTTGCAGGACAACCCTGAAATTGGAGAAGGAAAGCCTGAAGTGGTGGCTGCTACCAAACAGGCGATGGAGCAGATCGGTCGCATCAGCGATCAGTCCGATGGGATCGAACTCGCGGGTCTCAAAGCAGTGGGAGCATAGGAGTTGCTTGCCTGAAACAAGCAATCGAGGAGGAACAATGTCGATAGTGACAATGTTGGCGCAACATGCCGACACAACAATGCAATCTATACATTTGGCCGGAAGCATGATTTCGGATGCCGCCCTGCATGGAAAACATGCAGCGGAACACGCAGGAAATGATCTGCTTCAACTGGCTCAGGCGACAACGACCGCCCCCGCTGATGCCGGGGCTGCCACAGGCACGGGCGGCATTTCAGTCGATCAGTTCAAAGAGCGTTTGCAGAATGTTGCACAGGAAGAACAGCTTGGCTGGCTGGCTTCAATCGGGAAGCACTTCATTGGTGTGTTCCAGAAAGGTGGCGAGGTTTTTTCGGGCTTTGTGACGGGTATCATCCCGACGCTGGTCGTGCTGATGACCGCATTTTACGCGATCACGGAGCTGGTCGGTGAAAAGCGCGTTCATGGCCTTGCACGCAGTGCGGGTCGTATCGCGCTTACCCGCTACACTGTTCTGCCTGTTCTTGCGGTTTTCTTCCTGACCAATCCGATGGCCTATACCTTTGGCTCGTTTCTGGATGAGAAATATAAGCCAGCTTTTTATGATGCTGCTGTTTCTTATGTTCATCCACCGCTGGGTCTATTCCCGCACATTAATCCCGGTGAATATTTCGTCTGGGGCGGCATTCTGGTCGCGCTGCTCGAACTTGAGAAAAAAGGCGCGGTTCCGGTCGGTTATCATATCAGCGTGGCCATCTGGTACGCGATTGTCGGTCTTCTCGTCATCCTTCTTAAAGGCATGCTCACAGAACGCATCACCATGATTATGGCGCGGCGTCAGGGCATCGAACTTTAAACGGAATCCGGGGAGGATATCATGGTAAAGACCTATAAGGCAGTTAAGATTTCCCGCGGTTCCAATGGCTGGGGTGGGCCACTGGTTATTCAGCCAACCGAGCAGCGCAATAAAGTTGTTTCGGTCACAGGCGGCGGCATTCATCCGCTCGCCCGACGCATTGCCGATCTCACCGGCGCTGAAGCCGTTGATGGATTTCGCACGCCACCCATTGAAAGCGAAATGGCGGTTGTCGTTGTTGATTGCGGCGGCACGGCGCGTTGCGGCGTTTATCCGCGCAAGCGCATTCCAACCGTTAATATCACACCGGTCGGCCAGTCAGGACCACTGGCTCAGTTCATAACCGAAGACATTTATGTTTCCGGTGTGAAGCCCGAAGACATTGTGCTCGCGGATGGGTCAGAAGCAAGCGCATCTGCAACATCAGCCCCTGTTGAAGAAGAGGAAAAACCGCAGCCTGTCGATCTGCCAAATGATGGCGGCATTGTCGGTATGATCAGCAGCATCGGCCGCGTGATGGGTCGGGTGGTCGGTATCTTCTTCCAGGCGGGCCGCCGCACAATCGATCAGGTGGTCAGAAACGTGCTGCCGTTCATGGCGTTTGTCACGATGCTGATCGGTCTGATCCTTTATACAGGTATTGGCGATATTCTCGCCCAGCCGCTTGGCCCTCTTGCCAATAACATTGCGGGCCTTTTGGTCCTGTCTGCGATTTGCAGCCTGCCGTTTCTTTCACCCATTCTGGGGCCAGGCGCTGTTATTGCACAGGTCGTTGGTGTGGCGATTATCGGGCCACAAATTGCCAATGGCACCATTGCACCGGCAATGGCTTTGCCTGCTCTGTTTGCTTACAACGCTCAGGTTGGGTGTGACTTTGTTCCTGTTGGTCTGGCGCTTGGAGAAGCAAAGCCGAAAACCATTGAAATTGGTGTTCCGGCCGTTTTGATCAGCCGTCAGTTTATGGGCCCGCTTTCCGTTCTGATTGCCTGGATTGTCAGCCTTGCAGTGCTTTAAAAACGGTGGGCCTGCTCTTAAAAGAGAGCAGGTCCAATCCAAGCTTATGAAAAATCAAAAGACCAGAATGAGAATACCGAGAAAGGACCATCTATGTCGATACATCTGAAAACGCGGATTACCGCGATCGGCCCGGAGGTTGCAGATCTCGCCGAAGGCGGTGTTCTGATCCTGTTTGCAGACGGCTCACCACCTGAACTGGCAGAGGTATCTGTTCTTCACGTGGTCGAAGAAGGCCCTGAAGCAGGGGCTCCTGCAATTGGAGCAAAGATCACCATTGGCTCTCTTAAAGCCGAGATTACTGCCGTTGGCGAAAGTGCTTGGCAGAAGGTGCGTGAAATCGGGCACGTTGTGATTTCTTTCACGGGTGCGAATTCAACGGATCGCCCGGGTGAAATCTGTGCCAGCGAAATAGCAGGCGAAGACCTTGTCGCTGCTCTCAAAGAAGGGCAGATTATCACCATCGGCGGCTAGAACTGGCCGTTTTTCGGATAAGAATTGCGTGTTAAAACAGACAGTTGAAACGACTTTGGCGCGATAGACGTGAAATCGTTTTAGATGTCGATTTGAGGCTTACATAAATGGAACGCTCGACTATCGTCCGGGTGCATGAAGGGCTGCATGCGCGCCCAGCAACGCGCTTTGTTAAACTGGCCAAGGGCTTTGAGAGTGACATCGAAATTGCCAAGGCCGGGAAAAGCGTCAGTGCCAAAAGCTCCGTCAAGCTGATGCTGCTTGGCGTGAAAGAGCTTGATGAAGTGACCGTTCGTGCCGATGGAGCCGATGCGATTGAAGCCATTGAGGCTTTGATCGGGTATCTTGAAAACCCACAGGCGGGCCTTGAAGAGGCAGCCAGCCCGATTGCCTCCACTTCCCCTCAAGTCACAAGCACTCCTCAACCTGAGATCAAGAGCGAGCTTCCTGCAGGTCAGATAAAGGGCGTTGGGGCGAGTGAAGGCGTTTCCTTGGGGGCTGCGTTTGCGTTTTTTCCTGAAGAGATCAAGCCTTCGGGTCGAAAACTTTCAGCATCCGAAATTGATGCAGAAATCGACCATTTCAAATCTGCAATCGCAACTGTTCAACAGCGCATGGATGCGTCGTTGTCGGGTGGAAATCTGGCCGATGCCGACAGGGGCATCATTGCTGCATTAAAAGATATTGCCGCGGATGATAGCCTGTCCGATGAAGCGCTTGCGCTTATTCGAGGTGGCCTTGACGCTATTTCGGCCATGCTTGCGGCAGCGTCAACGGTTGCTGGGCAATTTGCGGCACTGGATGATCCGTATCTTAACGCGCGCGCAGATGATGTTCATGCCGTCAGCCGCCAGATTTGTCTGGCTCTGCTTGGCAAGGAAGACATCAATTTGGAAGGTTTGCCGGAAGGCTCGGTGCTGATCGCTGAGGACATCGGTGCGTGGGATCTGGCGCGCGCACCGCTTAAGAAGATCAAAGGCGTTGTCTGCGGCCATGGCGGGGCAACATCGCACGTGGCCATCATTGCACGCACGCACGGCATTCCGGCGGTTCTTGGCCTTGGCAGTGCAGTTCAACATCTTAAGAATGCGAAAACCGTTGCAGTGGATGGAAGCCACGGCATCGTTCATGCCGACCCGGATATAGCCACCCGCAACGAAATTGAGGCGCGCATTTCCAAAGCACTCCAGGAAAAGCAGGCACTGGATGCTTACCGCTCCATCACGCCGCGTCGTGCCGACGGTACAATCATTGAAGTCGCAGCGAATATGGGCGCGCTGGAAGAGATTGATGTGGCACTCGAAGCGGGTGCGATGGGGGTTGGATTGTTCCGCACCGAGCTTCTGTTTATGAAGCACATTCACCTGCCTTCTGAAGATATGCAGACGGAAACCTATGCGACGCTTCTAAGAGCTTTCACCCCAAACCCTGTTATTGTCCGCACGCTGGACATTGGCGGTGACAAGCCTGTTGCCGGAATCGAATTTCCAGATGAGGAAAACCCTTTTCTTGGCTGGCGGGGCATTCGCATGTGTCTCGACCGCCCGGATGTGTTCAAACCACAACTGCGCGCACTGTTGCGTGCAGCTGTGAATGGCAATCTCAAAGTCATGCTGCCTATGGTATCGGATGTTGAAGAAATCCGTGCAACCAAGCGCCTTATTGCGGAATGCATCACTGAGCTGAACAGCGAAGGCAAAGCTTTTGCCGCGTTTGTCCTTGGCGTAATGATCGAGACGCCTGCGGCGGTTTTCGCTGCCCGAGAGCTTGCAAAAGAAGCGGCTTTCTTCTCCATCGGCACCAATGATCTGACACAGTATGTGATGGCTGCGGATCGCCTCAATCCAACCGTTGCAAAGCTTAACGATGTTAGCCATCCGGCTGTCATGGCTGCAATTGAGATGACCGCAAAAGCGGCAACAGAGGCCGGCATCATGGTGGGCATGTGCGGTGAAGCAGCTGGAAAGCCGGAGCTTATAGGCGAGTTTATTCGCATGGGACTGACCGAACTCAGCATGAGCCCTGCTTCCATTCCCCGCGCGAAAAAGCTGATTGCAGATATGTTTGGAAGCTAAACCTCGTCTATAAGGGACATGTTAAAAACAACGGTGCTATCCGTCTAGCACCGTTGGGTAGCATAATCTTAACTGTCACTTGCGCAGTTCAGCTTCAATCTCATCGAGCGTTTTATCTTTGCCAATACCGGTTAAAAAAGGAAGCCCCTTTATGACAGGTTTGGTAACAGACGCAGAAATGGGGGTTGTGGAAACGATAAAGTCCACATTATCAGCAAGGGACGGCACTTCCGTGGCTTTTGCCTGTTGAGCATTGAAGGTCAAACCGCGTTTTTTCATCTCTTCAGTGACAGCAGCATTGACTGCAGTTGATGTCGCAACACCGGTTCCGCACGCGAAGAGAATTGTTTTCATTTTAGCCATGTTTTCCTCCATATGACTTTTGCAGCCAACAAAATGTGCAGTCTTTATTGTAATGCGGTTGTAATGTCTTCAAAGCTGCATGCTGCTTTGAGCCTGTCGAGGGCATCAGCATCCTGAATGGTTGCCATGATCTGCTGCAAGGTCTCAATCTGTTGGTCCTTGTCATTGATCGCGAGCAGAAAGACATATCCGACCGGAACTGTCTCTTCCGGATCTTCCATATTGGCAAATGCAATCGGCATTTTGAGCGTTGCAAATGCAACACCGGCCTTGATCACGTGTTCCGGGTCAGTATGCGGCACCGCAACATTGTCATCACGCTCAAGCGGCAATCCGGTTGGCATCGATAATTCACGGCTTACAACTGCATCTGCGTAGCTGGGCTTTACATAGCCCAATTTTTCCAGCTTGCCTGCCAGAATGCGGATGATCTCTTCATTGGTTTTTGCGTCACTCTGAAGCTCGATTGCGTGTGGATTGAGATAATCAATCAGACCAGCAGCCATTCCATTCTCCATTTGGAAACGACCGCACGCCTGCTTCGACGTGCGGCTTTGATTATATTGCAAAATTGGCAGCCGAGGTCAGGCGGCCTTTTCTTCTGCGGGTTCGTCTTCGGCACCCGCCGCACGTTCCCATGCGAGTGTGTTGCGACGATAGAGCATGAACAGCACTGCAATCACAACCGCAATCACTGCGACGCCAAGCGTACCGCCAAGCCAGCTGATTGTTTTGATGATAATGTCTGGAACCCACAGGAACCCATCGACCACGGACGTAATCTGCAAGGCATTTTCTGGCAACTTGAAGCCTGACGAGACTGCCGCACTGGTAAAGAGTGGCGCGAGCGCATTGGCAACATAGAAGCCGATGGTCAAAGTCACGGTCCCCACCACAACCATGCGGAACACATTGCCTTTCAGAAGCGGAGCCGTCATTGCAACGATAAACGGAATAACCGCAAGATCGGCGAACAGGATCACGCGATTGCCCGGCAGAATGACCGAAAGGATGATCGCAATCGGCACCAGAATGAGCGCAGACGAAATTGCTGCGGGATGCCCGATCAGGATGGCCGAATCGAGGCCGACGAGAAGTTCGCGGTCGCCTGTCCGCTTACGCACAAATTCCTGTGCAGCATCGGAAACCGGCAACAAGCCTTCCATCAGGATTTTGACCATGCGAGGCAAAAGCAACATCACCGCTGCCAGCGTCATACCCGTGCCCAGAACCTTGGCAAGCACCGTGCCAAAATCACCCGCATTATAAAACGCTATTGTTCCAAGCACGAGACCGATGACCAGCCCCATAACAACGGGCTCACCAAACACACCAAAGCGGCGTTCAATGGTTTCGGTGTTGATGTTGATTTTATTAATGCCGGGAATGCGGTCCATGATCCAGTTGAGCACAATAGCAATCGGCAAGATCTGCGCAGAAGCCAAATGCGGCACAGACACACCCGGAATGCCGTAGAACTGTTGCACCGCGCGTGCCGACCAATCGGCAAACAACAAGGACAAGGCTGCAACAAGTGCTGCAACAATAATGCCATAAGCGATGTTATCCGTTGCAGCGACAACCAATGAGCCTACGAAAGCAAAGTGCCAGAAATTCCAGACATCGACATTGAGCGTGCGCGTCCAACGCATCAGCAACAGGGCGATGTTGACCAGAATTCCAACTGGAATAACCCACAAGCCCACCGATGAACCAAAGGCAATGGCCGCAGCGGACGGCCAGCCCACATCGACGATATCACGCTTGATGCCAGTGTTGGTGACAATTGCCTGAGCCACTTCACCGATAGAGGTGAACATCAGGCCCAGAACCAGATTAATACCGATGAAAGCGACACCGATGGTTATGGCAGCGCGGAAGGCTTTACCGACTTTCGCGCCCAGTACCACCGCAATAATGAAGATGACGATAGGCAATAGAACCGTTGCCCCAAGCGTATCGACCGCCGTTTTTAGTCCGCTCAGAAATGCGTCCATTTAATTCTCCTCCCGCCGGAACACTCCCAAAGTGCGCCGAGCTACCAGAACGCCATTATTAGCTTGCACGTATCGGCGTTTCAAAATCTGAATTGCGCGAAACAGCAGAACTTTTGTATTCTATAACAAACTAAAGTCTAATAACAAGCCGCCATTAACGTTCGCGTGCCGACGTATCATTGTGAACACTGGTATTGACTTAAAAACAAATGTTCATTAATTGATTGTGCATCAGAGGAGACTGCGAGAATTTTGCAGAGACGTTCAGGAGGAAACGATGGCAACCAATGTGGCGTTGACAGGTTTGGCGCGTGATATGCAGGCGCGGGCGGATAGTGGGCGACCAATCCGCATCGGACTGATTGGCTCCGGTGAAATGGGGACGGATATTGTCACACGCGTCGCACATATGCCTGGCATTGAAGTGGGTGCTATCTCCGAACTGCGTATTCCCAATGCGCTGAAAGCCGTCGATATTGCCTTTCAGGAAGAAGGCCACGGTCGCGAAGTTTCGACCGCTTCCGATCTGACTGCTGCGATGGAAGCGCATAAAGTTGCTGTAACCGACAATGCCAATCTGATCCTCGAAAACGATCTTATCGATGTTGTGATCGATGCAACCGGCGTTCCGGCCGTCGGTGCCGAGATCGGCCTGCGTGCCATGGAGCATGGCAAGCATCTGGTTATGATGAATGTTGAAGCAGATGTGACCATCGGTGCTTATTTGAAAGCAGAAGCCGAGCGCCTTGGCGTCACCTATTCGCTTGGCGCTGGCGACGAGCCGTCATCTTGCATGGAGCTGATTGAGTTCGTGTCCGCGATGGGCCATCCGATTGTGGCTGCGGGCAAGGGCAAAAACAATCCGCTCAACATCGATGCCGTGCCCGACCAATATATGGAAGAAGCCACGCGCCGTAATATGAATGTGCGTATGCTGGTGGAATTCGTCGATGGTTCAAAAACCATGGTCGAAATGGCTGCCATTGCTAACGCCACGGGACTTGTCCCGGATAAAGCCGGTATGCATGGGCCTGCCGCAACGCTCGACCAGCTCAACAAAACGCTGATCCCCGAAAAGGATGGCGGGGTGCTGTCCAAAGTCGGCGTTGTTGATTATTCGATCGGGAAGGGTGTGGCACCCGGCGTGTTTGTTGTCGCTGACATGTCGCATCCGCGTATTTCCGAGCGTATGGAAGATCTGAAGATGGGCAAGGGTCCATATTTCACCTTTCACCGCCCCTATCATTTGACGTCTCTCGAAGTGCCGCTGACTTGCGCGCGCGTTGTTCTTTACGGCAAGCCGGACATGGTTCCGCTGTCAAAGCCGGTCGCAGAAGTGGCGGCGGTCGCAAAGAAAGACATGCAGCCAGGCGAAAAACTCGATGCCATTGGCGAATATTGCTATCGCGCATGGATCATGACTTCGAGCGAAGCACGCAGTGCACATGCGATCCCATGCGGACTTCTACAAGGTGGCAGCGTGACCAAGCCGATCAAGAAGGGCGAGCTTATCACTTACGACAATGCGGCCGTGGCTCCGGGTTCCAAGATTGCCGAACTGCGCGCGCGTCAAGACAAGCTCGTTTACGGAGCGTGAGGACAAAACATTATGGTTCAAGCCAAAAAAGTCGAACCGCAGGATACGGGCGACCGTCATAACTTGCCTTATGCATTTCGCACCTATTCGCCGGAACAGCTCAAAGAAGCACTGCATAAAATGTATCTGATCCGCCGTTTTGAAGAAGGGGCGGAAGAAAGCTATACGCGCGGTCTCATTCACGGAACGATGCACCTTTCCATTGGTCAGGAAGCGAGTGCGGTTGCGTCTTGTCTGCCGCTCAATGATGATGACATGATCACATCGACCCATCGCGGCCACGGCCATTGCATCGCCAAGGGTGCTGACGTGAAGCGTATGTTTGCCGAATTTTTCGGCAAGGAAACAGGCTATTGCAAAGGCCGTGGCGGCTCAATGCATATTGCCGACGTTTCCAAGGGAAATCTCGGCGCAAACGGTATTGTCGGTGGTGGCATTCCAATTGCGGTGGGTGCTGCGCTTTCTGCCAAGAAGCAGAAAAATGGCAAGGTTGTCGTGTCGTTCTTCGGTGACGGTGCTAACAATGAAGGCGCTTTTCACGAAGCGCTCAATATGGCTGCTGTCTGGAAGCTGCCCGTTATTTTCATTTGTGAAAACAACGGCTACGGCATGTCCACCTCGACAAAGCGTTCGACCGCTGTTGCCAATGTAGCGGACCGCGCCTCGGCCTATAACATGCCCGGCGTGATCGTGGATGGCAATAATCTGTCGGAAGTGGCAGAGGCAGTCAATGAAGCGAGCGAACGCGCACGGCGCGGCGAAGGGCCGACGCTCATTGAAAACAAAACATACCGTATTCGTGGGCATTCCAAGAGCGATCGCAACCGCTATCGCACCAAGGAAGAAATCGAGCATTGGCAGAATGATCGCGATCCAATCGCGCATTTTGAGGCTGATTTGAAAGCCTATGGCTTCATCAATGATGCCGAGATCGAGGACATCCGCGCTCAGGTGGAGAAGGAAATCGCTGAGGCGATTGAGTTCGCCAAGAACAGTCCGGCACCTGATCTGACCAACCTGACCCGCGACGTTTATACGGATGATATTTAAACATGGACACAACAATCCGTGAGTTGAGCTATTCGCAAGCCATCCAGGAAGCAATGGCAATTGCCATGGAACGCGACGAGCGCGTCTTCCTGATGGGTGAAGATATTGGCGTCTATGGCGGCGCATTTCAGGTGACTGGTGATCTGGTGCATCGCTTTGGCGAAGACCGTGTTATGGATACGCCTATTTCCGAACTGGGCGGTGCAGGTGTCGCGGTCGGTGCAGCATTGACCGGTATGCGTCCGATTTTTGAGTTCCAGTTTTCTGACTTTGCAGCACTGGCGATGGAACAGATCGTCAATCAGGCTGCAAAAATCCGCTATATGCTTGGTGGTGCAGTTTCGGTGCCGCTGGTTATGCGGTTTCCGGCAGGGTCGGGAACGGGTGCTGCGGCACAGCACAGCCAGAGCCTTGAAGCATGGCTTGGCCATGTGCCGGGGCTCAAAGTCTTACAGCCTTCAACGCCTTATGATGCCAAGGGCATGTTGCTTGCGGCCGTCGAAGACCCCGATCCAGTCATGATTTTTGAGCACAAGCTGCTCTACAAGACCAAAGGTCCGGTTCCAGAAGGTTTTTACACCGTGCCAATTGGCAAGGCAGAGGTGGTCCGTGAAGGCCGTGATCTTACCATTGTCGCAACGGCAATCATGGTACACAAAGCCCTTGATGCCGCTGCTGAGCTTGCCAAGGAAGGCATTGATGTTGAAGTGATCGATCTGCGCACAGTGCGTCCGATTGATCGCGAAACCATTATTAAAAGCGTCAAAAAAACGTCAAAACTTCTCTGCGTTTATGAAGCGGTCAAGACGCTTGGTATTGGCGCAGAAATATCTGCAATTGTGGCGGAAAGCGATGCCTTCGACTATCTCGATGCACCAATCGTGCGTCTTGGCGGGGCCGAAACGCCAATTCCTTATAATCCCGACCTTGAACGCGCGACCGTTCCACAGGTGCCTGATATCCTGAAAAGCGCTCGTGATCTGGCTAAAGGAGTGCGCTGACCATGGCTGTGGAAGTCATTCTCCCCAAGGTCGATATGGATATGGAGACGGGGCAGATTTCGCGGTGGTATGCCAAAGATGGCGATACGGTCGCGAAAGGTCAGCTTCTCTTTGAAATCGAGACCGACAAGGCCGCAATGGAAGTCGATGCACCAGCATCGGGCATCCTTGCAGATATCAGCGCTGCGGAAGGAACGGTTGTTCCTGTCGGGCAGGCAGTTGCATGGATTTATGCCGAAGGCGAAGAGCGTCATGCCAAATCAGCGCCCGTCGCTCAAGAAACGATTGTTGCGGCACCCATAGAAACAGCCATTGCGCCAGCCGCTCTGGAAAAGGTTGAACCTGCATCTTCGCACGATGATCAAACGGCGGCAGCCAATGATGTGCGGGCAACGCCGCTTGCCCGTCGGCTGGCGCGGGAGGCAGGCATTGATCTCTCGTCTGTTCAGGGTTCAGGACCGAAGGGCCGCGTGCAGAAGAAGGATGTTGAAGGCAATCTCAGCGTCGCAAAGATGCCAAGTGCTGCTGTCGCTGCGAAACCTGCTTCAAGAAACAATGCAGAGCCTGCCACTGCGGGACAGCTCAATGCCGTCTGGTTGCGCGAGGGAGAAGCTGGCCGTTTGCCAGTTGTTCTGATCCACGGCTTTGCCGCTGATCTTAATTCATGGCGTGGATTGTTTGCTGGCGTATCGCTTGGCCATCCGATCCTCGCTCTCGATCTTCCGGGACATGGCAATTCACCACGGGTCGTTCCTGAAAGCATTGACGACATTGCCGCAAGCGTGGAGGCAACGCTCGCAGCATTGGGCGTAACATCCTGCTTGCTGGTTGGGCATTCGCTGGGTGGTGCGGTCGCGACTGTCACCGCTTCACGCGGTGTTATCGATGTGCGTTCTTTGCTGCTCATCTCGTCAGGTGGTTTGGGGCCGCAAGTCAATGCTGCGTTTATCAACGGTCTTATCGGCGCGAAAAGCGAAGCCAGCATCGTTCCCTGGCTGAAGCTTCTCGTTGCCGATGAGAGCCATCTGACGAAGCCGTTCATCAATGCGACCATCGCTCAGGCGGCGGACGCAGAACTGCGCGAAACGCAGGGCGCCATTGGTGCGCGGTTCTTCGCAGATGGCACACAGACCTTTGACGTTCGCTCAAGCATTGCTACGCTTGCAATGCCGGTGCGGCTTATCTTTGGTGCGCAAGACCGGGTGATACCCGTCGCCCATGCGCATGGTCTGCCGGGAAAAGTGGGCGTCCACATTTTCGCAGGCTGTGGGCATATGCCACAAATCGAAGAGCGGGCTGCGGTGCTGCAAATTTTCAAAGAATGCGCAGCCGCTGCCAATTAGAGCGTGTTTCAAGCTGATTGGATCAGATCGGCACTCTAATCGTACAAAAGCACATCGTTTGGCGACGATGTGCTTTTTTGTTTTTAATCAGACTGCGCTTTGTCTTTGAGCATCTGCGCAGCGCTTTCCTCATCCGTGATGAGGACTGTCGGTTTGAGAAGCTTGACTGCGCCAAGCAGCGCTGCGATTTTCTCCTTGCCGCCCGATGTCAGAATCCGTTGCGGCGTCTTCTGAAGGCTCTCGATTTTCGCCGACATGACACGGTCATGCACCGGATCATCAACGATCTTGCCGTTTCTGTCGTAGAAGTGGAACAGCACGTCACCGACGGCACCATTTTCAATGAGCGATAGTTTCTGCTGCTCATCAATCAGGCCCACACGATATGATGTGCTGCTGGCTGTCTGAATGTCACCGACACTGAGCAGGACCATGTCGAGGTCCTCGGCCATATCCAGCACAGTATTCAACCCGCAGCGCTCAATAAGTGCAGTTCGGGTTTCCCTGCTATCAACAAGCGCCGGGGCAGGAATGAGATAACCCTCGCCCTGAAAAATCTGTGCAAACTGCCACGCAAATTCCGGTGGGTTTGACCGTCGTGGCTGTACGATGCCACCCAGCAGAGAAATGACCTTCAAGTCATTGAGCGGGCGTGCACCGATATGCTGCAGGGTGCTGGAAAGGGTACGCCCCCAGCCCACGCCAATCGTCATGCCGTGCTGCACTTTTTCCGAAAGATAGGCACCGGTTGCCGCGCTGATTGGTGGAATCGGGTCAATGTCCGACGAAGAAAGCGGCGCAACAATGGCGCGCTCAAGACCAAAGGTCTTTTCAAGCTCAACTTCCAGAGATGTCAGACTTGCCAGCTTGCCCTCAATGGTAATTTTTACTTCATTGCGCGCACGGGCATCAGCAAGAAGGCGGACGATTGTCACACGACCGACACCGAGCGCTTCCGCAATGTCATTCTGCGTCATTTGTTCAACGTAATACATCCACGCAGCGCGTGTTCTCAATCGGCTTGTACGGTTTTCGGCCGCAACCCCTTCAGACCCAACGATAAGGTCTGCCGCTTCCGGTTTTTCTTTGGTCTTCCTGGCGGCCTTTTTCAAAACTATCCCTCAAATTAATGGTGCAATACAGCGTTATCGAACTGGTGTTGTTATACCTAAACTATTGCTTTTCCACGCAGAGGCAAACAATAATTCCTATGCATTGTCCATTCTGTTATCATGGTGCTGCAGGTGAGGAAAACAAACATGTTACGCATTCTTTCCGAAGAAATTGCAGTCAACCTAAAGGACCGTCTGCGCGAGGCTCGATATATGATCCGGCGCAATCGTCATGAAAGTTTGCAAACAGAACGGCCGTCTCCGCGACCCGGTGAAATTGTATCTCCAGAATTGCTGCTGGGACATGCCGCGAGCATGATGGACAAGGCGCTGACAACGGCTGAAACAATTTCGATTTCGTTGATTTCCTCTGATCCGAAAGCACATAGCGGCGCCCCGCATGTGAAGAGCCTAGCAATTTATTTTGGTGGCTCGGCTGAGGGCGTGCGGGCTTTCCGCAAAGATATGTATTACCTCACGAAAGAAGTGCTCCGCCGTCATAAGTTGCAAAATATGCTGATCCAGGAGGCTGTCTTTTTAACCGTTCATGAAAAGGTAATGCAGAACCATGCTGCTTTATTGAAAAATGTATTTTCAGCTGAAGCAGGTGAGAAGAAAATCGCGGCAACAGCCAAAGTTGTTGCAGCTATTTTTCTGCAATTGCTTGCCGAAAGACCTGTGCGGTTCATTTCGCTCAATAGCCATTGTGACCCAAAGGCTTTGCGCCGGTTTGAAGCCGCGTG
Organism: Brucella sp. TWI559; assembly: GCF_039674265.1. Lineage (NCBI taxonomy): Bacteria > Pseudomonadati > Pseudomonadota > Alphaproteobacteria > Hyphomicrobiales > Brucellaceae > Brucella > Brucella sp. TWI559. Next base: position 111,812 of record NZ_JBDJNE010000011.1, read on the forward strand.
TTTTGCCGCAGTCAGTGTTGCTTGTGGCTTGATCACCGTTAAGGCGGCGGATCTTGCTGGCATTGATCCTTTGGAAAGCGCTATTCTGGCATTGGATGTGCGCGGGGAGCGTCTCATTAAGGCGGCAGAAGATTGCGATCAGGCCAATCTTGAAACTCTGTTCCAGACCCTCATTACGCATCTTCCATGAAATAAGAGCCCACCGTGTTACACGTCAAGCGCCATTGCGCTAGCATCACGCATTTTGCGTTCAAATAATGATCTTTTTGCGCATCTCGGACAAACCTGTGAAATACAGTACATCACATGCAGGTTTTCTGACATCCGCAATTATGTGCTTGCCGCGTATCAGAACGCGATCACGATTGAACGCAGTCACATCAACAGCTTGGCAATCCGTCCTTTGCCGAGCAAATCCAGTTCTGGTAGCCCTGCCAGCAAAAAGCACGCCGTGTGTAGTCCAATCCCTTTGAACGGGGTGAGGATTTGCACCTTGTTGGCACGGTCTTTGTTGGATTGTCCGACCTCAGCGCCTTTGAGACAAAACTGGTTTAATTAAGAAGAGAGGATTTTCGGCTCATCATAGCTTTATCAAAGGACGCAAAGATGAGACAGAAACCCGTTCCCC